>VGRJ01000117.1 GCA_016875405.1 Deltaproteobacteria bacterium | reverse complement strand
GAGTGACCCGCCCCGCGTCCCAACGCCACCCGCGATTACATTTGGACCGTCCAAATGTTCAATTCGACTGCGTATCGCTCGAAAGCGAGGCTCAGGAGCGCGCGCGAGTCCTGAGCCCAGCCCGCCTTCACGACGGACGGAGCGACCAACACCGAAGTCGGAGCATGCACCCCGCCTCGACCTCAACGGCGTGTCGCTCGCCATCGGAGCCCGCCTTCGGCCGCGAGGCCGGAGCAGAAGGGCAAGTCGCTCGTCGTCACGATCGAGGCGGAGCCGGACGGAGACGACAAGGAGGGCTGGACCGCGCTTCGGACCTTCCAGGCGGCGCGCGCCAAGCTCGTCGCGGAGGTGCTCGCCGGGGTCATGCAGGGGCAGGAGCCGAACAAGGAGAAGCTCAAGTGGCTTGGCCAGGAAGCGCTCGACCTCTTCTACCCGCCCGACTTCGTCGAGTTCGAGGGCCTCGATGGCAAGGTCACGATCCCCGGGGCCACCTGCGTCAAGACCGCCAAGAAGGACTTTGCCTACGTGTCCTGCACGGACAGGACGCAAGCCAGCCAGGCGGAGGCGATCTCCAAGGTAGCCGAGAGGCTCACCGCAGACGGCTTCACCGTCACGAAGAACGACGATCGCGCCGTCACCGCGACGTAGGGAGCCAAGCGAATCAAGGTCACGGCAAAACCCGACGTGAAAGAGAGCATGAGCTACTCGATGCTGGTACTCGACGCTCCCAGCGAGCCTCGGTGCAAGCCCGGCGACCCGCTCTGCTCGGAGCTCTAACCCCACGCCTTGACGCTCGGCATGCAGCCTGTCCTCGTCACGGCCGATCGCCGAAAATCTCCGTTTTTTCCTTGGCACTGCTAACAATCGAGGAGTGAGCGAGGAGCCGCTGCCCGAGTCCGAGCCGCCGCGCGCCGGGTCGGGCGACGAGGTGGGGCTCGGGGTGCTGCTCGCCGGTGTTGCGGCGATCCCGTCGACGCTTCGAGCCGCAGGACGCGGAGCCCCCGCCCTCGACGCGTGGCTCGTCGCGACGGCCGCGTGGGCCCTCCTGCTCGTCCCGGTGTCGCTCGCGATGCCGCGCGCCGCCCGCGGCCTACGCGGCCTCGTCGGTCGAGCGGCGCCCCGCGAGTGGCTGCTCGGCCTCGGACTCGCCGCGAGCCTCGGGGCCGCCGGGCTCGTCGTGCTCGCGAGCGTCCTTCATGCGAAGACCCACCACCGGGGGCTCGGCGGCGGCGTGTTCGGCATCGTCGGGGGGGCCGTGCTCGTCGGGGCCGCGCTCGCGGCGGGCCGCCTGGTCGTCATCGGGCGCGAGCTCGCGGCGCGCGGCGTACGGAGGGAGATCCTCGCCGTGGTCCCCGCCGGTGCCGCGCTCGCGGCCGTCGCGCTCCTCGGCTCGCCGCTTGCGAGGCGCGCGACTGACGGGGCTCCGCTCCGCGCCGCGATGTGGGACCTGCTCCTCGGAGTTGGGCTCGTCGCGCTGTCGCGGCTCGTGCGCCTCTCTGACGGCGCCTCGCCCGCGCTGCGCCTAGGCGGCGTGCCGGCGTTCGCGTTCGTCGTGGTCGCAGGCGGGCTGCGCGTCGAGACGTCGACGGCCGGGCCCGCGCTCGTCGAGGGCGGAGGGCTCCCGGGCGCGGCGCTCTCGGCGCTCGGCGCATGGAGCGATCGCGACGGCGACGGGCACGCCGCGCACTTCGGCGGGCGCGACTGCGACGAGGGCGACCCGCGACGTCACCCGGGCGCGCATGACGCGCCAGGCGACGGCGTCGACGCCGACTGCGACGGACAAGATCCGGCGCGTGAGGCGGCAGGGAGCGGCGTCCCGTCCGCAACCGCCGCGAGCGCGCGCCCTTCCGGAAGCCCGGCGGCGAGCGCCAGCGCGCGAGAAGACGCCGCCGCGCCGTCGTCCGCCGCGGCCCCCGACGCGCCGGCGAGCGACCCGGCGGGGAGCCGGGAGGCCCGTCCCGACTTGATCGTGGTCACGCTCGACACGGTGCGCGCCGACCGCACCTCGCTCCACGGCTACGCGAAGAAGACGACCCCGACGCTCGACGAGCTCGCGACGTCGGGCGTGGTCTTCGATCACGCGTACGCCGCGGCGGCCGACACCCAGCGTGCCCTCGTCCCCGTGGTCTCGGGGCGGTCGCTCCGCGAGACGCCGCACGCGGGCGGCGAGTGGCCCGTCCTCGACGACAAGCCCGAGATGCTCGCCGAACGGCTCGCGAAGGCGGGCTACCGCACCGGCGCCGTCACCTCGTTCACGTGGCTCCGCAAGGATCGCGGGTTCGCGCAGGGCTTCGAGCTCTTCGACGAGTCCCCCTTCCGCGAGAACCACCCCGAGCGCAAGGTCACGGGTGCGCGCGCGATCGACGCGGCCATCGCCGCGCACCGCGAGCTCGCGAGCGGCGACAAGCCGCTCTACCTGTGGGTTCACCTCTTCGACGCGCACGCGCGCTACCTGCCCCACGACGGCCTCTCGTTTGGGACGGGCGAGGCCGGGCTCTACGCTGGCGAGATCGCCTACGTCGACCGCGAGCTCGGCCGGCTCGTCGCCGCGGTCCGGGAGGGGCCGCGCGGCAAGCGCACGGTGTTCGTCGTGCACGGGAGCCACGGCGAGGCCTTCGGCGAGCACGGCGCGAAGGGCCACGGGACCCAGCTCTTCGACGAGGTGCTCCACGTGCCGATGCTCATCGCCGGCGACGCGATGAGCCCGCGTCACATCGAGACCGCGGTGAGCGTCTACGACGTCGCCGCCACCGTCGCCGACCTCGCGCGCGCCGATGCGTCGGGACTGAGCGGTGTCTCGCTCGTGCCCGCGCTCCGGGGCGAGGCGCTCTCCCGCCCGCCGGTCGTCGCCCATTCGACGCGGCGCGTGGCGGTCATCGACTGGCCGCTGAAGCTGCTCAGCTTCCGGCAAAAGAGCGGCAAGCTGAACCTCGCGCTCTACGAGCTGGCGGCCGACCCCGGCGAGAAGAACGATCTGTCGAAGACCCGGACCGACGACAAGAACCGGCTCGACGCGCTGCGCAAGCGCGCCGACGACAACCGCGAAGAGGAGGACAGGCGCCGATGAACCGAGCTGCCGAACCCGGACCGCCGCGCTATGATTGGAAGGGCTCAACGCCTCCGCGCATGCCTCCGCCGCTGAACCCGTTGGTCGCCGCGCTCGTCGTGACGGGCATGGTTGGACTCGGCTTTGTCGGAACGCGCGGGCTCATGGCCTTCGAGCTCCCAAACCTCGATCCGTCCGAGGCCGCGTTGAGCCGCCGCGCGCCGCGTCACCTCTGGCGCAGCGTACGCGGGAAACACTGGCAGATCGTCTCTGCCGAGCTCGAGGAGCCGAGCGTGACGGATCTCCGCGAGGGGACGCGCGGAGGCTGCGGTGTCGGCATGGTCGAGGTGCGCGGCGCGATGCTCGTCGAGCCGGATGACAACCCGTACGCGGACGAGCGCATCGACCGGATGCAGCAGCGAACGTGCGTCGACTGGATCCAGCGCGAGTACCCGGAGCGCTGCGCGCGCTTCGATCGCGACGCCTGGCTCGCCGCGAGCGCAAAGCTCGAGCGCAAGCCGATGCACTTCTGCATCGACCGGCTCGAGTACCCAAACCTCGCGGGGCAGTACCCGCTCGTCTACGTCTCTTGGTACGAGGCCGAGCAGCTCTGCGAGGAGCAGGGCAAGCGTCTCTGCAGCGAGGACGAGTGGACCTTCGCGTGCGAGGGAGAAGAGGGTCGCCCTTACCCTTACGGCGATGGCTACGTGCGCGATCCCGAGGCGTGCGTCACCGATCAGCCGTGGACCGCTTACGATCAGCGCGCGATGACGCCACGCGACGGCGACGCGGCGGGTCGCGAGATGGACCGCCTCTGGCGGGGCAAGCCCTCGGGTAGCCAGCCCGCATGTCGCAGCACCTTCGGGGTCTACGACATGACCGGCAACATCGACGAGTGGACGACGAGCGTACGCGCCGGCGAGCGACCATCGATCCTGAAGGGCGGGTACTGGGGCCCCGTGCGCACCCGCTGCCGACCGACCACGCGCTCGCACGATCAGAACCACACCTTCTATCAGCAGGGCTTCCGCTGCTGTCAGGACGCCGGCGGAGAGCCGCCGCGAGCGCGACCCGTCTCGGGGATGCCGAGGCTCGCCCCGGCCGCGCGATGAGCGAGTCGTCCGACGCACCGCCCCCCGGGCCGTGGGCCGATCCTTCCCGGACGCGGCCTGACTCGAGCGGCCGACGCGAGGCGGTGACCCAGCTGACGCGGATGTTGAGCTGGGGGACCCTCATGATTTCCATCATGGCGCTCGCCGAGCCTGCGGTAGAGGCCCTCGTCGCCCGACGCAACGCCGCGCTGCGCCAGGGTGCGGAGGACGAGAACCCCTGGATCGAGGGGCCTGCGCCGGAGCTCGCGCAGGAGAGCCGAGAGCGCGGCGAGGGAAGGCGGGCGGTGATGCGCGGGCCGGCCGTGCTGCGAAACCGTGCGGCGGCCGAGGGCGATGAGGTGCTGCGGCTCGAGCGCGGGGAAGAGGTGCGGCTCGTGAAGGAGGTCGACGGGTGGGCGCTGCTCGTCGTCGATCGTCCGCGTGGGCTCGTCTTCGGCTGGGCCCGTCAGGAGGACGTGCTCGCGCGCTGAGGGAGGCGCGCCGGGGCCACGACTCGGCGGGAAATGCGGCACAGTCGCGGTGCGGCGGATAGAGTCCCGGGCCGATGGTTGCGCGGGTCGAGGCAAGCGAGCGGGACGCGTTCGCGCTCCGTGGGACGCTCGTCACGCCGCTCGCGGACGGAGGGACGCTGTTCGCCGAAGACGGGCTCGTCGTCGTCGGGCGGGACGGGGCGATCCGCTACGCCGGGCCGACCCGAGGCGCGCGGCACCGAGGCCCGATCGAAGACCTTAGGCCGGCGCTCCTCACCCCTGGATTCGTCGACGTCCACACGCATTTTCCGCAGACGCGCATCATCGGCTGCGCGACCGGACCGCTGCTCGACTGGCTCGAGGGGAGCGTGTTCCCGGAGGAGGCGCGCTTCACCCGCGCCGCCTACGCGCGCGAGGTGGCGAGCGAGTTCACGGCGCGCCTGATCGCCGCCGGGACGACGACGGTCGCGCTGTTCTCGAGCTCGAGCCCGCGCGCCACGGACATCGCGGTCCAGGCGCTCGACGAGGCAGGACTGCGCGCCGTGGTCGGGCTCACGTGGATGGACCAGAACTGCCCGAAGGCGCTCCGGATCTCGACCGACGACGCCATCGCTGCGTCGCGTCGCGCCCTCGCGCGCTGGCACGGTCGTAACGGGGGACGCCTCCGCTTCGCGGTGACGCCGCGCTTCGCGATCAGCTGCTCTCGACCGATGCTCGAGGCCGCTGGCGCGCTCGCTCGCGAGCACGAGCTCCTCGTCCAGACCCACGTCGCCGAGAACGAGCGCGAAGGCGTCGCGACGCTCGAGGTGCACCCCTACGCCTCGAGCTACCTCGACGTCTACGCGCGCGCCGGCCTGCTGGGGCCGCGCACCGTGCTCGCGCACGCGATCCACCTCGGGGCGCGCGACTGGCGACAGCTCGCCGACACCGGCACCACGATCGCCCACTGCCCCGACTCGAACTTCTTCCTCGGCAGCGGGCGCATGCGCCTCGCCCCGCCGACGCGCCTCGGCGTCCCCGTCGGGCTTGGCAGCGACGTCGCCGCCGGTCGCAGCTTCTCGCTCCGTCGCGCGATGGCCAGCGCCTACGACAACGCGCTCGCCCTAGGCGCCCCCGCCTCACCCGAAGCGCTGCTGCGCCTGGCGACCCTCGGCGGCGCGACGGTGCTCGGTTGCGCGCAAGAAACCGGGAGCCTCGAGGCGGGCAAGGACGCGGACCTCGTCGTCGTCCCGAGGCCACGCCCCGCGCGGACGCTCGACGCGGCCCTCGCCGGGCTCGTCTTCGACACCGACGCGATCGAGGTCAGCGCGAGCTACGTGCGCGGCCGCCGGATCCGCTGACGCCGGTTGCGCCTCGCGGAGCGCCGCATTACGTCCCTCGGCCGATGGTTCTTCGCACGACGCGCGTCACGGCCTCGCTCTTGGGAGCCGCAGCCCTCGCGGCCACCTGCGCCCTCACGAGTGACGCAGGCGCCGTGGTCGTCGAGAAGATCGTGGCGGTTGTCGGCGATCGCGCGATTTTGCTGAGCGATCTTCACACCCGCGCGCACCCGTTCCTGACCCAGCTCAACGCGCGTTGCCCGATCGGGACGCCCCAGTGCATCCCCGCCGAGAACAAAATCTACCAGCAGACGCTCGACCGCATGGTCGACGAGGAGCTCGAGGAGCTCGCCGCGAAGCGCAGCAACGTCAACGTGAGCTCGACCGACGTCACGCTCACCATCGAGCGGCTCGCGAAGCTGAACAACATCCCGGTGTCGCAGCTGCTCGCCGACGTGACCCGTCAGTCGGGGATGAGTGAGGCCGAGTACCGACAAGAGCTCCGACAGCAGGTGCTCGAGAGCAAGCTGCTGCAGCGGATTGCCCAGAGCCAGATCCGAATCACACGCCAGGATCTCGAGGAGATGTACCGCCGGATGGTCGAGCGCGAGCGGCAGATCCTCCTCTACCAGCCCGCGTGGCTGGTGCTGCAGCTCGGCCCGACGCCCTCGGCGGAGCTCGTCGCCACGCGCCTCAAGGAGGCCACGGAGCTCGCGAAGCGCGCCCGCGAGGGAGCCGACTTTGCCGAGCTCGTGCGGCGCTACTCCGACGACAGCGCGACGCGTGACTCGGGCGGCGAGCTCGGGATCCGCGCACCCGCAGGTTCACCCGCCGCGCAAGCGGGGCAGCAACGGCCACTCGCCGACGCGCTCGAGAAGGCTGCCCTCGGGCTCGCGATCGGCGACGTGAGCGAGCCGTTCCGATTCAAGGACGCGCTCGTCGTGATGAAGGTCACGAATCGGCAGCCCTCGCGCTACACGTCGTTCGAGGCCGCGCAGGCCGAGATGGGCCAGCGCGTCCAATCCGAGAAGCTCGAGAAGGCGAAGCAGCAATGGCTGAAGGATCTCCGCCGCCGCACGCACGTCGACGTTCGCTTCCTGTGATCGCCGTGCCGGCCTGCACCGACTGCGGTGCGTGCTGCTTGAACGAGCACCCGCGCTACATCCGCGTCTTTGCCGTCGACCTCGAGCGGATGAGCGAGGCGGCCTTTGCGCATACGACGCTCGTCGACGGCGAGCGCTACCTCCGCTTCGAGGGCGGTCGCTGCTCGGCGCTCGCTCTCCACCCTGCGACCGGCCGCGTCGGCTGCACCATCTACGAGGAGCGCCCCGACGCCTGCCGATGGCTCGAGCGCGGCTCGGGCGAGTGTCGCTCGCAGCTCGCCGCGAAGTGGGACAAGCGCGAGACGCTGATGGCGAGCCTCGGGACGTGACGAGCCGCAAGCACGCGAGGGTCGAAGACCCGCGTGAGCCATCCGGGAGATCGAGCCGAGGCCGAGCGACGCGCGGTCAGCGCAAGAGGTAGTGGTACGCCAGCATGCCGAGCGCGGTGCCGGTGACCACGCCGGTGCCCGCGCCGATGAGGAGGAGCCGCAGCTGTTGCCTCGGGAGGAGAGGAAGATCCAAGAACCCCGCGCCCGGGGGCGCGTCATCGTGGCGGCGCCCACCGTCGCGCTTGAAGCGCTCGGCGCGGAGCGTGCGCGTACCGGCCTCGAGCATCGCCGAGAGCTGCCCGGCCGTCGGTCGCTTCTCGCGATCGCGCTGCAAGCACAGGTTGACGACGTCGGTGACGACGCTCGGCAGATCGGGGCGGCGCTTCTGGATCGGATCGACGTCGCTCGTCAGGATCCGGACCATCAGCGCGTTGTAATTCGCGGCCTCATGGGGCAGCGCGCCCGTCAGCGCCTCGTAGAGGACGACGCCGGCCGACCACACGTCGGCGCGCCCGTCGAGATCGTCGCGACCGGCCGCCTGCTCAGGGCTCATGTACGCGGGCGAGCCGACGACGGTCCCGGTCTTGGTGAGCGCGAAGTTCGTCGCGCCGCCGGTGAGCACTTTGCTGATGCCGAAGTCGAGGATCTTGCCGATGAGCGACCCCGTGCTCGTGCGATGCAGGAAGATGTTCGCGGGCTTCAGATCGCGATGGACGATCCCCTGCTGATGCGCCAGGTCGAGCGCCTTTGCGACGCCGCTCACCACGTCGAACAAGGTCTCGGGCTCGACCGGGCCGTCGCGCTGTATCCTAGTGGAGAGCGGCTCTCCGTCGAGGAGCTCGAGCACGAGGAACGGCGAGCCGTCCTCGGCCTGCCCGAGATCGAAGATGCCGACGATGCTCGGGTGCTTCACGCGCCCGATGGCCTTGGCCTCGTTGAAGAACCGGGTGAGGAGAACCTTGTCGCTCATCACCTCGGGCTCGAGCATCTTCAGTGCGACTTCGCGGTCGATGAGCTCATTGCGCGCAGCCCACACCGCTCCACTCGTGCCGGTGCCGATGAGGCGCAGCAGGCGGTACCGCTGGTGGATGATGTCGCCTTCCTTCAACGACAAGGGATCGCGACGTTAACACGACCGCCTCTCCCGCGTCGCGCGCCTCTTCCCGAGCAACCCTCGCGGCGCCAGCGCCTAACTTTGGGGCGCGGCGTGAGCGCCGGCACCCCCGGATGTTGTGACCCGCACCGACGTGCAATAGTCTCGGGTTCCCCGACCGACGTCCGGCACCGGGGAACGAGCGTCGACGAACCCGAATGGCAGCGCCCTCCACCATCCAGGCAGGCATGGTCCTGTCCGGAAAGTACAAGGTCGGCCGCGAGCTGGGTCGGGGGGGCATGGCGTCCGTGTTCGCGGCGGACAACGTTGACATCGGGAAGCGCGTCGCGATCAAGCTGCTCGCAGGCCACCTCACGACCTCGCAGACGGTGGTCGAGCGCTTCCTTCGCGAGGCGCGCGCCGTCGCCAAGATCCGAAGCCCCCACATCTGCGACGTGTACGACGTGGGCAAGCTCGACGACGGCACGCCGTTCTTGGTGCTCGAGCTGCTCGAAGGCGAGTCGCTCTACGACGCCATGGTGCGCGATCGGCAGATGTCGCCGCAGCTCACGCTCGCGATCATCCTGCAGCTGTGTCGCGGCCTCGCGAAGGCGCACGAGGTCGGGATCGTCCACCGTGATCTGAAGCCCGAGAACGTGTTCCTGACGGTGGACGACGACGGCAATTTGCTCGTCAAGATCCTCGATTTCGGGCTCGCGAAGTTCTACGACTCGCCGCTCGAGACGCCCGAAGCCTCGACCAGCGGCAAGCGCGGAAAAGCTCCGCCGAGGCTCACCCGCGACGGCGCCGTGTTCGGGACGCCGGCGTACATGAGCCCCGAGCAGGTCCGCGGACAGGCCGCCGCCGACACGCGCGCCGACCTGTGGGCGGTCGCGTGCATCGCGTACGAGTGCTTCACCGGCACCACCGTGTGGAAGACCGACGAGGGCGTGGCGATGACCTTCGCACAGATCGCAACGGCGCCGATCCCCGACCCGCGCGCGTACCGCCCGGACCTCCCCACATCGTTCTCGACGTGGTTTCAACGCGCCCTCGATCGCGACATCGCGCGACGGCCGCAGACGGTGCAGGAGCTCGCCGACGATCTCGTCCGCGCGTTCAACTATTCGCCGGGGGCGGGCGCGCTCGACGCCGCGCTGGTGAACCAGATCACGAAGGCCGCGCGCACCCTGAACGACCTCGACGCGCCGACCGTCCTCGTGACCCGGAAGCAGCCGGCGAGGGACGAACAGCCCGTCCCGCTCGTACGGACCTCGAACCCCGCCCCCGCGCCGACCGCGCGCCAGGCCGATGCGCCGCCCGACAAGACGGACCCGACGCCCGAAGAGCACGCGAAGCCCGGCCCAGCCAAGGTGGTCCTCGCAGCACCCAGCCAAGCCGCGCCGAAGGCGGCTCCGCTCGAGACGCCCTCGGGCTCGTCGGCGGTCGCGCTGCAGCACCCGACCCTCGTCCACATCGAGCTCGGCCGCTCGTCGCGCCGGCGCGCGCTCGGCATCGCGACCCTCGGCCTCGGGCTCGTGGCTGCCATCGCCGCGGCCGTCGCGAGCAGCGTCGGAGCTCCCGCCGCCGTGGCGACCGCGCAGCGCTTCGGTCCATCCCTTGCGCGCTCGGCGTCCGCGCTCGGTAGTGCCGCCGCGGCGAAGCCGTTCGCGCCCGGGCACCCGTGGCTCGGCCGAGTGCTCGAGGCCCAGGAAATCCTGGCGAAGGGAGATCCGGAGCGGGCCGTCGGAGCGCTTCGTCGACTCGCCGACGAGGTGAAGCATCCGCTTCCGAAGAACCTGCTGGAGCACGCACAGCTCGCCGCGGCAGCCAAGAAGAGCGGCGCACGCTGCCAGGTCACGGGCCTCGGGCGGCCCCGCACCTACGACGTGCTGCAGACCGACCGGAAGAGCGTTCCGGCACGGTCGCCCTCGATCGCGCTCGGGCTCGGCGGCGCGCTCGTCGCGTGGTCCGATGCGAGCGAAGGCTCGGAGCGGCTGACGGCCGTGGCCCTTGACGAGTCCCTGCGCGACGTCGCGGCGCCGTCGGTCGTCACGACCGATGGCAACAAGGTCGCGGAGGCTCACCTCGTGCCTGTCGCGCAGCGCTTCTTCTCGGCCTACTCGGAGTCCGTCGGCGTTCCGGGGGTGTACACGCGCTGGCTCTCGCAAGCCGGCGGCTCGGCCACCGAAGCCTCCCTCACGTCGGCGCCGAAGACGACGGTGATCGACGTCGACGCGACGCGCAGCGCCGACGGCGGTGTGGTCGTGGCCTGGAGCGAGGAGCGCGAGGGGGGGACTGCCCTCGCCTTCCGGGCGTACGACAAAGACGGACAGCCGCGCGCGCAACCCGTCCGGCTCGCGGAGTATCGAGGGCCGAGCGTCGGACGCATCGGACACCTCGAGATCGAGGCCCGCGGCACCAAGCTCCACGTCGCCTACGAGGTGACGAAGGGCGCTACGCAAGAGGTCCGACTGCTCGCCGTCCCGCTCGACGCGGCGGCACCGGGGGTGGACGCGAGCGCAGCGGAGTTGCCTCCCGGCGAGCATGCGCTCGCGCGCGAGCAGCTCCTCTCGCGAAAGGACGAGCTCGCGACGAGCCCGGCGCTCGGCTGCAACAACGAGGGCTGCTACGTCGCTTGGCACGAGCCGCTGCGCGGCGGAGGGACCGTGGTGTACCTCGACCGCTCCTCGTCGAAGATTCAATGGGCGAAGCGCGCGGGCTCGGCAGGTCGCAGCTTCACCATCGGCATGGCGCCGAACGGCCAGTCTCAGCTCGCTTGGTACGAAGGCGGCAAGCTCGTCGTCGCGGGGCTCGGCCTTGAGGGCCCGGGCGCAGAGACGAAGGTCGCGAAGGTGAGCGGAGATCCCGAGCCAGCAGCGCTCGCGCCGGGTGCGCAGCGCGGCGAGTGGTACGCGACCTGGCTCGACAGCGAAGCGGGGCGGCCCGAGCCCTACGTGTTGCGCATCGCGTGCCCGTGAGGACCGGATGCTTGCGCTGCCCTCGCGCTCCACGGTTCGCGCCCGGCCTATCGCGGGACGACGCCTCTTCCTGACGCCGCTCGACGGCCTCGACACGATCGACCTGTGGGAGTCGATCGACGGCTCGCGCGCGACGCTCGAGCGCTTCTTGCCCTGGGTCCCTTTCCAGACCGACCTCGACTGCTCTCGCGGGTTCGCCGACGGATCGCGAGACGACTGGGACGCTGGGCGAGCGGTGCGCTTCGGGATTCGCGAGCGGTCGACGAGCAGGTTCGTGGGCGTCGTGAGCCTCGAGAACTACGTCGATCTGCATCGCAACGCCGAGCTCGGATACTGGCTACGAGACGACGCGACCGGGCGCGGCTACATGACCGAGGGCGCGGCCGTTTGCCTGGAGTGGGGCTTTCGGGTCGTCGGTCTTCACCGCGTGCGCGTCGCCGCCGCGACCGACAATCAGCGCTCGCTGCGCGTCATCGAGCGCCTCGGGTTCAAGCCCGAGGGGATCTCCCGTCAGGCCGAGTGGTGCGACGGGCGCTGGCTCGATCATGCGGTCTTCGCGATGCTCGAGGACGAGTGGCAGTGTCCGTGGTGATGCACGGCGAGCGGCACGGAGCCGGCGAAGGTTGAGGTCCGGGGTGGACGACACGGCCACGACGAGGACGGTCTCGCGACGTCCGCGCCGAGAAGCGCGGGGCCTGCCGCTCGTGCCGCTCGTCCCGCTCGTGGTGACCTTCGTGGCACTCCTCGCCGCGCTGTCGATCGCGAAGGTGGCCTCGGGCGAGCTGCAGCGATCCGCCGACGACCTCCTCGAGCTTCGCGCCAAGACGGTGGCTGCCGCGCTCGCCGCACGGCTCCGAGCCTCCCCGATGGACGAGCGCCCGACCCTGCTCGAACACGTCGCGGCTCGGGCGGGGACCGGGTACGCGCTCCTCGACGAGGCGGGCCGCGTCGTGACGGTGCACGGAAGCGCGCCGTCCGACGCCGACGAGCTGCGCTCGCTCGCGAGACGAACCGCCGGGGTGATGGGTGAGGGTTCGACCCGCCGCGCCTTCGCCGTGCGCTCGCTCCCGGCGCCGCTCGAGCACTTGGCGCTCGCGGCGTTCGTCGAGGCGCCCTCCCCAGCAGACGGTACACAACGAATGCGCGACACCGTCGCGGTCCTCACCTTGCTCATGCTCGCCGTCGCGGTCGGCGTCGCGTTCGCGCTCGTCGGAGCGACGCGCGAGGACCTCAGGTTCATCCGGAAGAGGATCCTCGACCTCGCGGGCCCCGACGAAGACACCACCGGCGTCGGGGAGCGCGCGAAGGCGCTGCCGCTGCGCTCGTTCGATCAGGTCGGCACGTTGACCGTCGCGCTGAACAACCTCGTGGCACGGTTCGCCAAGGCCGAGCGCGGCTACCAGAGCGACCTCGACGCGGCGCGGCAGATCGACGCGGAGCGCGCGGCGTTCTTGGCAGGCCTGAGCCACGAGCTGAGGACTCCCCTGAACGCAATCCTCGGGTTCGCGCACTTGCTCGAGTCCGAGGGCGACGCGCCGCTCGCGCCCGACGCCGCGGAGGCCCTCGCCATGATCCGCTCGAGCGGCGAGCACCTGAAATCGCTCGTCGACGACATCCTCGATCTCTCCGCGGCTGAGACCGGCCAACTGCGCCTGAGTCGCGACGTCGTCGACGTCGGCGCCGTAGCGGAGGAGATCGTCCGCGAGGCGCGTGCGACCGTCGGGACGCGCGCCGTCGCGGTGCTCCTCGACCGAGACGAGCCCGCGCTCGCCTGGGCCGACGCACGACGACTTCGACAGATCCTAGGGAACCTGGTCTCGAACGCGCTCAAGGCCACCGCCTCCGGCGAGGTGCGGGTCGCGGTGACGAACGACCCGACGCGACAGAGCGTGCGCGTCACCGTGACGGACACCGGCCGTGGCATCGATCCGAGCGCCCTCGCGGCGATCTTCGAGCCGTTCAAGCAGGCGGGTGACGAGCTGACGAAGCACGGCGGCGTCGGGCTGGGGCTTGCGATCACGAAGCGCCTCGTCCAGCTCCATCGCGGCTCGTTGGAGGTTCGGAGCAAGGTCGGGCGAGGCTCGACGTTCGAGCTCCGGTTGCCCGACCCGAAGGCCGCCGCGAAGGTGCCGCGCGACAGCTTGGTGCCGTGGTCCGACGCGCCGCGGGGACCCGAACCGTCACGGGACGTCCTGCCCTCCTTGTCAAACGAGATC
>VGRJ01000116.1 GCA_016875405.1 Deltaproteobacteria bacterium | reverse complement strand
CATCGCGCTCGCGGCGGTGGTCACGAGGAGCGCGTGAGGCAGGAGCGCCGCGCCGCCGAGCTCGGCCGCCATGAACGCGAGCGCGAACGGCGTCCCGGCTGCAGCGCCGAAGGTCGCGACGAGCCCAACCATCGCCGCGAGCGTGAGCGGGAGACCGAGCGGGGCTGCGAGCGCATTGCCAAGGGCCGCGCCGATGACGAAGAGCGGCGTCACCTCGCCCCCGATGAAGCCTGCCCCGAGCGTGAGCGCGGTGAGAGCGAGCTTTGCCGCGAAGGTCGCGGTGGGCAGGGTCGGGTCTACGAGGGCCCGCTCGAGGACGGGCTCGCTCAGGCCGAGGAGGTCTTCCGCGCGCGTCACCGTCGCGACCGTCGCGACGGCGAGGCCGCCGAGCGCCAACCGAAGTGAGCGCTTCGACGAGAGCCGCTCGCTCACGCGCTTGACCGCGTGCGTGAGCCACAAGAACGCTGCGACGACGAGCGCGACTGCCGTGGCGAACGCGAGCCATGCGAGGAGGACTCCTGGCCGGAGCTCGATTTCGGCGACGAGCGGATAGGCGCCGTGGTTCGTCCCGAGGCCGTGTACGACCGCGTCGGCGACGAGCGCCGCCGAGAGCGAGGGGAGCAGCGCCTGCGCTTCGACCCGATCGCGGCGCGCGAGCTCGAGGGCGAAGACCGTCCCGGCGATCGGGGTCCCGAACACTCCCCCGAAGCCGCCGGCCACGCCGGCACGCAGGAGGATGCGGCGGCTCGAGGGTGCCATACCGAGCTCGTCCGCGACGCGCGCCGCAAGGCTCGCTCCCATCTGCACCGCCGTGCCT
Organism: Deltaproteobacteria bacterium; assembly: GCA_016875405.1. GTDB lineage: Bacteria > Myxococcota_A > Polyangia > Polyangiales > Polyangiaceae > SYFR01. Next base: position 13,021 of record VGRJ01000116.1, on the reverse strand, counting down.
TCGCGGCCGGCGCTCCCGCCGACGAGGTGCGTCGCGAGCGTCCCGGTGAGGACCATCGGGGCCATGCGCGTCGGGACCTCGACCCGGTCGTCGCGAAGCGCGCGCACGACCAAATTGGTGCCCTCACGGATCGGGGCCCCGTAGCGATCGTAGAGCAGCCCGACGAGCGCCCCGCCGAGCGGCATGGCGAACACGAGCGCGCGATGCTCGAGCCGCAGCTTCGTTACCCGCTCGAGCGCGTAGAGAAAGATCGCCGACGAGAGCCCCGTGAGGCAACCGATGAGCGCTCCTTGGGCGAGCCAGCGAACGAGCGTGAGGAGTCCTGCGGTCATCTTCGGCGAGCGGCGTGGTTAGAGGCAACGGAGCGAGCGCGGCATCGCTCAGGCGCCCGCGTGGACGCAGAGCACGCTCTCTTCGCCCGGGACGCCGACGCGCAGCGGAAAACCGTAGTGTCCGGTCCCACGATGCACGTACAGCCGGTTCCTTCCGAGCGCCCAGAGGCCGTGATCGGGGATGCTCGTGAAGGCGCTCACGATCGTCTGGGGCAGGCCGAGGGCCACGAGCCCGAGCTGCCCGCCGTGCGTATGCCCCGCGAGCACGAGATCGGCCTCCCCGTCCGGCAAATGGCGAAACGCGCCCGGGTCGTGGAGCAATACGAGTCGCAGCGCGTGCACGACGCGCGGGTGTCGCTCGCACACCTCCGCGGTACGCCGCGCGCGATCGCGGAAGTGAAAGTCGAAGCCCACGATCTGCACGCGGCCGGCTTCGGTCTCGATCACGGCGGCGTCGTCCACGAGCAGCTTCGCGCCGATGTCGTCGAGGGCTCCCCTCACGGTGTCGAGGGCCTCGTGGTCGTGGTTGCCGAGGCAGGCAAACACGCGCCCTTCGAGCTCCTTCAACGGGCGGAGGGCGCGCGCGAGCACGTCTCGCGAGTCATGCGTCTCCATCGTGAGATAGTCGCCGGTGAGGAGGACGAGGTCCGGCTGCGCGGCGACGGCGCGCTCGGCGATCCCGCGTAGCCGGGCCTCCGACATGAAGGGCCCGAGGTGTGGATCGGTGAGCTGCACGAGTCGGAGCGGCCGGTCGGTGCGTCGGGCCGTGCCCGTGTGCCGCGACAGGCGGTCGATCGCGGTCGTGTCGAGGCCGACGTGCCGCTCCTCGAAGCGGTGCCGAATCGTCTGCGCAAAGCCGAGCGCGGCGGCGATGAACGGCACGCCGATCCAGCGCGGTGTGACGCCGAAGGCCGTCGCGACCACCCAAGGGAGGGCGAGGAACACCGACGCCGAGAACCACGCCGACGGGTAGCTCACGAGTACCCGGTACCAGGGCGGCCTGAGGGCGGGACGCACAAGCCCGAGAAAATGGACGTATACGAGCGCGTGCGCGACGACGTAGGCAGAAATCAACGGGCCGACATGGGGCGCGAGCGCGCTCGCGAGCAGGGAGTGAATGCCCAGGATGACGCTCGCGAAGATCGCGTAGAGGCGGCCACGGAGGACGCGCGCCGCGAGGGCGACGATTGCCGTACCGGCGAGGGAGCCTCCTAGAAACCAGGCAAACATCGAATCGCAGGACATAGCACGGTCGCGATTGAGTCGCGCGCGTGGTACCTTCATCGTCCGGATGCACGCGCGACATCAGCTTCTCGAGAGCCCGGCCATGGGGAGGCGGGTCCACCTCTGGACCTTCGGTGATGCAGGAAAACCGCTCGTCGTGTTTCCGTCGAACGCGGGCGTCGCCCACGAGTGGCAGAAGGGCGGCATGATCGACGCCCTCGCGCCGCTCATCGCGTCGGGTCGGATGAAGGTTTACTGCCCGGAGACAAACATCTCGCGGAGCTACTCGGGCCATGGCGCGTCGCTCGCGGAGCGAATGGCACACCACCGGGCATACGAGCGCTTCGTGCTCGACACGCTCGTCCCGCACGTCGACGCCGACTGCCGCGCTCGCTACGAGACCATCGTCACCACGGGCTGCAGCATGGGCGCGATGTACGCGTCGCTGTTCGTGCTGAAGCACCCGGAGGTCTTTGGCCGGGCGCTCTGCCTGTCGGGCAAGTACCGCGCGAGCACGCTCTTCGACGGTCAGTCGAGCGAGGAGCTCTACTTCAACGACCCCCTCGCCTTCATGCCGAACCTGTCTGGCGCGGCGCTCGAGCGGGTGCGCCGCCGAGTCCACATCACCGCGGTGGTCGGGCGCGGCGCATTTGAGGAGGGCTGCATCTACGAGACCGCCGAGCTCGCACACTGGCTCGACGCGAAGCGCATCCCGAACCACGTCGCCTTCTGGGGTAAGGACAGCCGACACAACTACACGTGGTGGCGTCGTCAGGCTGTTCACTACCTCGGTCAGCTCTTCGGTTGAGCTCGCGCGCCGCGAGCGCGCGCATTCTCGGCGACATGTTCCCGTCGCTTGCGGTCTTGGCGCTCTTCCTCGCGCTCGTCGAGGTCGGGTGCCCGACCTACGCTCCTCTCGGCGGCGCTCGTACGCTGGGGCGCGGACGGCGTCGTGATGTGGCAGAAGCCGCTCGGAGCCGTCGAGACCGCACCGGTGCGCGCGTCTCCGTCCGGCGCCGGACGGCTTCGTCTGGCTCGCGGCGACGCCCGTCGACGAGGTGCAGGACACTCTCAACTCGAAAGGGCACCCGATGCACTGCGCCTCGGGCGCATCGAAGGTCCTCGGCGACCTCGCGTTGGCGGGGCGCGTCGATGGCTCGCTCGCTCTGCCCGGTGCGCCCGTGGACTCGACGTCTCCGAGCCTCTTTGTGGCGCGCCCGCCTTCGCCGCCGTGAGCTCTTATCAGGCGGCGCGCGTGAAGCCTCGGAGCCACAGCCCGGCCGCGCCGAGGGAAGGCAGGACCACGAGCACGGTGAGGAGCACGAAGACGGCGTCGTTCGCCGCGTTACCGTTCGCCTCGACGCCTGGGACCCTGAGAACACTCTTGAGCAGCGTCACGAGCCAGTTCGCGTAGTTCGCGAGCGTCGCGAGCCGCGCCAGCCAGCCGAGTTGCTTCGGTTCGAGGCGGAGGAGCGGGAGGCTCCACGCGATCCCGAGCAGCCAGAAAGCGCCGAGCAGCGCGTTCAAGTGCGAGGCCAACATGGCGTGTGGCTCCGCGCCAAGCTTTCCGGTCATCGCACCGGCCACAAGAAACCCCGTGAGCAGGCCGAGCAGCACGAGCCCTGCGGCCGCCGCCCCGAGCTTGCGGGCGAGCGTTCGCGTCGTGCCGTCGTAGGTGAGCTGCGTGTCGTCGGTGGCGGGCATGGATTCACGCTATCGCTCGGGCCCGGTAGGGCACAACTCGGCGGCGCATGTTCGCGTTCGACGCGACCCGAGCGATGTGTCACGCCCTCGGCGTCATGGTCAGCGAGACGTTCGACTCGAGCCGCTGGGAGCCCGTCTCGGGCTTCTCGTTCTCCGACATCACCTACCACCGCGCGAAGGAGCAGGGGACGGTGCGCATCGCGTTCCATCGTCCGGAGGTGCGTAACGCCTTCCGTCCCCGCACCGTCGATGAGCTCTTCACCGCGCTCGACCACGCGCGGCAGTGGAGCGATGTGGGCACCATCCTTCTCACCGGCAATGGCCCCTCGCCGAAGGACGGCGGCTGGGCGTTCTGCTCGGGGGGCGATCAGCGCATCCGCGGAAAGGCGGGCTACCAGTACGAGGGCGAGCCCGGCGCGGTCGACCCGGCGCGTCTCGGGCGGCTCCACATCCTCGAGGTGCAGCGCCTCATTCGCTTCATGCCGAAGGTCGTCATCGCCGTGGTGAACGGCTGGGCCGTCGGCGGTGGCCACAGCCTTCACGTCGTCTGCGACCTCACGCTCGCGAGCCGTGAGCACGCGCGCTTTAAGCAGACCGACGCCGACGTGGCGAGCTTCGACGGCGGCTTTGGTTCGGCGTACCTCGCCCGTCAGGTCGGACAGAAGCGAGCCCGCGAGATCTTCTTCCTAGGGCGCACGTACTCGGCGCAAGAAGCCTTCGAGATGGGCATGGCGAACGCGGTCGTTCCGCACGCCGAGCTCGAGGCCGTGGCGCTCGAGTGGGCCGGCGAGATCAACGCCAAGAGCCCGACGGCGCAGCGCATGCTGAAGTTCGCCTTCAACCTGATCGACGATGGGCTGGTTGGGCAACAGGTCTTCGCGGGAGAGGCAACGCGCCTCGCCTACATGACCGAAGAGGCCGCAGAGGGGCGCGACGGGTTCCTCGAGAAGCGGAAGCAGGACTACACGAAGTTCCCCTGGTACTTCTGAGTCGGGCTGCGAGCGTCCAGGGCTCGAGGCGCCGGCTCAGCTTACGCAGTCGCGATAGACGTGGAGCGGCTGCGTGAGCTGACTATCCGCTGCGCGCCGCGCGAGGTCGCGGATGTGATCGGCCCGGAGGGCGGTCCCCGCGGTGAGCAGGGTCGCGCCGGACTCGGTGCGTAGCGTGCGCGCGAGCACCATCCCAGGCGTGAGGTCGGCCGCCGAGGTCGTGAGCACGGTGGTGAACGGGTCGTCGCGCTCGAGCACCACCCGGAGGGCCGCTGCTGCCTTCGGGTCGATGCGCTCGCCCTGCGTCGCGAGGAAGGAGTCGAACGTCGGAGCCTCGGCCTTGCTCGAGGCCACGAGCTGCGCGTACACGTCCCAGCGATCCGCGACCGCGAGGAGCCGGCTCCCGAAGGGAATGTCGTCGCCGCGGAGACCGTGGGGGAACCCGCTCCCGTCGAGGCTCTCGTGGTGCGCGGCGACGAGGCCGGCGACCCGAACGAATCGCTCGCTCGGCAAGAGCGCAGCCATGTGGACGACCGGGTGCGAGTGGTAGATCGGGTCGCGCGTCGGTGACGGGTGCTCGAGCTGCATCGCCACGTCGAGTCCGGCACCCTTCAGCGCGACGAGCCCCAGGTCGTGCAGCAGCGCGGCGACGTGGAGGTCAAAGGCCTCCTCCTCTGGGAGCGCAAGCTCGACGGCCATTCCCTTCACGTAGGTCGCGACGCGCTTGCAGTGGTTGCCAAGCCTGTCATCGGCCTCGCTCATCAGACCGAATGCGAGCTCGATGGACTCGAGGTAGCTCGCCTTGAGCTCGGCGTTCGTCGCGACGAGGTCGGCCGTGCGCTCGGAGACCTTGCGCTCGAGGATGGCGTTCTGAGCCGCGAGCGCCGCCCGCGCCGCCGCGAGCTCGAGGTGAATCTTCACCCGCGCTTGGACGATCGACGGGCTGATGGGCTTGGTGATGTAGTCGATGGCGCCGAGCTCGAGGCCGCGCTGCTCGTCCTCCACCTCGCCGAGGGCGGTGACGAAGATCACCGGAATGTTGCGGCGCGCAGGGTTCGCCTTGAGGCGCTCGCATACCTCGAGGCCCGTCATGTTGGGCATCATGATGTCGAGGAGCACGAGGTCCGGCGGCGTCGCCGATTCGACGATCTCGAGCGCCTTTGGCCCCGACGTGGCGAAGCGCACGTCATGATCCGGGCGAAGCACGCCGGCCAGCATCGTGATGTTGTCGGGAATGTCGTCGACGATGAGGATGGAGGCGCGCTTGGCGGAGGGAGAGGTTGGGCTCATGATGGGACGCGACGGGCTCGAGGCCACGCAACCTTCATGAGGCTACACCGCCCCGGCCATGATCGAAACCCGCACCGGGGGGCACGGGAGCTGGGCTCGCGGACCTCACGGCGTCGCCTCGGGGCTGCGACTCAGCCTCCGAAAAGGGCGCCGAGCGCCTTCATCGTGAGCCATGCCATCGCCGCGCTGAGCGGGATGGTGAGGACCCAAGCGATGAGGATGTTGGTGGCGACGCCCCAGCGGACCGCGCTCACGCGCTTCGACGCGCCGACACCCATGATGCACGCATTGATGCAGTGGGTCGTCGACACCGGCACGCCGAGGTGGCTCGCAGCCAGAATGGTCGCGGCCCCCGCGGTCTCCGCGGCGAACCCTTGGAGCGGGTTGATGCGGATGATCTTGGTGCCCATCGTCTTGATGATCCGTTTGCCGCCCGCCATTGTGCCGAGCCCGATCGCGGCGGCACATGCGATGACTACCCAGTAGGGGACCTTGTCTCCCACCGGGAAGGTGCCGGCCGGAAAGGCGGCCGTCGTGTGCCCCGATTGCATGAACGACAGCAGCGCGAGCGTGATGATCCCCATCGACTTTTGCGCGTCGTTCGAGCCGTGCGCGAACGCCATCATCGACGCCGACGCCATCTGCAGCACGCGCGAGCCGCGATGGACCCTACGCGGGAGCATCTTTCGCACGATCCAGTAGAGGCTGATCATCATCGCCATGGCGACCGAGAACCCGATGAGCGGCGAGGCGACGAGCGGGACGAGGACCTTCTGCTTGAGCGCGCCCCAACGGAACGCTGCGATGCCGCCCTTCGCGACCACCGCGCCTGCCAGCGCGCCGATGAGCGCGTGCGATGAGCTCGACGGGATCCCGTACCACCAGGTGATGATGTTCCAGACGCACGCCCCGACGAGCGCCGAGAGCACCACGGTCTGCGTCACGAGGCTCGGGTCCGCGAACCCCGAGGCGATCGTCTTGGCAACGGCGGTGCCGGTGACGGCGCCAGCGAAGTTGAGTACGCCGGCGAGCAGTACCGCGGTTCGCACCGGCAGGACTCCCGTCGAGACGACGGTCGCGATCGCGTTGGCGGCGTCGTGAAAGCCGTTGATGTAGTCGAAGACGATCGCTGCGACGATCACGCACACGAGCAGGGTGACGAGCATGGCTACCCGTGTTTGATCGCGAGGTTCGTCAGAGTGTCGGCGATCTCGTCGCAAGCGTCGATCGCGTCTTCGAGGTCCTGCAGCACCGTCTTCTCGCGGATGAGCACCCGCGCATCGGCCGCGCCGGTGTGAGCCGGTCCGCCCCCGACGGCCTCGCTGAAGAGGTCGCGGATCGCCTCACGGAAGATCACATCCCCCTCCTTCTCTAGCTTTCGAAGGTCGCGCGCGTCTTCGACGATCGCCGCGTAGTCATGCCGCCGAAGCTTCGGGACGGTGGCGGCGACGCGCTCCGTGCAGGTCGCGATAAGCCTCGCGAGCTTGCGCATCGGCTCGGTCGGCTGTGCGACGCCCATCATGACGCAGGCCTGAACCGCGTGGTTCGTCGAGTCGAGGATTGAGTCGAGCTCCGACGAGAGGCGGTGCAGATCTTCGCGATCGATCGGTGTGACGAAGGTGAGGCTGAGCGCCTCCTCCATCTGGTGTTCGAGCCGGTCTCCTTCGTGCTCGGCGTCGCGCAGGCGCGTGGCCGTCTCGGCGGCGCCGACCTCGTCGTTCGCGAAGGCGGCGAGCGCGAGCGCCCCTTGGTGCGCGACTTCGGCCTGCTTCTCGAGGAAGTCGTAGAAGTGGTCCTCCTTCGGAAGGAGGAAGCGGAGGATGTCCTGGAGGCCCATGCGGCGCGGAACTTAGTTCACTTCGCGGGCCAAGAGTCGTCCCGCGCGCATCGCCATAGAGATGTCACAGGGCCGACGCGAGGCTGTGCACCGGTGAGAACTCCGCCCGACTCGACGGGCGTCGGGCAGCGTCCCTCGTGGCCCCATGCTCGAGCGATGAGGCGTCAGCCGAAGAGCCAGACAGCGATGAGGCGTCAGCCGAAGAGCCAGACAGCGATGAGGCGTCAGCCGAAGAGCCAGACAGCGATGAGGCGTCAGCCGAAGAGCCCAAAGGCCGACGCGTCAGCCGAAGAGCCAAACGCTACAGCCGCGAGCAGACGGTGTTCGTGATGAGACGCGTCACCACGTACGGGTCGATGTTCGCGCACGGGCGACGGTCTTCGATGTAGCCCTTTTTGTCGACCGCGACCTGCCACGGGATGCGGACCGAGGCGCCGCGATCCGACACGCCGTACTTGTACTCCTTGAAGGAGCAGGTCTCGTGCTTGCCGGTGAGGCGCTCCTCGATGCCGGTGCCGTAGTTCGCGATGTGGAGCGCGTGCTCCTCGCCGAGGGACTGGGCGGCCTTCTCGCACGCGGCGTACGACTCACGCATCGCCTTGGTCGAGAAGTTGGTGTGAGCCCCGGCGCCGTTCCAGTCACCCTTGACGGGCTTCGGCGAGAGCGTCGCCGAGACGCCCTGGTCTTCAGCGATGCGGTAGAGGAGCCAGCGCATCATCCACAACTGGTCCGACACCTCGACCGGGCCGAGCGGCCCGACCTGGAACTCCCACTGCGCGGGCATGACCTCGGCGTTGATGCCAGCGATCTTGAGACCCGCCATGAGGCAGGCGTCCATGTGGTCCTCGACGATGCCGCGGCCGAAGACCTCGTCCGCGCCGACGCCGCAGTAGTAGCCGAACTGCGGGGCAGGGAAGCCGTTGTCAGGCCAGCCGAGCGGCCGGATCCCCTCGAAGAACGTGTACTCCTGCTCGATCCCGAACCACATCTCGTGAGACGCGTACTTGTTCGCAACCTCCACGAGCGGCGCGCGGGTGTTCGACGGGTGCGGCGTCATGTCGGGGAGCAGCACCTCGCAGAGGACGAGCAGGTCGTCACCGCCTCGGATCGGATCCGGGCAGGTGAAGACGGGCTTCAGCACGCAGTCGGACTGATGTCCGGCGGCCTGGTTGGTGCTCGACCCGTCGAAGCCCCAGATCGGAGGGGTTTGCCCCTTCTCGACGATCTTCGTCTTCGAGCGCAGCTTCGCCGTCGGAACGGCGCCGTCGATCCAGATGTACTCCGCCTTGAAGTGACTGCTCATGGTTCGTCTCCTGGCCCTCGGCGGCGAACCCTGCTCGATCATGCCGCACCGCGCAAGCGGGAAGACGCACGCGGGCACGACGCTCCCGACCTGAAACGTCATGCGCGGTGCGTGCGGCGGCGGACGGCCCGGCGGGCTCAGCTGCGCTTACCGGCGGGCTCAGCTGCGCTTGCCGGCGGGTTTTGCGTAACGCTCGAGAAAGTCGTCGTAGCTGCCGCGGAAGTCGACGAGGCCTTCGGGCGTGAAGGCGAAGAGTCGCGTTGCGAAGCTCGAGACGAGCTCGCGGTCGTGCGACACGACGAAGGCCGTACCCTCGTACTTCTCGAGCGCATCACCGAGCGCGATGATCGACTCGAGGTCGAGGTGATTCGTCGGCTCGTCGAGGACGAGCACGTTGTCTTGCGTCAGCATCAGCTTCGCGAAGATGAGGCGCACGGCCTCGCCGCCCGAGAGCGCGTCGGTTGGCTTCACGCCCTCCTCGCCCTTGAACAGCATCCGGCCAAGCAGGCCGCGCACGTCCTGCAGGCTCGCCTGCGGGTCGAAAGAGTGGAGGTACTCCTGGACGGTGGTGCCGTTCGGGATCCCCTCGCGGTGGTCCTGCGCGAGATGGCCGACGCTCGCGGCGTGACCCCAGGTCACCACGCCAGCGTCAGGCCGGAGGCCGCCGACGAGCAGCTTGCAGAGGGTGGTCTTGCCGACGCCGTTCGCGCCGACGATGGCGATCTTCTCGCCCTTGGTGACGAGGGCATGGAAGTTGTCGCACACGACGACGTCCTCCCCGTCGTTGGCGTTGGGCCAGGTCTTCGAGAGGCCCTCGATCGTCAGGGTCTGCTTGCCCGAGGGCTTCTTCACGCCGATCTGGATGAACGGGCGCTCGATGTTCGAGCGCTTGAGGTCGTTCAGCTGCAGCTTGTCGATCTGCTTCTTGCGGCTCTGGACCTGCGACGCGCGCGTTCCCGCATGAAACTTCGCGACGAACTCCTGAAGCTGCGAGATCTTCTTCTGGCGCTCGGCGTTCTCTTGCTCGACGCGCTGCCGGATCTGACCCTTCGCGACGATCATGTCGTCGTAGACGCCGGGGTAGACGATGATCGTGTTGTAGTCGATGTCCGCGATGTTCGTGCAGATCGCGTTCAAGAAGTGGCGGTCGTGCGAGATCGTGAGGAGCACGCCTTCGTACTCGCAGAGGAACTCCTCGAGCCAGCGGATCGAGTCGAGATCGAGGTTGTTCGTCGGCTCGTCGAGGAGCAGCGCGTCGGGCTTGCCGAAGAGCGCCTGTGCGAGGAGGACACGCAGCTTAAGGCCGCCGGCGACCTCTTTCATCAGACGCTCATGCTGGGACTCCGGGATGCCGAGCCCGGAGAGCAGCGCTGCCGCGTGGGCCTCGGCCTCGTAGCCGTCCTCCTCGGCGATGACCCCCTCGAGCTCGCCCAGCCGCTCCCCTTCGGCGTCGCTGATGTCGGGCTTCGCGAGGAGCTGCTCCTTCTCGACGAGTGCGGACCAGAGGCCCTTGTTCCCCATCAAGACGACGTCGATCGCGCGGTACTCCTCGAACGCGAACTGGTCCTGCTTCAACACCGAGGTGCGCTTGGGCCGCCAGACCGAGCCGGTGTCACCGTCGAGCTCGCCCGACAGGATCTTCATGAACGTCGACTTGCCGGCGCCGTTCGGTCCGGTGAGGCCGTAGCGGCAGCCGGGGTTGAAGGTGACCGTGACGTCCTCGAAGAGCTTCTTCGAGGCGTAGGCCTTGGTGACGGCTTGCACCTGGATCGGGGCGGACATGGCGAGGGCGCGTCTAGCAGAACTCCGCGCCGGGAGCCCCACGGAATCGCAAGGCGTGGGTCCGGTCCGGGTATCCGTCGCGCTCGGACGACGAAGGGCCGACGTCAGGCGCCGCGCCGCGTTGGTTCGCGGGACGTCCCGAGTCGGAGCGCGCTCACTTGTTGTAGTAGACGAACTGGTCCGTGCCCTCGGTCACGCTGACGACGACGACGGTGTCCGCCTTCGTCGCGGCGTCGAGCTTGCCGTAGGCATCGACGATCGCCTTCGCGTGGTCCGGGGTCTGCGCGATCACCGCGAGCACCTGCTTCTCCCACGCGTCCTCGGGGGCGACGTTCGCGCTGCTCTTCAGGATGTCCTCGAGCTTGCCTGTGAGCAACCCGAGCGCCTGGTCGGCCGGGTAGGGCGCGCCCTCGGGGAAGCTCATCGCGCGTACCACGCTCACGCCGACCTTCTTGCCGTCGATCTCGACGAGCAGATCGGTCTTCTTGCCTTCGGTGGCGTAAACGACCTCGGCCTCGGTCTTCACGAGCTTCGCCTGATCGCAGCGGTGCAGGAGCTCGAACGCCATCAGCTCCGAGATGAGCGAGCTGCCCCCGAGGTTGCCCTTCGCCGCCATCGCCTGACCTTCGGCGCTGAGCTCGGTCGTGGCGAAGGCGCCCTCCTTCGAGAAGTCGAGCGTGTTCTCGAGGAGCTGAGGCATCGACGACTCGATGTCCTCGAGGTCGATGTCTCCGCAGCTGCCCGCGATCGTCCCGTAGCCGTCCGTCGGGTTGCCGCCGCCGGCCCCCGACGTCGAGCCCGACGTCGACGAGGTCACGCCCGAGCCCGTGGTGCTCGCGGCGACACCGCCGCCGGCGCCACCGGTGGTCGCCGTACCGGTCGAGGTGTCGGCGTCATCGCCGCCGCAGGCGGGGGCGAGCGCGAGGATCGAGGCGAGGCTTGCGAGGAGTGCGGCGTGACGGAGGTTCATCGTATGGGCTCCCTTGCTCGGGGTCGGCCGGGGCCTTACACCCTCGACGGCCGTGCCGCCACGTGGTGTCGCGTGGTGGTCGCGAGTGTCAGGGGCGACGCCGCCGGGGGCGCTCGCGACGCGAGGTCCTGGCGCGCACGCCTCGGCTCGAAGGTCTTGGCGGGTGTTGCCCCCGAGGCTAAGGGAGGAACCATGAGTCTTCGCACGTTGACGGTCGCGGCATCGCTGGCGCTCGCCGCTTGCTCGAGCTCGTCGGGTCCGGGGCCGACCGAGCCCACCCCGGAGCCGCTCGCGCCGCCCGAGAATGGCGTGCAGTTCGCATCGGGGGAGGTCTTGCTCGCGCCCGGTGAGGAGGCGTACCGGTGCTTCGAGTTCGCGTTGCCGGAGGGCGCGGGCTTCCCGCTCGTTGGCATCGAGACGCAGGCGACGCACCCGGCGGTGCATCACTTCGGCGTGTTCACGACGACGCTGACGAAGAGCGACGAGCCCTACAGCTGCGAGGAGATGGGCGCGGCGTGGGGACTCGTGAGCGGCGGGGGTGTCGGGACTCCGGCCATGACGTTCCCCGCCGGCACGGCCATGACGATCGATGCTGGCGCGCACGTCGTCTTGCAGCTGCACTTGCTCAACGCTTCGAGCAAGGACGCCACCGTCCCGCCGGTGCGCCTCAACCTCGAGACTGCGAAGGACCCGAGCGGCCTCGCGGCCGTCGGGCTGCTCATCACCGGGACCTTGAAGATCGACCTCCCGCCGAAGGCGATGGGGGTCGTGCAGACGGGCGGGTGCGACGTCGAGGAGCCGCTCGAGAACGTGTTCGCCGCGTTTCCGCACATGCATCGCCTCGGGCGCAGCCTCGAGACCCGCGTGGTGCCGAAGGACGGCGCCGCGTCGCGGACCCTCTCTCAGGTGACCTGGGACTTCAGCGATCAGGGGATTTACGCGGCTGACGGGAGCGCGAAGCTCGGCGAGCGCGTCGAGACGAGCTGCACCTACGACAACTCCACCGACGCCGCGGTCTCGTTCGGGCTGCACACGAAGGACGAGATGTGCGTCAACGTTCTCTACTACTACCCGGCCAAGGAGCGCTCGCGGTACTGCGGGATCCCGTGAGCTGCTGAGCCCAGTCGTGCGGGCAACCCTCTCCCGCGACGTCGAAGATTGTCGCGCGGCGCGTCTCGAGCTGGTCGTCTGTCTCGAACACGCTTGGCTCGTCGGGGGCATCGCCGGCGATGCCAACATCCGCGCTGCAATCGCCGTTGAAATCAGCAAGGACCACGTCGTTGAGTTGCCCGCCGAGCACTTGGTCCGGATCGCTGACGAAGGTGCCGTCGCCGGCGCCTCCGAGGAAGCTGAGCGTGCCCGAAGAAATCGCCGCCACGAGATCGGCCTTGTCGTCGCTGTCGAAGTCCGCCGACTTCACCGACGTTGGACTGTTGCTCAATCCGGATACGTTGACGAGGTGAGGGGCCGCGGGCGTGAAGAGGAAGCTACGCGTCATCGCGACGAACACGACGAGGCTCGGCGCGAGGAAAGCGAGGTGCCCCGTTCGGTGGACGGTCGGAACCATGAGGCCGGCGCCCATGGCAGATG
>VGRJ01000115.1 GCA_016875405.1 Deltaproteobacteria bacterium | reverse complement strand
TCGTCATCGCCACCGTCGAAGGGTGCTACGCGCTCGGCGAGCGGGGCGTGACGCGCCTCGCGAGCGGAGCCACGAAGACGCTCGAGCGACGCGACCTCAGCGCCATCGGTGAGGCGGACACGGGCCTCCTCATCGCCGACGCGCGCGAGCTGGCCCACCTCGACGCGGCCCTGGAGACCTCGAGGAGCGCTCCCGTCGGAGGCGCCGTGAGCGCGCTCGCCGCGCGCGGCAACACGCTGGTCGTCGGCTACCGCGACGGCCACGTCGAGCGCCGGAGGCTCGACGGAGACGGCGTCGTCGAGCTCGATGGAGCCGCCGCGAGCCCCGTGCTTCGGATCGTCCCAGGGCCGGCCGACACGTGGATCGCAGGGACCGGCAGCGGCGACGTGTCCCTCTGGGCGGGCGACGACGTTCGCCGCCTCGAGCGAGCGAGGCTTCATGGCCCGGTGACGGATCTCCTCCTGGTGCGCGGCTCGCTCTTCGCCGCGACGCAGCGAGGCGACGGCCTCGCGTGGGACCTTCGGGCGCTCGAGCGGCCGCGCTGCGAGCTCCTTCGCGAGGTGCGGCAGGCGGTGCCCGTCCTCTGGCGCGATGGCCGCGCGGTGCGAGCCGCGAGCGAGGGCGGAGCCTGCAGGTGAGCGCGCTCGGCGGCGTGACGGGGAGCGATAACGAGGCTCGGCCACACGCGCGCCTCGTCCTCGACACTCCGCCCTTACCGCTGATGGTGCCGCCGCGGATCTTCGACGGCTTCGCGTGGGGGGCGAGCACGTCCCTCGAGGTGCGCCTCGCATGCCCGCTCGACCTCGACACGCCCACGCTCGGACGAAACCCGAGCGGCATGGCGTTCTTGTTCCTCCACGACTGCGGCTTCCTTCCGCGCGAGCTCGCGCGCCTGCACGTCGGTGACCTCGCGGACGCCGAGGAGTGGGCGCTCGCGCCCTACGCGATCGATGACGCGACCGACGAGCTCTATTCCCGCCGCGCGCATCCGTGCGAACTCCTGTGCCTCGCGACGCGAAGCCTCGACGGCCTCGTCTGGGGCCTTCACGACTGGTGCCATTTTCACAACCACGGCCCCTTCGACGAGCCGGCGTGGACCGAGGTTCAGTGTGACGCGAGCGCGCTCGTCTGGCTCTGGCGAAACCGCGCGCGCCTCGGGCTTGAAGCCACGCACTGGGAGGAGCGGCGAGCCCAGCTCGAAGCGGTAGCCCGGCGACGATTCGAGACCGAGGGGCTCCCCTTCGAGACCGACGCCTATCAGGCCGAGCGGCTCCTCAGCTTTTCATGACGTGGCGCGCCGATGGCGCGACGCGCTGCCCCGCTCCCACCTTAGACCGAGCGCGCGCGGCGCGGTCAGGCTCACTCGAGGTACGTGTACGAGGCGAGCCCCTCGCGGTAGCGCTGCATGAGCTGACGCGACTCGTCGAGCGACATCTTGCCGCCGCGCACCGCCGTCTCGACGTTGGCGCGCACGCGTCGGATGAGCTCCTCCGGCGAGTAGTCGACGTAGCGGAGGACGTCCGTCACCGTGTCGCCCGCGACGACCTCGTCGACCTCGTAGTAGCCCTGCCCCGAGATCACGACGTGCACCATGTTCGTGTTGCCGAACAGGTTGTGCATGTCGCCGAGGATCTCCTGGTAGGCGCCCGTCAACATGATGCCGACGTAGTATGGCTCGCCGTTCAGCGGGTGGAGTTCGAGCGTGGTCTTCACGTCTCGCTGATCGATGAATTTGTCGATCGAGCCATCCGAGTCGCAGGTGATGTCGGCCAGGATCCCGCGGCGCGTCGGCGGCTCATTCAAGCGATGGATCGGGATGATCGGGAAGAGCTGATCGACCGCCCACGAGTCAGGGAGCGACTGGAACATCGAGAAGTTGCAGAAATACGTGTCGCTCAGCATCTTCTCGAGGGGCTGCAGGTCCTCGGGGATCGACGAGAGCGCGGCGGCGACCTGAGCGATGCGGCTGCAGGTGCACCAGAAGAGGTTCTCGGCGCGCGCTCGGGCCTCGAGCGAAAGGTGACCGAGATTGAAGAGCTGCAACGCTTGCTCCTTGTACTCGATCGCGTCGTGGTAGCACTCGCGCACAGTCTTGCGCGTGATCGTCGAGTAGACCTCCCAGAGCTTGTGCAGAAGCTCGTGCTCCTCCTCCTCGGGCTTCGGGGGTGATTCGAGCGCGTCCGCCGCCGACACGCCGATCACGTTCACGACGAGCACCGAGTGATGCGCGACGACGGCTCGGCCCGACTCGGTCACGAGGTTCGGGTGCGGGAGGTCGTACTCGTCGCACGCCTCCTGGATCGCCGAGACGACGTCGTTCGCGTACTCCTGGACGCTGTAGTTCATCGACGAATCGAAGTTCGTCTGCGAACCGTCGTAGTCGACGGCGAGGCCGCCGCCGCAGTCGAAGTGATCGAGATTCCTGCAGCCTAGACGGACGAGCTCCGAGTACATCCGGCTCGTCTCCTGGAGCACGCCCTTGATGGCGCGGATCGAGGTGATCTGCGAGCCAGCATGAAAATGCAGCAAGCGCACGCAGTCGAGCATGTCCCACGCTTCGAGCTTCTTTACCGCGTCGATGATCTGCGCCGCCGTGAGGCCGAACTTCGCGTGATCGCCGCCGGACTCGCTCCACTTGCCGGAGCCACGCGCCGAGAGACGCATGCGGATCCCGATCGACGGGCGCACGCCGAGGCGATCGGACACGCGCTTGATGGTGTCGAGTTCGCTCGGCTTCTCGACGACGATGACGACGGTGCGGTCGAGCTTCGAGGTGAGCAGCGCCGTCTCGATGTACGCGTCGTCCTTGTAACCGTTGCAGATGATCAGCGCCTCGGGATCATCGAGCATCGCCATCACGGCGAGGAGCTCGGGCTTGCTGCCCGCCTCGAGGCCGTAGTGAAAGCGCCGTCCGAAGCGCATGATCTCCTCGACGACCTTGCGGCTCTGGTTGACCTTGATGGGGTAGACGCCGCGGTACTGGCCTCGATAGCCGTACTCCTGAATCGCTTTGTGGAACGCCTCGTTGAGGAGGACGATTCGCGACTCGAGCAGGTCGCTGAAGCGGATGAGCAACGGCGGCTCGATGCCACGACGCGTGAGGTCGTCGACGAGCGCCTTGAGATCGATCGAGCCGCGCTCGTGCGAGACGGTGACGTTGCCCGACTCGTTGACCGAGAAGTAATCGCGGCCCCAATGCTCGACGTCGTACGTCTCGACGGCGTCCTTGATGGTCCAGCGGTGCAGCGGATCGACGGCGGGGCTGACGGTGGCGCTCCTCGACATGGCGTTTGTGCGGGAACGTATTCACGCAGCGCGGTCCGGTCGCAAGAACGAACGACGCGCGCCGCAGAAAATTCACGGAGCGGCGCGACGGTCGGGGTGTACAGTCGGGGTCAATGGCGGGAACGAGGAAGCTGCGCCGATGGGCCAAGCGCAGCGCGCAGAACGCGCTCGAGCTCTACCGGCTGGGGCGCTTAACCCCGACCGAGAGCCTGCCCTTCGACGTGGTCGGTCGGAGCCGGCTGTGTCGCCTGCGGCGCTACCCGACCGAGCGGCCTCCGACCGGCGCGCCGCTGCTCCTCATTCCGCCGCTGATGTTGACGGCGGAGATCTACGACGTCGACCCGGACACGAGCGCTGTCCGCGTTCTCGCCGCAGCGGGAGTCGACACCTGGGTCATCGACTTTGGCGCGCCAGAGCGCGAGGACGGCGGGATGGAGCGCACGCTCGACGATCACGTCCGCGCGGTCGCGTGGGCCATCGACCGCGTCCGTACGCTCACCGGGCACGACGTTCACCTCGCGGGCTACTCGCAGGGAGGCATGTTCGCCTATCAGGCCGCGGCCTATCGAAAGGGCGACGGCATCGCGTCGGTCATCACGTTCGGTAGCCCGGTCGACATCCACAAGAACCTCCCGGCGCTCACAAGCGACGTCGCGGCCCGCTTCATCCGCGCGGTGAGCCCGGTGGTCGAGCTCACGCTCGACAGCGTCGAGGGGATCCCCGGGAAGCTGAACAGCATCGGCTTCAAGCTCTTGTCCCCGAAGAAGGAGGTAGAGCAGCTCGTCGACTTCGTCCGCAAGCTGCACGATCGGTCCGAGCTCGAGCGGCGCGAGAGTCGGCGGCGCTTCCTCGCTGGAGAAGGCTTCGTCGCCTGGCCCGGCCCCGCGCTGCGTCGCTTCTTCGACGACTTCGTGGTGCACAACCGGATGGTCGCGGGCGGCATCGTCATCGACGGCCGCACCGTCACCCTCGCCGACATCGACCGGCCGATCCTCGCTTTCGTCGGCGACCGCGACGAGTTCGCACGCCCCGCGGCCGTGCGGGCGATCAAGCACGCCGCGCCCGACGCCGAGCTTCACGAGATCGACCTGCCCGCGGGGCACTTCGGCCTGGTCGTGGGCTCGGTCGCGAACCGCGTGACCTGGCCCGCCGTCATCGACTGGATGCGCTGGCGTGACGGCGCGGCGCGCATGCCCGCGGTGCTCGTGCCCCGCCGACGCACACGGCACCACGACGAGCCCGAGGAGTGGTTCGATCCGGAGCTCGACTTTCAGCTGCTCACCGGCGAGGCCGCCACGGCGTTGCGCCAAGCGTGGACACGCGCGGCCGACGTCGTGCGCGGCGCCGGACAGACCTTCGATCACCTGCGCTTCCAGGTGCCCCGCCTTCGAAGGCTCGAAGAGATGACCGGCTCGACGCGCATCAGCGCGAGCGGGATCCTCGCCGAGCAGGCCCGCGCGATCGGCGACCGGACGTTCTTCTTATGGCGCGGTCGCGCGTTCTCGTACGCCGAGGCGAACACGCGCGTCGACAACGTCGCGCGAGGGCTCATCGCCTGTGGGATTCGGCCCGGCGAGCGGGTCGCGGTCCTGATGGCGTCGCGCCCGAGCTACCTCACGGCCGTGACGGCCTTGAACCGCCTCGGCGCGGTCGCGGTGCTCCTCGCGCCCGAGATCGACGACGACGCCTTAGGCCGGGTGCTCGACGAGCTGTCGGTCTCGGCGATCCTCGGCGATCCGGATCACGCCGCGCGCATGGCCGCGGTCGCAGGCGGAAGGACCGAGCTCGTGCTCGGCGGCTTCGGCTCAGGCGACACGCGCCGATACGGAGATGCGGTCGACATGGAAGCGATCGACCCGGGCGCGGTGATCCTGCCCGCCTGGTACCGGCCCGATCCCGGGACCGCGCGCGCGATCGCGATGGTCATGGTCCAGCCCGGGCGAGGCGGCGTCAGGACCTCGCGCATTTCGAACGGTCGCTGGGCGTTCTCGGCACTCGGCTTTGCGGCGGCCGCGACGCTGCGCCCGATCGATACGGTGTATTGCCCGCTCCCGCTCCATCACCCGACGGGGCTCGTCGTGTCGGTCGGGGGCGCGCTCGTCGGGGGCTCTCGCCTCGCGCTGTCCGAGGGCTTCGCGCCGGAAAAGTTCTGGTCCGAGGTGCGGCGCTACGGCGCGACGGTGGTCTCGTACGCCGGCGATCTCGCGCGCGAGCTGTGCGACGAGCCGGTCGCGCGCGGCGAGAAGGACCACCCGGTGCGGCTCTTTGCCGGCAGCGGCATGCGCCCCGACGTCTGGCTTCGCCTCGCGGAGCGCTTCGAGGTGGGCGTGCTCGAGCTCTACGCATCGACCGAGCGGAACCTGGTGCTCGCGAACGCGTCTGGCGCGAAGGTGGGCTCGGTCGGCCGTGTGCTGCCGGGGTCGAGCGAGGTCGCGCTCGTCGAGTTCGAGCTTCGCGGCGGAAAGGTCTCGCTCCCCGAGGGGACGCTGACCCGCGCCCACGATCGCGCAGGGCTCGCGCTCATCCGCGTGAGCGAGCACGTGAGCGGCGAGCGCATTCGAAGCGACGTCTTCGCGCCTGGCGATCACTGGTACGTGACCGACGACGTGCTCCGCTGCGACGTGGACGGCGACTACTGGTACGTCGACAAGCTCGAGAGCCTGATCGCGACCCCGGCGGGGATCGTCACGAGCTTGCGCATCGAGGACGCGCTCTACCGCGCGCCCGGCGTCAAGCGCGCGGTGGCGTACGGACTCTCCGAGGACGGCCGCGACATTCCCGTGGCGGCGGTGCGCGCCTCCGAGCTCGATGCCGCAGGGCTCACCGAGGTGCTGCGCTCCGAGCTCGCGCCGCACGAGCGACCTCGCTGGGTCTTCGTCGTGGGCTCGATCCCCAGGAACACCGGCTTCAGGCCGATGAAGTCGCGCCTGCGGGCCGGCGGCCTCACCCCGGAGGGGCTCGAGGCAACGCTCCGCTACGATGAGGCGAGCGAGCGCTACGGTTGACGAAGGTCAATCAATGTTCGGCGCGCGCGAAGCCGCTTGCGCGGGCGCGAGGTCTCACGGGGCGGGGAACCTCGGCGGGCAGCCATGCTACAACCCCCGCCATGACCGCAACGCGACTCCTCCCTGGCGCGCTGCTCCTCGCTGGCTGCGCGCCGATCGAGCCGGGAACGATCGTCCCGCGGGACGCCTCGTTCGACGTGCTCGTGAGCGACGGCTGCGGCCCCGAGGCTCGCGCTCCGTCCCTCGCGATCGAGGTGCGCTACGCGGGGAGCCGAACGCGGCGCTTCTCGGTGTGCTGCTCGGACCGCGACGTGCTCCTCGAGCGACTCGGTACCCTCCGTCGCCTCGCCTGTGAAGGGCTCGCGGTCGAGCCTGCTACGATCGGCGGGCTCGTGCTCTCGAGCACCGTGTCGGAGTACAGCGCGAAGCGGGCCGTGACGCTCGAGCAGGGCGAGGGCTACGTCGCGTTCCAGTGCGACGCCTGGCTCCCGCAGCTCATGGCGAAGCTCGAGGCCGAGACGGTGTGCGCTCCGCGGTCGAGTGCGCCGCTCGAGGTCCCGCCCACGAGCTCGACGTCGGCCGGACCAGCCTCCTCCGACGAGCTTCCCCCGAGCTCGTCCCCCACCCCGGCACCGAGGTGAGCGCCGTGCGCATCGCGACCTGGAACGTGAACTCGCTGAACGCTCGGCTCGACTTCGTCCTCGGCTGGCTCGAGGATCGGAGGCCGGACGCCGTCTGCTTTCAGGAGCTGAAGCTCACCACCGAGGCGTTCCCTTACGCGGCGCTCGAAGCCGCGGGCTACCGCGCGAGCGTGTATGGCCAGAAGAGCTGGAACGGCGTCGCAGTCCTCACGCGTGAGCCGGCCGAGCTCGTCTCCACGGGGCTCCCCGGGGCTGAAGCGGCGGGTGCTCGGCTCGTCACGGCGCGCGTCGGCGAGTGGACGGTGGCGAGCGTCTACGTCCCGAACGGCAAGACGCTCGTCCACCCGGACTTCGAGCTGAAGCTCGACTTCCTCGCGCGGCTCCGCAGCCACGTCGAGTCGACCGTTGATCGCTCGCGGCCCTACATTCTCGGAGGCGACTTCAACGTCGCGCACACCGACCGTGACAGCTTCGACCCCGACGCGACGCGCGACGCGATCTTTCACACCGAGCCGGAGCGTCGCGCGCTCGACGCCCTCCTCGGCACCGGGCTCGTCGATCTGCAGCGCGAGCTCGAGCCCGACACCCGCGTGTTCAGCTGGTGGGACTACCGGGGCGGGTCGTTCCACAAGAACGAAGGACTTCGGATCGACCTCCTCCTCGCCTCACCGCCCGCGCGCGCGCGCGCGACGAAGGTGTGGGTCGATCGCGACTACCGCAAAAAGAAGGGCGAACTCACGCCCTCCGATCACGCGCCGGTCGTGGCTGACTTCGGCTGACCGAGCGTCTCGTGCGCGATGCAGAAGCAGCGCGCCACGAGCCACGACATCGAGCGATCGAGCCGCGCGGCCTCGCTCTTGATCTCGTCCATCGTCGTCACCGAGAGCGTGAGCACGTGCTTCACCTTGTCCGCGTCGGCGTAGCGCTGTTCGAACACCTTCTCGGCACGCCACGGCTTGTGCCCGTCGAGCTTCGCGATCTCGGCGCGCGCCGCGCCCCACGCCTGCTCGACGACCCAGGCCGTCGTCTTCTTCTGCGAGCCCGCGAGCGCGTGCATCTCCTCGAGCATCGAGCTTGGGTACCAGAGGGCCTGATCGAGCGTCTTCCCCATCGGGCCGGACCCTATGGGGTGCGCCCTCAGGGCGTCAAGTTTCGCGCAGACCGTCGCGGAGCGGCTCGAGGCTCGCCCGCGCGAGTCGCGAGGGTATGCTCTCGAGATGAGACGAGCCCTCTGCCTCGTGCTCCTCGTCATGGGATGCGCGACGACCGGTGGTCCAGCTTCGACGAGCGCGCCACCACCGAGCCCCACACCGATACGCGCGCGCGTCACCATCGAGCCAACCGCTCCGCCGCCTGCCCCGACGCGCGACGGCGCCGGAGACGCCGAGCTCACCTGGGGCCGCTGCGGCGAGCTCGAGTGCCTGCGATTCGCGTCCTCGCTCGACGCGCTCCTCGCGGTGATCGCGTCGACGAGGCCGCGGGTCCTCGCGCTAGGGGAAGCCCACGCGCCCCGCGGCGCGGAGGGGATCGCGTCGACGGCCAAGCGCTTCGAGCGCGAGTGGCTGAGTGCGTTGCGCGGTCGGGTGAGCGACGTGGTGATGGAGATCGCCCTGCCGCCGAAGGGCTGCGACGCGACGAAGCGCGACGTGAAGCGAGAGGTCGAAAGGCCGGTCGTCGCGAACCAACGCGGCGATAACCAGAGCGAGTTCCTCGGCCTCGCGAGCGCCTGCCGTGCCGCTGGGATCGAGCCCTGGCCGCTCGAGCCGAGCTGTGACGAGCTCGCCGCGGTCACCGCCGCCGGTGAGGACGGGGTCGGCGCAATGCTCTCGCTCGTCGCGGAGCTGACCGCGCGCCGCGTGACGTTGCTCGAAAGACGCCGCGGCCCCGACGCGCTGATCGTGGCCTACGGTGGAGCGCTGCACAACGACGTGGCGCCTCTGGCCGATCGCGAGCGATGGAGCTTCGGTGCGCGCTTCGCGGCCTCGCTCGGGCCTCGCTACGTCGAGCTCGACGCGTTCGTTCCCGAGTTCGTGAAGGACACCGAGAGCTGGCGACGCATGCCGTGGTACCGACACTACGACCCATCGGTCGAGCCGGAGCAGGCGACGCTCTACCGGCTCGGCCCCGCCTCGTTCACCCTGATTTTTCCGCGGACGACGGCGCCCTAGAAGCCGCCACCCGCGCCACCGGAGCTATTCGTCGCGCTTGAGGAGCTGCTGGTGGACGCGCTCGTCCCTACCGCAGCGGTCACGGTCGACGCGGCGCTGCTCGTCGAGGGAAGGATGGGGCACTGCGCGCGAAAGATCGCGACGTCGGCCGAGCACACCGAGTGGTTTTGCTTCGCGACGATCGCCCTGCACTCGCTTTCGTAGCTCGCGTCGCTGCACGCGTCGCAGACCTCGGCGAGATCGTCGCAAGGGTTCGCGCAGCCGAACGAGAGCGGCAGCGCGGCGAGCGCGGCCGGGAGCCACACACGAAGACGAGGCATCGTGAGCAGAGTGTCGCATGGGCGACGCGCGAGGGGAAAATCCCCGCCGCGCGTCACTTCTTCTTCGGGGCCGCGGGCTTCGGGGGCTTGGCCGCAGCAGCCGCCTTCACGGGAGCGAGGGCCTTCGCCGCCGGCGCTGCCTGGGAAGGAGCCGCCGCCTCACCCGCCTTGACCCGCTTCAGCACGAGGAACTGAACACGGCGGTTCTTGGTGCGCGCCTCGTCGGTCTTCTCTTTGACGAGCGGCTTCTCCGAACCGTAGCCCTTGGCGGCGAGCCGTGTCTTCTCGACGCCGAGAGCCACGATCGCCTCGAAAACCGCCTGGGCTCGCTCCTGTGAGAGCTTGCGGTTCACGGTGCGGTTGCCCTCGTCGTCCGTGTGACCCTGGACCTCGATCTTGGTGATGTCGGGGTTCGCCTTGAGGATGCCTGCGACGGCCTCGAGGATGGCGCGGCTCTCGGGGAGCAGCGCCGCCTTGCCGAGCTCAAACTCGATCGTGTCGTCGATCACGATCTCGGTCGCGGTAAGGGTCGCCTTCGGGCAGCCGTTCTTCTCGGGGACCGGCGACGCGCTTCCAGGCACGTCCGGGCAGGCGTCGGCGCTGTCGTAGATGCCGTCGCCGTCCTTGTCGGACGGGCAGCCATTGGTCTTCGGGTCGGCCGTCGCGACTCCGACGAGCATCGGGCACGCGTCGGCGCTGTCGAGGATGCGGTCGCCATCGTGATCGGGCGGGCAGCCGTGGGTCTTCGGGTCGGTCGTCGCCAAACCGGGCACCGTCGGGCACGCGTCGGACCCATCGGCGACTCCGTCGGCGTCGCCATCGGGCGATGGGGGGCAGCCGTTCTTCGCCGGGTCAGCGTTCGCGGGACCAGCCTCGTTCGGGCAGGCGTCGCTCGGATCGACAATGCTGTCGCCGTCGGTGTCGACGGGCGCCTTGACCGGCTGCTCGGCGGAGGGGCCGACGTACAGCCAGCCGTTGAGGGCGCTCCACTTCCAGTCTTCGTAGGTGCCGCAGACGTCGAGAACGAGCGCGTGCCCGTCTTGCCTGACGACCTTAATGTCCTTGCCCTCGCACTTCGGTCCGCCCTGGTACTGGGACCGGAACGACGCGTTCGGGATCGCCTTCGCTCCCGCGACGCACCCCGTCGATGCGAGGCCGAGCGCGAGCACGCCCAGCACGGACCACCTAGCCTTCGCCATCATCGCTTGCCCTCTCGTCGGCCTCGGAGACAGAGCGCCCCTGCCCTGGAGTCGCCGGCGGCCAGGGCCGGAGGGTTACACCCGTGCACGCGAGGCGTCTACCGGCTCGCTCGGGGAAAGGCCGTCAGGCGCCCGCGGCGACCTTGGCGGCCGCGTCGCCCTCGGCGAGGCGCGCCTTGGCGGCCTCCATCCGAGCCTTCGCGAGCGCGATGGGATCCGCGAGCGTGTGGGTCGCCGAGAAGCGCTGCGGGTCGAGGACGCACTGCGCGGCGGTGCGCGAGGCGACATGGACGAGGAGCGGCGCGAGGAGGTTCGCTTGGAGGAGTTTCGTCTGCGGGTTCACCGAGACGATGACGAGCACCGCGAGGTCGTCGGTCGGCAGCCCCGCACCGGAGGCGAGCTCCGACAACGAGGGCTCCGGGTATCCGTCGAACTGAGCCGCGTCCATGACGGGAAACGCGAGCCCCGGCGTGCGCAGCGACTGGAGGTAGCCGACGAGCTTTCCGCCGCTCCGCTCGAGCAACACAAACTCGGTCTCGGCGGGGAAGCCAACGAGGCCGTTTGGGAAGCGGATCACCGCGGTCTCGTCGACCTCGACCGCACCGAACTTGGTTCCTTCAATCCGAATCATGGCTTTCCTCGCTCGCTTCGTCTTCGCCGTCGCTCGAGTCGTCGATGAACTCGAGCTCGATCATCCCCTCGGACGCCGCGACGTTGGCCGCGACGACCGCGTCATGGACCTCGCCGCGCAGCACCGGAATCCCCTTTGGGGCCTGGATCGCGAGGCGGACCATCTTTTTTGTGGCCGAGGCCACCGTGACTTCGATGTTGGAGCCGATGACGATCCGCTCACCCACGCGTCTACGAATGATGAGCATCGCGGCGACTCCAGGAGACGTTCCACTCCATGAAGGGTTTCTCGGAGCAAGGCTTCGTGCACATTGCGGACCATCATCTTAGAACCGGTCGACGATCGAGGCCACGTTCAGGACTTGCCGCGTGACGCCGATGCTCCGCTCGTACGCGGTCTGCGCGAGCGTCAGCTGGGTCGTGAGTTCGGCGAGATCGCCCTGTTTTTCCTTGGCTTGAAGAGCCTCGGCGCGGGACAGCGCATGGGCGGTGAAGTCTCCGGCCGACACGAGCCGGTTGATCGCCACGCCCGCCTCGGTCCGCACCAACGTGACCTGCTCGTGGGCGTCCTCGAGCGTCGCGAGGGCGCCGCGCACGCCGACGAGGTTGCCCGCGTTGAGGTCCGTCTCGAGCTGCTTGAGCACCGCGAAGGGGTCGACGCCACCCGCTGCGCTGAAGGCGATCGCGCCGTCGAGGTTCGAGGGCGTGTACTGGCCATCGGCGTACTCGACGTTCAGCGGCAGGTTGTCCCCGACGAAGTTCCCGGTCGCATCGACGGCCGGAGTCTTCGTCTGCGTCCCGGCGAACAGGTAGCCCCGCTGCCCCTTGGTGTTGGCGAGGGCGACGAGCTGTTGACGGATCGCTGCCACTTCCTTGGCGGCCGCGTCGCGCTCGGCCTCCCCGTTGAACGGATCAGCGAACTGGACGGCGACCTCTCGCGCGCGGACGAGGAGCTCTGCGCTCGACGCGAGGGCTCCCTCGGCGAGGCGGAGATCGCTCGCGGCTTGCCCGAGCACCTCCTTGCGCGAGGCGAGGCGGCGCATCGCATCGGACCGCTGCACGACGGCCGAGTAGGTCGCGGGCGCATCGGAGGGTCGCGTGAGCTTCTGCCCCGACGCGATCTGCGTGCTGAGCTCGAGCATGCGGCTCGCGCCGTCCTTCAAGGCTCGCGACGTGTACAGGAAGCGAATGTTCTCGGTGACTCTCACGGCGACCTCCTCACAGCCTCTGGACGAGCTCCTGCAAGAGCTCGTCTGCCGTCTGAAGCACGCGCATCGAAGCTTGGAACGCGCGCTGGAACTTGGTGAGCTGAATCATCTCCTCGTCGAGCGAGACGCCGGCGGTCTCTTCGCGCAGCTGTTCGGCGTGGCTTCGGGTGCTCTCGCGGAGTCGCTGCTCGGTCTCGGCCGCGACAAGATCGTTGCCCGAGCGCGCGAGGAGCTGTCCAACACGCTCGGCGGGCGACCCGAGGCCGGCGAGGGATCCGGACTGGAGCGCCGAGAGCGCGAGCGCGTTTTCGTTGCCTCCGGGCGGAGGGTTCAACGCCGAGGCCGCGCCAATGGTGCGAAGATCCGCAAGGATCGTCGGGTTGAAGGTGATGTCTTCTGCGCTCCCGGGCGGGGCCGCGACCGCGCCGAGGCCGCCGACGAAGAGATCGGGCGGCACGTTGAGGTTGAGATCGAGACCGCTCGCGTGCGCGGCGTTAGCGGCGCCGGCGAAATCGAACGCGAGCTGGTCGAGTTCCTCGGCGCGAGCGATGAGGTCGACGTCACGGGCCTCACGGAGCCCGGCGAGCCGCCCACCCGTCACGCCGTTCGTGATGTCTCGAGGCGTTCCACCGGGCAGCGTCGCCTCGAACTTGAGGACGGTGCGCGGGTCGGTCGGGGTGAGGGGGTCGTAAGGTTGCGTCGACACCGAGAGCGTCCGCACGACACCGCCGTCCATCAGCGCGACGCCGCTCGAGAGCAGCGCGACGGTGCCGTCGTCCTTCGAGAGGACGGTGACCGAGAGCCGCTCGGCGACCTCGCGGATCAAGCGATCACGCTCGTCCTGGAGCTCGGCCTTTCCGCTCGTCGCGGACTGCGAGCTCGCGACTTTGTCATTGAGCTGTCGGATGCGCGAGAGCCGGGCGTTCACCTCGCCGACCACGGCCTCGGCATCCGAGAGCAAGCCCGCGCGGATCGCTTCGAGCTCGTTCGCCGTCACGTTGAAGGCGCTCGCGAGGCTCTCGCCCTTCAAGGCCACGTTGCGACGCAGCGCGAGGTCGTCGGGCTTCTGAGCGAGGTCGTCCCACGACTCGAAGAAGTCGGCGAACCGATCATCGAGCCCGAGCCCGTCGCCAGGGGCGAGGACGTCCTCGGCGCGAGATAGGGCCGCCGCGCGGGCGTCCGCGGCCCCCCAATGGCCATGCTCGACGAGCAAGGCGCGCTCCGCGAAGAGGCCGTGCGCGCGAGCGACGCCGGCGACCGTGACGCCTCCCGCCTGGGCGCCGCCGAGCGGAAGGTTCTCGAGGAGCGCCGTGCGCTTCGAGAAGCCCGGCGTGTTCGCTCCGGTGATGTTCTCGCCCGTGACGGAAATCCCCGTCGCGTTCGCGGCGATGCCGCTTTGCGCGGTGTTGAGGATGCTGAAGAGCGTGGACATGGAGCGCCTCATGAACTCAAGCAAACGCCGCGCCAGCGCACCTCAGCGGCTGCGACCGACTCGCGATGGACGAGCTGGAGCGCGGCGAGGCGCAGACGCGAGCGAGGCCTCGGTCAACCGCGACGCCGAGCAACCGCGACGCCGAGCAACCGCGACGCCGAGCAACCGCGACGCCGAGCAACCGCGACGCCGAGCAACCGCGACGCCGAGCAACCGCGACG
>VGRJ01000114.1 GCA_016875405.1 Deltaproteobacteria bacterium | reverse complement strand
CGTTCTCGGCGTGCACGGTGCAGAGGGCGCCGAGCTCGCGGGCGCGCGTGAACGAGTTCACGAGCACCTCGTCGTCGCACATGATCGCGCCCTTGTAGGCCATGAAATGCTTGAAGCTGTTCACGCCATGCTCGCGGGACAGCGTGCCCATGTCCTCGTGGACGCTCTCGTCCCACCAGGTGATCGCCACGTGAAAGCTGTAGTCGGCGGCCGCCTTCTCCGCCCAGCCGCGCCAGGTCTTGTAGGCCTCGAAGATCGATTGCTTCGGGCTCGGGATTACGAAGTCGATGATCGTCGTGGTGCCGCCCGCCGCGGCCGCGCTCGTCCCCGAGAAGAAGTCTTCCGAAGCGACCGTCCCCATGAACGGCAGCTCCATGTGCGTGTGCGGGTCGATGCCGCCAGGCAACACGTACGCGCCCCCGCAATCGACGACCTCGGCGCCCGCAGGCGCTTCGAGCCCAGGGCCGACGGCCGCGATGGTCTCACCGACGAGCAGAACGTCGGCGCGGGACTCGGCGTCGGCAGTGACCACGGTGCCGCCGCGCAAGAGAGTGGATTTCGACAAGGGAACCTCCGAGGGTGAGCGCCTGGCTGTCGCGAGGCGTGACCGGGACGACCGAACGTCGGCGCGCGCCCCGCGTCGAAGGTTAGCGCAGCCGCGGCGTTCCGCGAAGGCCGCTCAGGCGTCCGTCGAGTCGTCACCCGCGCGGTCGAGTCGATCGCTCGGCGCGCCAAGTCCGGCGAGCTCTGGCGTCCCCGCGAGCGCGGCCACCGCGCCGCCCTGATCGATCGCGGCAGGTTCGCCATCGGCTTCGGTCGCCTCCTCGATCGCGGCGAGCGCCACCGTCACGTTGTCGGCGCCGCCGGCATCGTTCGCCGCGTCGATGAGCGCCCGGCAACGCTCCTCGAGCGAGCGGTCACGAGTCATCAGGTCGAGGATGCGATCGTCGTCGAGCATGCCCGACAGGCCGTCCGAGCAGAGGAGGTATAGGTCGCCCGCGCGGGTGTCCGTCGTCAACAGATCGACCATCACGTCGGGACCCATCCCGAGCGCGCGCGTGATGTAGTTCGACGGCAGCTGTTGGATCTCGTCCTCCGAGAGCCAGGGAGCGATCTCGGTGACCTCACTGACCAGCGAGTGGTCGGTCGTGAGCGGCGTGATGCGGCGACCTCGCACGCGGTAGCAGCGGCTGTCGCCCACGTGCCCGACGACCACCTGGCGCGTGTCCGGCGAGAACATCATCGCGACGACCGTTGTCCCCATCCCCGACTCGCCCGGGCTCTTCGCGGCGCGGCCGAACACCTGCTGGTTCGCGAGCCGCACCCCCACGACAACGCAATTCTCCTCGTCGCTGAGGTCGTTGTCGTAGGCGAACGGCCAGGTCCGATCGAGCGCCACGGTCGTCGCGAGGAAGTCGGTCAGCGTCGTGACCGCGATCGCCGAGGCCACGTCGCCCGAGTGGTGACCGCCCATCCCGTCGGCGACCGCCGCGAAGCGATGCCGCGGAAAGACGAGATACGAGTCCTCGTTTCGCTCGCGGAGGAGCCCGATGTCGCTCGCCGCTGCAAATCGCGCGCGCAGTCTCGGTGTGGTTCCGTCCGCCATCGTCGGGTCTCCCGGGCTCCCTGCCGGGCGAGTCACACTAATCGCCCCCGCCGGCTTTGAACAGAAGGAGGTGGTAGCATTGACTCATCGCGGACCGGCGAGTATAAACCGCGCCCCCTCGGTCACGCCCCCGAGGAGAAGGACCCGACGCCGTGTTGAGTCGAAGCATGAGCATCTTCACGGGCAACGCGAGCCCCGCGTTGGCCGACGAGATTTGCAAATACCTCGATCGCCCGCTCGGACGCTCGAAGGTGACGCAGTTCTCCGATGGCGAGACCTTCTGCGTCATCGAGGAGAACGTCCGCGGCGTGGACACCTACGTGATCCAGTCGACGTGCGCGCCCGTCAACGACCGCGTGATGGAGCTGCTCGTCATGGTCGACGCTCTGCGCCGCGCGTCGGCGGGCTCGATCACCGCGGTGATCCCGTACTACGGCTACGCCCGTCAGGACCGCAAGGTCGCGCCGCGCACGCCGATCTCGGCCAAGCTCGTCGCCTCGCTCCTCGAGGCCGCCGGCGTCGATCGCGTCGTCGCCGTCGACCTCCACGCCGGCCAGATCCAAGGCTTCTTCAACATCCCCTTCGACCACCTCTTCGCGATGCCGGCGATGCTCGATCGTCACCTGCGCGAGCACTACATGGGCGCGGTCGTGGTGTCGCCCGACGCCGGCGGCGTCGAGCGGGCGCGCGCCTTCTCGAAGCGGCTGAAGGGCACCCTCGCCATCATCGACAAGCGCCGAGAGCGCGCAAATCAGAGCGAGGTCATGAACATCATCGGCGACGTGCAGGGCAAGCGCTGCGTCCTCGTCGATGACATCCTCGACACCGCGGGCACCATGTGCAACGCGGCCCGCGCCCTCGCGGACGCCGGCGCCGCCAGCGTCTCGGCCAGCGTCACCCACGCCGTCTTGAGCGGCCCTGCGCTGCAGCGCATCGAGGAGTCGCCGCTTCACGAGGTCATCTGCTCGAACACGATCCCGCTCACCGAGGCGGGCAAGGCGTGCAAGAAGATCAAGGTCGTGAGCATCGCCCCGCTGCTCGCCGAGGCCATCCGCCGCATCCACCACTCGGACTCGGTCAGCTCCCTGTTCATTTGAACATCTGCTGATCGCGCCGCGCATGTATTAAGAGCCCCTCCGGAAAGTCGAGACCATGGAACACGTCACCCTCAAAGCTACCGCCCGCACCGAGCTCGGAAAGAGCCCGAACCGCCGTCTCCGCACCGCCGGCCAGATCCCGTCGGTCGCCTACGGCAAGGGCACGGCGACGCCGCTCAGCCTCGCCGTCGATCACGACGCGCTCCTCGCGGTGCTCGGCTCGCCGAAGGGCCGCAACTCGGTCATCCACCTCGCGGTCGAGGGCGACAAAAACTACCCGGTGATGGTGCGCGATTTCGCGGTCCACCCGATCTCGCGGCGCCTGCTGCACGCGGACTTCCTCACCATTGACGAGAACTCGCCGATCGAGGTCGAGGTGCCGTTCGTCACCACCGGCAAGTCGAAGGGCGAGGCCGACGGCGGCACGGTCCTCGTCGGCGCCCGCCGGCTCCGCGTCCGCTGCCTGCCCGCGGTGATCCCCGCGCAGATCGCGGCCGACGTGAGCGCGCTCGGGCTCGAGGAAGGCATCAAGGTCAAGGAGCTCGGCGTCCCCGCAGGCGTCGAGGTGCTCCTGCCTGCCGAGCGCCGCATCGTCGTCGTCAAGGCGCCGAAGTCGGCCGAGGACAAGGCTGCCGCCCCGGGCGAGGCGCCTGCGGCCGCCGCCGACGCGAAGAAGGGCGACGCGAAGAAGCCCGAGCCGGCAAAGAAGCCCGACGCGAAGAAGTGAGCTCGACCACCGCGCGGGGCCGTCTTTGGCCTAGGCGCGGTGTGCCATCGCTCGCTCCCCGCGTCGCTCGAGGAGCGCCCCTCCTCGAACCCTGAGCCCCGGCCACCGCCGGGGCTCGCTCGTTCCTGGGCCTGTCACCTCTCGCGCTCGTCATGCTGCTCGTCGTCGGACTCGGAAATCCGGAACCGAAGTACGCCCAGAACCGGCACAACGTCGGCTTCATGGCGCTCGACGAGCTGGCGTCGCTCACCCGCGCGGAGGTGTTCCGCAAGAAATTCAGCGGTGAGATCGCGCGCACGAGCCTCGCTGGCGTCGACGCGGTGCTCCTGAAGCCGCTTACCTACATGAACCTGTCGGGCGACGCCGTGCAGCCCTGCGCCGCGTTCTTCAAGGTCGCGCCGGCCGATGTCCTCGTCGTCCACGACGAGCTCGACCTGCCCTTCGGAGACGTGCGCCTCAAGTTCGGTGGCGGGCACGCCGGCAACAACGGCGTCCGCTCGGTGATCGCGCGGCTCGGCACGCCCGATTTCGGTCGCGTCCGCATCGGCATCGGGCGCCCGGGGGAGGGCTTCAAGGGAGACGTGGCCGACTGGGTGCTGCAGGACTTCTCCTCGTCGGAGCGGGGCGAGCTGCCGAATTCCCTGAGAGCGGCGGCGGAAAGTGTGTTAAGCATCGCGGCCCGCGGTTTTCGAGCCGCGATGAACGCACGCAACACACGGCAGAAGCCGACGCCTGAAGCGGCGCCTCCGGATGCTCCGGGGGCCACGAAGAAGGGCTGACGTTTCCGCTCGCTCCGTCCTCGAGGCGGGGCCTTTCGGTCGAAGCGCGGCGCGAGCCGCTCCTCGACGAAGTCCAGGAGGAAAACATGGGCCGAGTCGCAACGGCACCGGGTCACGCCCGGGAGTACGAGACCATTTACATCCTCCGGCCGAACACCGAGCGCGAGAAGGCGAACGATGTGGCCGGAAAGCTGAACGACGCGATCAAGTCGACGGGTGCGCTGCTGACGAGCGTCGAGCTCTGGGGCCAGCGTCGCCTCGCGTACCCGATCGCGAAGCATCACCGCGGCATCTACGTGTACGCGAAGTACCTCGGCAAGGGCGCCACCGTCGCCGAGATCGAGCGTCAGCTTCGCCTGTCGGATAGCGTCATTCGCTTCCAGACGGTAAACACGCGCGACAACGTTCCGGTCGCGGGCGCCGAGGCGGCCGACATCAGCGCGGTCGCCTTCGAGGTGCCGTTCGAGCCCGACGAGCCGGAGCTCACGGTCGAGCGCGAGCTCGGCCTCGACGCGACCTCGCTCGAGCGCCGTCGTCGTGAGGAGCGCGATGACCTCGGCGATATTGACGAGCTCGACGACGAGGAAGGCCTCGGACGTGGTGACGGTGATGCCGAAGGTGAGGAGGTCTGACCATGGATATGCATGACGATTTCGAGGATCGCCGCGGTGGACGTGAGGATCGTGGCGACGGGCCGTGGCGCCGTCGTGGTCGCCGCCGGGTGTCCGATCAGACCCTGGTGATCGACTACAAGGATCCCCAGACGCTGAAGTACTTCATCACCGAGCGCGGCAAGATCGTTCCGCGTCGCATCAGCGGCCTCAGCGCCGCGCGTCAGCGCGAGGTGGCCATCGCCATCAAGCGGGCGCGCATCATCGCGCTCTTGCCGTTCACGCTGGCCGAGTGACCAGGGCGGAAGGAGAACGACCATGCCACGCAATCTGCAAGTGATTCTCACGGAAGACCTGCCGAACGTCGGCGCGAGCGGTGAGCTCGTGAAGGTCAAGCCTGGCTACGCGCGCAACTTCCTCTTGCCGCGCGGCCTCGCGGCGCTCGCCACGGCCGACAACGTCGCCCGCATCGAGCACGAGAAGCGCGTCGCCCAGGCTCGCGCCACCAAGCTCCGCGCCGCGGCGCAAGAGCTCGCCGGCAAGCTCGGCAACGTTAAGGTCACGCTGAAGGCCCAGGTCGGTGAGGAGAACAAGCTCTACGGCTCGCTCACCTCACGCGATGTCGAGGCCGCCCTCGCCGCGCAGGGCTTCCAGGTGGACCGTCGCAAGATCGCGATGGAGCCGCTGAAGGAGCTCGGCTCGTACAAGGTCGCGATCAAGATCGCGAGCGGCGTCGACGCCATCATCGACATCGACGTCGTCGCCGGCTGAGTCTCACCGACTCCACCGACGCCGCAGACCCTGTTGTTCGCAACGGGACCGCGTGCCGATGCGCACGGCCCGAGCACGACGCCCTCGTGCTCGGGTATCCTTGTCGACGCCTCGTGAGCACGCCTCGCGAGGCGTCGACGCGTTTCACCTCCCAGACTCCACGAGCACGCCATGACCATGAACACGCGAGGGCCCGGCGGGGGACGCCGAGGGCCCGGTCAAGACAAGCCGGAGGAGCCGCCGATCGTCGCGGGTCGCACGCCCCCGCACGACCTCGACGCCGAGGCGACGGTCCTCGCGGCGTGCATGCTGAACCGCGACGCGCTCGACTCGGTGCTCGAGATCCTGAAGCACGAGCACTTCTACAGCGAGGCGAACGCGACCATTTTTCGGGCCTGCGTCGAGCTCGTGGCCGCGACCCGCCCCGTCGACATCATCTCGGTCGCGAGCTGGCTCCGCGATCGCGAGCTCATCCAGAAGGTGGGAGGCACGGCCTACCTCGCGCAGCTCACCGACGCGACACCGGCGGTCTATAACGTCGCGCATCACGGCCGCACCGTGAAGGAGAAGTGGCGCATCCGTCGCGTCATCGCGGTGTGCCAGCAGACGGCGGCCCAGGGGTACGGCGATGTCGGCGAGCCGCAGCAGTTCATCGACTCGGCAGAGCAGGCCATCTACGACCTCGCGCGGACGCCGGAGACCTCCACGGTCCACCCGCTGAAGGACATCCTCACGTCGACCTTCAAGCAGCTCTCCGAGGCGAAGGCGCGTGGCGATGGCGTGACGGGCCTGGCGACTCAGTTCGACGATCTCGACCGCAAGATGTCGGGGCTGCACCCGGGTGAGCTCATCATCGTCGCGGCCCGACCAGGCATGGGCAAGACCTCGTTCGTCATGAACATCGCGGTCAACGTGGCGCGCGCGCAGCGCGTCGTCATGCCAAGCCCCGGCCAGGACGGCTATGGCGACGAGATCACCGAGCTGCCGGGCAAGGGCGTCGTCGTGTTCTCGCTCGAAATGCCCTCTGAGCAGGTCGCGACCCGCATGTTGTGCTCCGAGGCGCGCGTCGAGCTCGGCAAGCTGCGCGGTGGCTTCACGAGTCGCGACGACTGGAGCAGCCTCACCGGCGCGGCAGCGTCGCTCTCGGGCATGCCGATCTGGATCGATGACTCGCCCGGCGTCTCGATCCTCGAGCTCCGCGCCAAGGTCCGGCGCGTCAAGGCGGAGCGCGAGAAGCGTCAGGCCGAGAACAAGAACGCTTCGGGGCTCGGCCTCGTCGTCGTCGACTACCTGCAGCTTATGCGAGGCCGTGCGAACGCACAGAGCCGCGAGCAAGAGATAAGCGAGATCTCGCGCGGCTTGAAGGAGCTCGCCAAAGAGCTCGAGGTACCCGTCATCGCGCTCTCGCAGCTCAATCGCAGCGTCGAGAGCCGCACCGACAAGCGACCGATGCTGTCGGATCTTCGCGAGTCCGGCGCCATCGAGCAGGACGCCGACGCGATCCTCTTCATCTACCGCGAGGACTACTACCAGCGCGAGAAGACCGAGGAGTCGAGCATCTGCGAATTGATCCTCGCGAAGCAACGCAACGGTCCGACCGGTACCGTGAAGGTGCGCTTCCAAGGCGGCTACACCCGCTTCGACAACCTCGCGCCCGGCGAGTACGAAATGAACGCGTACGAGTGATCCGGCGCGTGCTCGCCGCCGCGCTTCGTGCTGAAGTCTCAAACCTAGCTCGCCCGATGTCCGCTCGCTCCCTCGGCCCCTGCCTCCGTCGCGTCCTCGGCGCCGCGCTCACGATCTCGGTCGCCGCGACGGCCCAGGCGTGGCCCGAGGCGCCACATCGACGGATGCCCTGGGAGCCGCCGGAGAAGCGCCCGCTCCCGCTGCGGCTCGATGAGGCCCCCGAGCTCCCGCTGCTCTCCCCCTTCCGCGATCCGCGCGGAGCCCCCGCGACCGCGTTCGCCGCCTATCGCAGCGGACCGTGGGGTCACTGGCGCCGCCACCTTTGGTACCCGCTCGCCATCGAGCGGCCCGACGACAACGGGGACGCACAACCCTTTGGTCTTCCTCTGCAGGCCGCGGCTCGCGAGGGCGACCTTTGGCTCGCGCGGCTTCGAGGCCCTCGCGCCGCCTTTCCGCTCCGCGGAGAGGGCGATCGCGCGCACTGGTTCGTTCGCCATGACGAGGAGCTCGCGCCGGGCCTCCGCGAGACGACGCCGACGATCGCGCTCCCCGCCGACTCGCTCGCCATCGCCGAGCGCTGGATGCCACCGTGGCTCCGCCGCCTCGACCCCGACCTTGCGACCGAGCTGCTCGGCTCGACCGGCTGCGGTCGTGGCGGCGCATGCTCGCCGAGTGCGCCGTTTCCTGGCGAGGCGTTCGTCGCGCTCTGGAACGCGCTGTCTCCCGCGGCGCAGCCGATCCCTGAGTGGAAGTGCAAGGAGCGCCCGACGATCGTGGGGCGCTACGGCGGCGAGCAGTCGTCCTTCGTGCTGCTCCGCTGCGACGGCTCGCTCGCCGAGGGCGCGCTCGAGCGGCTCAGCGTCCTCGCGAGGCCTCAGAGCGCCGCTGCCCCAGGCGTCCTCCCGGACGAGCCGGATCCTCGCGCCGCGCCCGGGGAGTGGGTGCCAGGCGTCAAGCTGCTCGAGCCGCGTCTCGTGTGGGTCATCGCCAAGCTCGCCGAGCAGTTCCCTCGTCGGCCCATCTACCTCTACAGCGGCTATCGCCCCTTGCGCGGTGAGGCCGCCGAGGGACACGGGAGCCTTCACTCTTCGGGGCGCGCGATCGATCTTGCGGTGAAGGGGATCTCGAACGAGGAGCTGCTCGCAGCGTGCTTCAGCCTGCCAGACACCGGCTGTGGCTACTACCCGAGGAGCCGCTTCGTGCACGTCGATGTGCGGCCACGCAGCGCGGGGAGCGCGGTGTGGATCGACGCCTCGTCGCCCGGCGAGCGGTCTGTGTACTTACCCGAGTGGCCAGGCGTCGTCGAGAAGGGTCGGGTGATCTGGGCCATGCCTTGGACCGACCCGTACGACGACGAGTAGCGGGCGCGCCGAGCGTCGATGCTCCGCGCGCCCCCGGCAACGCCGGCGTGAACGGCAAGACGCTCTTCAGATCTTGATCGTTGAAGCGCAGCATCAGCCCGAAGAAGTAATCGCGCCGGTCGTCGCTCAACACGTTGTCGACGCCGCCCATGAGCCACAGCGTCCGCACGAACTCGTACTGGAGCGCGAGGCGCCAGCGCGGGGTGATCTGCTCACCGAAGCCAAACAGATCCTGCGAGACCTCGAGCCTGTCGTCGAGCAGGTGGAGATCGAGACCGATGCCGCCGGTCGACTCGCGGATGCCGAAGCGCCCCGTGAACGGACCCAGGCGCTTTGCGAACTGAAACGAGAACCGGAACGCGTTGGTGGTGGCGGTGCGGATCTCGCGATAGTGCGGTGGATCATTGGGGTTCGTGGTGTCGACGTCGATCTGCTGGATGTCGACCTTGCCGCGTGGGTCGTTGATGAGCTCGACGAGGTAGTACTTGTCCTCGGCCGGCTGGAGGCGGAGCGACACGTAGGACTTCACGGTGTTCGCGAGGAAGTTGTAGTCCCCACGAAGCGCCACCACGGTCTGCGTGCGCTTAACGCCCTTGACGAACTCTCCGACGCCCTCGGCGACGCCCTCGACCTCGTTGATGAGCGCCTCGTCCTTGGTGAGCTTGCCGAGCGTACCCTTGCCCTCGTCGATGCGCGCCGCGATGCGATCAGCGTGGCCCAAGAGCGACTCGAGGCTCTCGCTCGCGCGGTCGACGCGCTCGAGAGAGCGGCGCAGCTCGCCCGAGGGCCGATCGTCGCTGCCCTTCGCGGTGACGTTGCGGACCTCTTGGGTCACCTCCTTGATGTTTGCGAGGATCTCCTTCAGCTCGGGCGCCGCGGCCGTCGTGATTGCGCGCACGCTATCGAGCGTCTCGCGCACCGTCGCGCGGTTCTCTTTCACGGTCGCGGCGAGCGTCTCGGTGAGCTCCGCGAGGTTCGCGAGGATCGTCTCGATCCGCTTCTGTCCCTGATCCGAGCCGATCGATGCGCGCACCGACTTCGTGACGTCCTTCACGTCGACGAGGATGTCCTTCAGCTGCACCTGGAGGCTCTCGAGGCTCACGTCCTCGATGAGCCGCTGGATCTGTCCGCCCGGCGGGATCGTCGCCGTCCCCTCCGTCCCAGGTGTGAGCACGATGAAGTACTCGCCAATGAAGCTCGTCGCGCGCTTGCCGACCGTCGCGTCTTCGTGGAGCGGGATCTCCGGCTTCATGCGAATGTCGACGCGCGCCTTGCCGTCCACGAGGCCGATCCGCTCGACGACGCCGACCTGCACGCCCGAGATCATCACGCGCGAGTGCGGCGCGACCCCGCTCACGTCGGGGAGGTTCGCCCAGACGGTGTAGCCCTCGCTGGTGCCGGCACTGCGCGACACGAAGCGGTAGCCGAAGAACAGCGCCACTGAGAGGGAGGGCGACCGTCATCAGGCCCACCTTCGCCGCGTTGCTCACGTCCGACATCGATCGCCCGAGGGCGGGACGCTATCACGTCTGCTCGAGCGCGACCGCGATCGCACGCTAGAGGGGCCGCACGGAAACGCGCGTGCGCGGGGGCTCAGCTCCCGTAGCGAGCGACCACCGCGCGGACTCGCTCGATGAAGGCGGTCTCGCGGTGTGCCTTCCACTGATCCCAGGTCGCGAGTGTGCGCGGGTCTTCGACCCGGTCGAGGAAGAGCTTGCCGTCGAGGTGGTCGACCTCATGCTGGAAGGTCCCTGCGGTGATGCCGCGCACGATCCGTTGCTCGGTGGCGCCGTGACGATCCCAGGAGGTGACGCGCAGCTCGGCGAAGCGGCGTACGCCGCCGCGCAGGTTCGGTACGCTGAGGCAGCCCTCCTCGTTGTCGAAGGTGTCGTCGCCGAGCGGCTCGAGCACCGGATTCACCAGGATCGTGAGCGGGATGTTCGGCTTGTAGGGGTAGCGCGGGTTGTCCTTCACCTCGATGGCGCAGATCCGCAGCGGCCGATCGACCTGCGTCGCCGCGAGCCCAGCGCCGTTCGCGTGGTGCATCGTCTCGACGAGGTCGTCGATGAACGCCTGCGTCTCCGGGAGCGCGAGCTCCTCGCGGGTGACCTCCCGCGCGGTGAGGCGCAGGTTCGGGTGTCCGACGTGCAGAATCGGGAGGACCGCCATGGGGGGAAGGTACACCGATCGTCGCGAGCGGCCAGCGCTTGCAGCCTCGGTCGTCGCGCCCTACGACGGAACGCGATGATGCGTGCGCAGGCGTTTCCTGGGGATCCGACGGTCAACGCGGCCCTCGCCGCCGAACACAAGCTCACCGCCGATGAGTACGCTAAGGTCTTGGCGGCGCTCGACCGAGAGCCAACGTACGCCGAGCTCGGCGTCGTGAGCGTGATGTGGAGCGAGCACTGCTCGTACAAGAGCTCGCGGGTGCACCTCGCGCGCCTCCACACGAAAGGCCCGCGCGTCCTTCAGGGCCCCGGCGAGAACGCCGGGGTCGTCGACATCGGCGACGGCTACGCGGCCGTCTTCAAGATGGAGTCGCACAACCACCCCTCGTACATCGAGCCGCACCAGGGTGCGGCGACCGGCGTCGGCGGCATCCTGCGCGACGTCTTCACGATGGGCGCGCGACCGATCGCGAGCCTGGACTCGCTCAGGTTCGGCCGGCCCGACCACCCCAAGACGGCGAGCTTGCTCCGCGGCGTGATCGCCGGCGTCGGCGGCTACGGCAACTGCGTCGGCGTGCCCACGGTCGGCGGGGAGCTGTTCTTCGATCGCGCCTACGACGGAAACATCCTCGTCAACGCGTTCACCTGCGGCGTCGTGCGGACGGACCGCATCTTCTACGGGCGCGCGAGCGGCGTCGGCAACCCGGTGATGTACGTCGGCGCCAAGACCGGGCGCGACGGCATCCACGGCGCGACCATGGCGAGCGATGAGTTCAGCGAGGACGGGCCGAGTCAGCGCCCCACGGTCCAGGTCGGCGATCCCTTCACCGAGAAGCTGCTCATCGAGGCCTGCCTCGAGATCTTCGCGGAGGAGCTGCTCATCGGCATACAAGACATGGGCGCCGCGGGGCTCACGAGCTCGTCGGTCGAGATGGCAGCGCGGGCCGGCAGCGGCCTCGAGCTCGATCTCGACGCAGTGCCTCGGCGAGCGCGGGGCCTCACGCCCTACGAGATGCTCCTCAGCGAGTCGCAGGAACGCATGCTGCTCGTGTGCAAGCCTGGCAAGGAGGAGCGCGTCCGCGCGATCTGTCAGAAATGGGAGCTCGACGTCGCCGTCATCGGGCGCGTCACCGAGACTGGGCGCTGGGTCGTCAAGGCGACCCCGGGCTACGACCCGCTTGCGCGCGAAGCCGCCGTGACGCCTGCGCCCGTCGTCGTTTGCGATCTGCCGGTGGGGCTACTCGCGGACGACGCACCTCGCTACGACCGCCCGCAGGCCGATGATCCGAGCCTGCCCTCGCGGCTCGCCTTCGAGCCAGCGAGCATCCCGTCGCCGACGAGCTTCGGCGCCGAGCTCCTCCGTATGGTTGGCAGCCCCAACCTGGGATCGCGCCAGTGGGTGTGGCGCCAGTACGACAGCCTGGTGCGCGGCGGAACGCTCGCCGGTCCTGGCGGTGACGCGGCGATCGTGCGCGTCCCGTGCGAGGTTGACGGTCGCTCAGTCGACAAGCACCTCGCCTTCACCTCGGACTGCAACGGCCGCCTGTGCGAGCTTGACGCTTATCAAGGTGGTGCGATGGCCGTCGCCGAGGTGTGCCGAAACCTTGCGTGCGTCGGCGCCGAGCCCATCGGCCTCACCGACTGCCTGAACTTCGGGTCGCCCGAGCGCCCTCATGTCATGCGCCAGTTCGCGCGCGCGATCGACGGGATCGCCGATGCGTGTCGCGCGCTCGGCGTGCCGATCGTCTCGGGCAACGTCAGCCTCTACAACGAGACCGACGGCCGCGCGATCTTGCCGACCCCGACGATCGCGGGCGTCGGCCAGCTCGCCTCGCCATCGCACGCCACGCGCTCGCGCTTCGAGATCGCTGGCCTCGAGGTGTTGCTCGTCCGGCCGCGCGCTGGGCTCGCCGGTCCGCTCGGGGCTTCCGAGTACGTCGCCGCGCACACCGGCGAGGTGAAGGGTCCCCCGCCGAGACTCGATCTACGAAGCGAGGTCGCGTTGCAACGGCTCTTGCTCGAGCTCACGCGGAGCGAGCCAAAGCTCGTCGCGTCTGCCCACGACGTCTCAGACGGCGGCCTCGCCGTCGCGCTCGCGGAGTGCGCCGCGGGTGAGGGGCACGTCGCGCAGAGCGTCGGGGTCGACGTCGTGCTGCCGCCCTCGCGCGAGCCCGTCGAGGCTCAGCTGTTTGGCGAGGCGCCGACTCGTGTCGTCCTCGGTGTCGCGCCCGAGCATGTCGCCGAGGTCTTCGCTCGTGGCTCGCGGAGCGGCCTCGAGGTCGTGAGGCTCGGGACCACGGGTGGCAAGCGCCTCGTCCTCCGTGAGGCGGCGCGTACGCTCGTCGACGTCGCGGTCGCCGAGGTCGCCGAGGCGCGCCGCCGCTGCCTCGAGCCGATCGTCGGCGACTGATGTCGACGTCGCGAGCCGTACGACAAACGCAAACGGGGTGGCGCTCGCCACCCCGTCCGGAACCGACCGGAGAGGGGAACGCCCTCTCGCTCGTCAGTCGTGAACGCGAACCTGGTTCAAGGCAGACATATCGCGCCGTTGCCCGCCTGGGCATCACACAGCGGCTTGTCGACGCACAGGGTGTTGCCGCCGATCGAGCAGCAGCACTTCCCACCGCAGGCCGAGCTGCTCATGCAGCTGCCGCCGCCGCCGCTCGTCGACATTCCGCCCGACGTCGTCGACATCCCGCCCGACGTCGTCGTGCCGCCACCGCCACAGCTCCCGCCGCCGGCTTTGCACATGTCCGCGCCGATGCACAGAGTCTGACCACCGAAGCCACAGCAGCAGGAGGCCCCGCTGCACGTGGCCGGGTCACAGGTGCCTCCGCCGCCGGAGGCTGCGCTCGACGCGACCGTCGAGCCGACCGCCGACGAAGCCGACGGGGTCCCCGTCGTTTGTGACGTCGATCCATTCATTCCGGTCATCGATGCACCCATCGATGCAGCCATCGATGCAGCCGACGATGCAGCCGCGCCGCCGCTGCCAGTTTCGAAAGGAGTCGGCCCCGAGTCGTCTTCTTTTGAGCCGCAGCTCACCACGAGGACAAGACCCACCGAGACCGTCGCGACCGTGTGCCAAAGCTTCCAGTACATAATCGAAAAACATATCGAATCCCGCCGAGGAAGGCCAGTCCATCTCGTACCGACTCGGTCGCCCCCGCGATGAGGCGTCAGCCGAAGAGCCGAAGAGGCCCGCGATGAGGCGTCAGCCGAAGAGCCGAAGAGGCCCGCGATGAGGCGTCAGCCGAAGAGCCGAAGAGGCCCGCGATGAGGCGTCAGCCGAAGAGCCGAAGAAGAAAGAAGCCCGCGCCCGGGCGTCAGAGGCAGGTGCCGCCGGCGAGATCGCAGATCATCTGGTCAAGGCACGGGCTCACGGAGTCGCAGCAGCAATC
>VGRJ01000113.1 GCA_016875405.1 Deltaproteobacteria bacterium | reverse complement strand
GCCGCGGACCTCGAGGGTCGGCTTCAGATAGTCGTAGTCGTGAAGCGCGACCTCGTGCGGGACGGCGCGGGAGCGCGAGCGGACCCACTCGAAGGCCTCGAGCGCCATCGAGTCGCCTTCGGAGAGAGGCCGGTATTTCACGACGCCAGGTCCGTGCAGCGCGTCGTACTGAGGGCCGTCGACGATGACCACGCGCTCCTTCTTCTCGCCCTGCTCGAAGTAGTAGAAGAGCCCGAGCCGCTCCATCCAACGGTGGAGGAAGTCGAGGTTCGACTCTCGGTACTGCGCGATGAACTCGCGCGACGGATAGCTCTGCTCGAGCTGCAACGAGAACTCGTCCGACTCGAGGCCGCTCCACTCGAGGACGTCCGCGAGCACCGAGGGGATGGGGGCGTCG
This sequence comes from Deltaproteobacteria bacterium, assembly GCA_016875405.1. GTDB lineage: Bacteria > Myxococcota_A > Polyangia > Polyangiales > Polyangiaceae > SYFR01. The sequence goes on along the minus strand of VGRJ01000113.1, from coordinate 13,927 downwards.
GTCCACACGTTGCTGTGCCGCGCGAGCTCGAGCGTCCAGAGCTTCGGCACGAGGACCGCCCGATAGAGCGACTTCCCCTTGAAGGTGTGGAGGAGCTCAACCGACGACAGGACGCCATGGTAACGATAGGGCTGCGCGAGCGCGCCGAGCTCGAACGTGAGCGTCGCCCGAGCGAGGAGCGCGTCGTCCTCGAGAAACGTCGGGTCCGAGGTGATGAAGCCGATCTCGAATCGGTAGGGCTCGGAGAGAGACTCCTGGCCGCGGAAGGCCACCACCTCGGCGTCGGCGGGAAGGGCTTCGGAGTGGAGGGTGTACAGCTTCGCCGCCATGATCCAGTCCTCCATGAAACCGCGCGCGCCGCCGCGTGACCAGCCCCATTCAGGGCTGCTAGCCTCAGTTGCCCGGTCGCCGCTTCATGCCGGCGCTCGAGAGCGATGGCGCCTCGTCGCGTCGTAGACCATAATACCCGTCGATGTCTTCCCGATTCGCCCCGGTTGGCCAACAGTCCCTCGGCCTCGCTTCGCTCGCGCTCGTGGCCTGCACGAGCTCGGTGACCTTCTTTGGCTCCTCGGGCGCAGGCGGGTCCGGAGCCGGCGGAGCGGACTCCAGCTCGACCACCGCATCGACCGGCGACGGCGGCGCGGGAGCGATGGGACAGGGCGGCACCTCCAGCGTCGCGGCCTCCAGCGTCGCGGCCTCCAGCGTCGCGGCCTCCAGTGTCGCCGCCTCCAGCGTCGCCGCCTCCAGCGTCGCCGCCTCCAGCGTCGCGGCCTCGAGCTCCTCCACTGTGACGGGCGGCGGCTCGATGTGCGCGCACGACGTGTGCGTCCAGGGCATGAAGCTCACGATCGGATGCGATGCGTGCGTCGACAAGGTCTGCGCTTCTGACAAGTATTGCTGCGAGACCGCGTGGGACGCGATCTGCACGTACCGAGCGTCGACGACGTGCAACGTCGCGTGCCCCGGCGATCCGGCGACACCAAACTGCAAGACGCTGTATGGCTCGACCATCGGGTACAGCCTCTGCGCCGAGAACGCGACGACGTGCGAGTTCGCGATCAATCAGACACAGAACACCTGCGCGGCCGCGTGCGCGAAGGCCGGTGGCGAGTGCGTCGCGTCGTTCAACGACGTGAACAACAACCCCTGCCAGAAGCCGCAGGCCCCGAACCTCGGCACTAAGTCGTGCGATTCGACGCAGTGGCAGAGCGCGATCTGCATCTGCTCCCGTGGGTGCGGCGCTGGCCTCCCATGCCCTGCCGGCAAGAGCTGCAAGGCAGGCGCCTGCGGTTGACGGCGTCGCCCGCGCAACGCTTTTCGCCACCTCTCTCGCGAAGCTTCGTCCTTCGACGAACCGCGGGACACATTTGACATTCTCAGGAGACAACAGACATGGCCATCCGCCTTGGTGACATCGCCCCCGACTTCTCGGCTCCCACGACGCAGGGAGACATTCGCTTTCACGAGTGGCTCGGAGACTCCTGGGGCGTCCTCTTCAGCCACCCGAAGGACTTCACCCCCGTCTGCACCACCGAGCTCGGCTACGTCGCTCGGATCAAGCCGGAGTTCGAAAAGCGCAACGTCAAGGTGATCGGTCTCAGCGTGGACTCGGTCGAGTCGCACATGAAGTGGGAGAAGGACATCGAGGAGACGCAAGGCCAGGCCGTGAACTTCCCGATGATCGGCGACCCGGAGCGTAAGGTCGCGACGCTCTACGACATGATCCACCCAAACGCGAGCGACACGCTCACGGTGCGCTCGGTGTTCGTGATTGGGCCCGACAAGCGCGTGAAGCTCTCGCTCACCTACCCCGCATCGACCGGCCGCAACTTCGACGAGCTCGTCCGGGTCATCGACTCGCTCCAGCTCACCGCCTACCAGAAGGTCGCGACCCCCGCGAACTGGAAGGATGGCGAGGACGTGATCATCGTCCCGTCGCTCTCGAACGATGACGCGAAGAAGCTGTTTCCGGGCGGCTGGGACGAGAAAAAGTCCTACCTGCGCGTCGTGAAGCAGCCCTCCCGAGGCTGAGCCGATGGCGCAGACCCGCGGAGCCGTCGCCGTCGTCGGTGGAGTCGCCGTCGCCTGGCTCGCCGCCACCTCACCGGCCTGCGACCCCCAGGAGACAGCCGAAGCCGACGCCTGCGACGTGCTCTTCGGGCGCCCCAATGACCGCACGGGACTCGACGCCTCCCGCTGCCGACCGAGCTGCCGATGCGGCGACGAGGAGTTCGCGCCGCCGCGCTACGACGCCGCGTTCACCGAGGCCCTCGTCGCCACGTGGGAGCTCAGCGCTCCCTACAAGGAAATCCTCGAAGATCCCTACCTCGAGGCGGCCCCCGACGCGGAGCCTCCCGAGGCGGTCTGCGCGCTGGTGCGCGGCGACACGCTCGCGAGTGGCAAGCGCGCCTACACGCTCGCGACCTACGACGACGAGGCTGCGGCTCGCGCGGCAGGAGCCGCCCTCACGCACTTCGGTCGCTGCGGGGTCTGCTCGACGCTCGAGAACCTCGCCGTGTACATCCGCGAGGAGGACCTCACCGAGCCCGTCCGCGCCTGCGGACTCTCGTCGAAGACGATGGACGAGCACGTGACCTGCCTCCGCGGGCTTGGCTTTGATCGACCGTGCGCCCAAATCTGGTACTGGAACACCCTTCACACGAAGAAGAAGTGCCTGGGCCCGTGCGTCGCGGCGCTCGGCGCGCCCTACCACGACGAGTCCGGCGCGCTGAACGAGTGCCTCGCATGCGACGAGCGCGAGAGCGGCGCCGTGTTCAAGGCGGTCGCAGGGCGAACGAGGCGGAACTCGGGTCTGCCGAACGCGATGTGTCGCCCGTGCAGCGAGGTCCGGCCGCTCGTCCACGCCTATTGAACCGACGAGCGCGTCAGCCCGAGGGGGCGGCGCCGTCAGCGCTGCGGGGGCAGCCGGGGCGCCATCAACGGCGGCGGGCATCCTCGCGTCTCGCCGCTCGTTACGCTAATATTCAGCTTCTTGGGTCGTCTCCGAGCACACTTCCAATCATGCGGCACACCTCATGACGGCTGAGAAGTTTCGTCTCACCCTCGGCTTCACCAGTCTCCTGCTTGGGCTGAGCGTCGGCGCGGTCGCCAGCTGCGGGTCGAGCGAGGTGGCGCCGCCGAAGGCGTGCGTGCCAGGACGCACCGTCGCCTGCACCTGCGACGGCGGCGGAGATGGCCTCCAGACGTGCCGAGGTGACGGCTCGGGCTACGACGCCTGCGGCTTCTGCAAGATCAGGGTGAAGGCCGCAGCCCCTGGCAAGCTCGACGACGTGACCGAGGAGCTCGGGCTCATCGGCGGCGCCGGTCCGTGCCTCGGCTTCGACGACTTCGACGGGGACGGCGATCCCGACCTCATCATGGGACACCTCACCGCCGAGCAGACCGGCATGACGATCGCTCCCGCCGAGCTCGTCATTCACTCGAACGATGGTGCCGGGAGCTTTTCCAAGGAACCGGTCGCGAAGCTGCTGACAGGCGGGGCGATCATCTGCGTGACGGGGGACTTCGACCGCGATGGGCTCCCGGACATCGTGGCCGAAGTCGGGCAGCCCGAGACGGGCGTGAAGAGGCGCCTCTACCACTTCCGGAATCTCGGCGACTTCAAGTTCGAGGATCGGCTGACCGCCTTTGACGTGACGCCGATCACCGACCAGCTCCTCCTCGCGATCGGGACCTACGACTCCGACAACGATGGTCAGCTCGACATCATCATCGGTCGCGCGAATGGCGGCGGGCCGGCGACGAGCGAGTCGTGCGGCATGGAAGAAAATGACTTCATCTGCGACGGCATCGTCTCGATGGGCCAGACAGGTCCGCTCCTGTATCGCAACGTCGGCGGCTCGTTCGTGCTCATGACGAAGACGTTCAAGGGGCCTTTCCCAGGGACCACCAACGCGCTCGCGTTCGCCGACCTCGACGAAAACGGGCTCACCGACTTCTTCATGGCGAACGATTGGTACACGAACCACCTTCACATGCAGGTCAAGCCCGGCGTGTACCAGCGGGCCGAGAGCATCCTCGGCTTGAACCTCTTCAACCACGCGATGGGCGCGTCGATCAACGACTACGATCTCGACGGCCGCCCGGACATCTACGTCGCCGATCTCGGCCCGAACACGTTTTACTTCGGCAAGCCGGACGGGACGTTCGAGAACCTGAACAAGGAGCTCGGGATCTCCGCGGTCACCCGATACCACTCGAACTGGGCAACGCTCGGTGAGGACTTCAACCTCGACGGGCTCCCCGACGTGTTCGTCGCCAGCTCCGGGCTCGTCACCTCGGAAGAGGACATGATCAAGATGGCGGTCGTGTTTTCGGGGCCGATCAACGAGAAGCCGCCGCAGTTCGACCTTCTCTTCTGGAACCAAGGCGACCGCCAGTTCGAACCCGCGACGCTGCCGCACCGAGGCGACCAGAACCCGATGGTGGTGCTCGCCTCGTCGGCGACCGCCGACATCGACGCCGACGGTGATCTCGACATCGCGGTAGGCGCGGGCGAGGGCCTCCAGCTCCGGATCCTGCGCAACCAGCAAAAGACTGGCAATCACTTGATCCTCGACCTCGTCGGCAAGGCGTCGAATCCGCACGGCGTTGGGGCGGTTGTCGATCTGTTGGAGGGCGGCGTCGTCCGAGCACGTCGCTACGCAGGCAACGGCGGCTCTGTCGGCAATTCGTGGAAGCACGTGCACTTCGGCCTCGGCGACAAGGAGACCATCGACCAGGTGCGCATTCGCTGGCCTGCGGGCGGAGTGCAGGTCCTCGACGACGTCGCGGCGAACCAGCGGCTCCGCGTCACCGAGCCGTGACGGCGCGGAAGCGCCAGGCCTCGCTCGGGGATTGCGCTCCTCAGAACGAGCCGGAGAGCCCGAGGTAGCCCGCCCCGACGTGCGGCACGACCGTCGCGCGCGGGGCAGAGGATGGCGAGCGGGTGAGCGCCCACACGAGCGCCGTCACCCCTCCGGCCGCGCCCGCGACGACGAAGCTCGAGGTCGAGACGTGGGCGAGCGTGGTTGCCGAGTCGAGCGCTTCTTGCGATTCGGGCGTCACGCAGAGCCCACCAGGGCACTCGGTCTCGAGCGAGCCCTTCTTGCCGAGGGCAAGCCCTCCCGTCACCGCGCCCGCGACGAGGCCGGCGCCGGTGAGGCCGAGGCCCGCCCACACGGCCGGGTGCAAGCGGGTCGGCGTCCCGCCCTCCGTCCTCGAGGCCTCGGCCGCCGCGAGCGCGCCCTCCCCTGCCGGCGTTGACGTCAGGGTGCCCTTCGAACCGTTCGCGCCGCTCGTCGGAACGAGCACGGCGGGGAGCGCTACCTCGACGGTGCGACTCTCGCGCTCGGCGAGGGTGACCGAGGCGGTGCCGCGCCGATCGCCGGCATCGACGACGACCTCATGCGAGCCAGGGTTGACCTTGCGAGGCAAGAACCTCACCGGCTCGGCAAGCTCGGCACCGTCGATCGACACGCGCATCGAAGGCGTCGCCGTGACGCCGCCTGCGAGCGCGACGGTCAGGCTCGGGATGCTCGGTCCGAGCTCGGGGAGCTTGCGCGCCGCCTCTTCGCGAGCGGCGGTGAAGGCCTTCGGCTCGCCCGCCTTGGTCGGGAAGCGCTGCACGCGCGCGAGCGTATCGGCCGCCTCGACGAGCAGCCCCAGCTTCGCCTGGGCGTCGGCGAGCGCGACCCCGGTCGTCGGAACACCCATGATGGCGTCGGCGGCCTTGTACTTGTCGTGCGCGGCTTGGAGGCTGCCCTTTCTCAGGAGCGCGTCACCTTCGTCGAGGAGCGCACGCGCGGTCGCCTTGTCGGCGGCGCTGGGCTCCGGCGTGTCCGCTGCGTTCGCAGGGGTCGCCGCGACGAAGGCGAGGAGCGGCAACGCGAAAAGTGACAGGCGCTTCACGCTCACGGCCGCTCCGAAGCGAAAGGAGCGGCGTTGGCGAGCTCGAGCCCGAGAATCCTGCGCCGGTTCACCATCCTGGATGAGCATACCAGCCCTGTCGATCGAGGGGAAAACGCGCGGGAGGCGCGGTGGGGTGGAGGACCGGCGGACGTGCTACGTTGCGAGGTTATGAGGGACGGTATGAGCACCGACGCCCCCGACAAGCCACGCGCGGAAAGCGCCGACGAGTCGCGGCCGAACATCCTCATCGTCGATGACGTGCCGGACAACCTGCGCCTGCTCTCCGAGCTGCTCCGGACGGCCGGCTACACGCCGCGGCCGGTGAGCAGCGGTCGCGCGGCCCTGAAGGCCGTGAGATCGGTGCCGATCGACCTCGTCCTCCTCGACATTCACATGCCCGAGATGACGGGCTTCGAGGTCTGCTCGCGCTTGAAAGCCGACGGCGCGACCCGCGACATCCCAGTTATCTTCCTGTCGGCCGACACCGAGACTGACCACAAGGTCGAGGCGTTTCGACGGGGCGGTGTCGACTACGTCTCGAAGCCCTTCGAGTTCGAAGAGGTGCGCGCGCGCGTCGACACGCACCTTCGCATCCGACGCCTCCAGCGCGAGCAGCGCTCGCTGCTCGAGCGCACGCTGTCGAGCTCGATCCGCACGCTGATGGAGTGCCTCCACATCGCGGCGCCCAATGCCTTCGAGCGCTCGCGCTTCGTGCGCGAGTGCGTCGTGCACCTCGCCGAGCGCCTGCACGTCACCGAGCCCTGGACTTACCGCGTCGCCGGTGCGCTGGCATTCATCGGCTGCCTCGCGCTGCCCGACGACGTGGTCCGCGCGGCCTTCGCGCAAGGCCCACGACCGGCCGAGGTCGAGGAGGCGTTCCGGCGACACGCCGACATCGGCCGCCGACTGCTCGCGGAGATCCCAAGGCTCGAGCGCGTCGCCGAGGTGATCGGCGCGCAGTACGGCGGGACGCTCCCGGCAGACGTTTCCGTGGACACCTTGCTCGCCGCCCGCGTGCTACGCGTCGCGCAGGCGTACGCTGCGGCGGTGTTCGATGGCGCGAGCCCGGCCGAGGCGCAGGCACTCCTTCGGCACGACCTCCCGAAGGAGCACGAGCTCATCCCGATGCTCGAGGGGCTCCGCCCCGAGCACCCCATCGGCGATGGCCGCCGCGGTCACCTCACCGACCTATCGGTCGGCTGCACGATACTGACGCCCGTCAAGACCACCGCCGGTGCGCTGCTGCTCGGAAAGGGAGAGGTGCTCTCGCAGGTCGCCCTCCTACGCCTCGCCGAGTTCCTACGCTCGAAGCGCATCGAGGACTCGTTCCTCTTCGAGCCGCCGAAGCGCAACGCCTGAGCGATGCCCCTCGGACCACGCCCCGCCCGCCCATGAGCTCGTCCCGAGGCGCGTCAGAGCGCACCGAGCACCTCGTCGGCCGCGCGCTCGCCGGACTCGAGCGCGCCCTCCATGTAGCCATTCCAGCGCTCGGCGAGATCCGTCCCGGCCCAGTGGAGACGCCCCGTCGGCGCGCGCGGCAAGCCGCCGAGCGACGAGAGGACACCGAGCTCGGGGAGCGCAACCGGGGCGCCACCGCAAAAGCGGTCACCGCCCCACGGATGATCGGAGAACGCGACCGGCTCGGCGGCGCGCGGACCGAAGAGGCGCGCGACGGCCTTCGTGACCTCGGCGCGTCGCTCTCTCGGTTCGAGCTTCGCGAGCGCATGGGCGTGGCCGGCCGTCACCATCGCGACGAGGAGACCGCGCCCGCGGCCAGGCTCCGACCCGTCGATGACGAGCTGCACGGGACCGTCCGTCGCCAGGCCGACGCCGCAGAGCCCCTCGTCGCGCCAGAAAGCCTCCTCGTATTCGAGGACGCATTTCGTCCAGGCCCCGAGCGTCGAGCGACGTTGCAACGTCTCGTGACTCGCGGGGAGCGGCGGCTCGTAGCGGATGCGCTGAGCGACCGGCGGAGGGACCGCGACGATCACGCGCCGCGCGCGGTACCGCGACCTCGAGGTATGGACCGTGACGCCGTCGTACTCCTCGACGAGCGCCGTCACCGGCTCCTCGAGAGTGACTCGAGGCGAGAGAGCGTCGGCGAGGCGCGTGACGAGCTGCCCCATCCCGCCCGAGAGCACCGTCGCTTGGGCGCCCCCCTCGAACGAGGTGAGCGACAGGTAGCCGCGACCGGAGTGGAGATACGCGAGGAAGACGAGCGCCGACAGCTCGTCGGGCGCGACGCCGAAGATGAGCTTCACCGAGAGGTCGAAGAGAGCGCGCGCCTCGGACGTGCGCACGATCGAGTCGGCGAGCTCGGCCGCGGTGCGTCCGTCGAGCGCCCTGCGCGCTCGATCGTCTGGCGCTCCGTCGAAGCGAACGCCGTGGCGCATCCACTCGAGGCGAAGCGTCGAGATGGCGACGTCGAGCGTGGCGCCCCAGCGTAGCCGCGGGAGAAACCCGGTGAAGCGGCGCAGCTCTCCGCCTACCAGCACCACCTGATCGCCGTCGAGCGGCTGCGGCTCGGTCGCGAGGCCGAGCTCCTTCACGAGCGCCGTGATCCGAGGCTGACCTGGACCGATCCAGTGCGCTCCGAGATCGACGTGGGCCCCTCCGAAGCGCTCGGTCCGGATCTTCCCGCCGAGGCGCGCAGACGCTTCGAAGACACGCACCGTGCGACCGACCGTGACGAGCTTCCGGGCGGCAGTGAGGCCGCTCAAACCTGCACCGACGACGACGGCGTCGGCATCGAACGAGGGAGTCATCGCCGGACGACGGTCTCACGAGCCTCACCATTTGTCGCGACCTCATGGTCGTGTCCCGCTCTACCCTCGACCCCGGGAGCGCGAGTATCCTCCCGCATCATGCTGGCCCGCCACACCCTGGCTCGCTCGTTCGTAGGCGCCCTCGCCGCCATGTTCATCGGCTTCGTCGCTCGCCCCGCGAGCGCGGTCGGAGCGCTCCGCGTCGAGGGGTCGCGCTTCGTCGATGAGACGGGTGCGGTGGTGGTCCTTCGCGGCGTGAACGTCGCGGGCGACTCGAAGGTGCCGCCCTTCCGGCCCGCCGCGGACACCACGATCTTCGACCCGCTGCCGAGCTTTGGGATGAACGCGGTGAGGCTGCTGTTCACCTGGGAGGCTTACGAACCGGAGCGCGGGAAGTACGACGCGTCGTACCTCGCCTACTACGTCACGGCGGCGCGCGCCGCCGCCGCGAAGGGCCTCCACGTCATCGTTGATTTTCATCAAGACGCTTACTCTCGCTACGCGCTCGGCGGCTGCGGCGAGGGGGCACCACGCTGGGCCCTCGACCCAGCCGTCGAGCCCGCCACGCCCGACAATGGCCCTGCCTGCAAATCGTGGGGCGTCGCGCTCGTCACCGACGAGGAGATGCACGGCCTCTTCCGCTCGTTCTACGCCGACGTGAACGGGGTGCGGACCGCGTACCTCGCGATGGTGCGGAGCGTGGCCAAGGCGCTCGCCGACGAGCCAGGCGTCATCGGCTACGACCTGATGAACGAGCCGTGGTCCGACGCCGAGGGCACGGAGCTCGCGGCCTTCCAAGCGGCCGGGTTCGCGACGATCCGCGAGGTGAGCCCCAACGCGATCGCCTTCGTGTCGCCACGCGCCTACACCAGCTCGGGGGCGCAGACCGAGCTCCCGAAGCCCGCCTACGAAAACGCGGCCTACGCGCCGCACTTCTACGACGCGACGGTGCTCGTCCTGCGCTCGTGGAGCGGCGTCGAGCCGGTCGAGCCCTTCGCGCGGATGACCGGTAAGGCCGCGGAGTGGAACGTGCCGCTCTTCCTAGGCGAGTTTGGCGCACCGCCGAACGCTCACCGCGGCCTCGACTACGTCGACATGCTCTACCGTCGCCTCGACGACGGGTTCCACTCCGGGGCGCACTGGGTCTACACGCCGGGCTGGACCGAAGAGAAGAAGGACGGCTGGAACGTCGAGGATCTGTCGATCGTCGACGGGACGCGCGCCCTGCGCGACAACTTCCGCGTGAGGCCTCATCCGCAACGCATCGCGGGCGAGCCGGTGGCCTTCGGGGTGACGCACGAGCCGCCGACCCTCGTCCTGCGCTGGCAGCACGAGCCTTCGAAGGGCGAGACCCGCGCGTTCTTGCCGAGTACGTGGCTCGGTGGTGAGGCCGACATCGTCGCCGAGGGCGTGACCTGCGAGCTCGCAGCGGAGCTCTTGCGCTGCCACGGCGACGGCGCGACGAGCGCGACCGTGTCGGTCCGGGCGAGCGCGGCCGGCCCGAGCGTCGGCGCCGCGGGCGGATGCGGCGGCGCGTGCGCCACGAGCCATCGCGCGCCGAGCGGCCGGGGCGCGCCGAGCACCATCGTCGTCCTCACGACGGCCCTCGCGCTCGGGCTCCGACGCCGCAGTCAGGGCCGCGCGCCCGAACTCGACGCGCCGCGTGGACGAACGCGTTGGCCGTGAGTCTCACGACTTTGTCATGCGGTCGATTTCGCTTCCCGCTCGCGCGAGGCGGCTTGAAGGTCCGCGCGCCATGCAATTCGACAACGTCGTCATCGCGGGCCTTGCGCACGTCGAGCCGCCGCACCGCATCGCCTCTTCCGACTTCGAGGACCGGCTCGCGCCGGTGTGCTCGCGGCTCGGCCTGAAGCCCGACATGCTGACGGGCCTCGCGGGGATCCAAGCGCGCCGCTGGTGGGACGCCGGCACGACGCCGAGTGCCGCTGCGACGCTCGCAGCCGAGAAGGTCCTCGCCGAGACGGGGGTCGCGCGCGAGCGGCTAGGCATGCTCGTCAACACCTCGGTGTGCCGTGATTTCCTCGAGCCGAGCACTGCGAGCCTCGTGCACTCGAACCTCAAGCTCGCCGCGAGCTGCCGGAACTACGACCTCGGCAACGCCTGCCTCGCGTTCGTCAACGCCATCGAGCTCGTGGGTCTTCAGCTCGAGCGCGGCCTCATCGACTACGCGCTCGTCGTCGACGGCGAGAGCTCGCGTGAGATCCAGGAGGCGACGCTCGCGCGCATGGCCGGTCCCGAGATGACGGCGGCGCAGTTCCGCGCGGAGTTCGCCTCGCTGACGCTTGGCTCGGGCTCGGTCGCGATGCTCCTCTCCCGGCGCGAGCTCCACCCGGATGCCCCCTCCGTCGTGCGGGGCGTGATGCGCGCGGCCACCGAGCATGCGCGGCTCTGCTGGGGCCACGCGACCCACATGGAGACCGACACGAAGGCGCTGCTCTTCGCGGGAATCGAGCTCGCCCAGGCGACGTGGGAGGACGCGAAGCGCGTGCTCGGTTGGGCCGCGGACGCGCTCGATCTGCTCGTGCTCCACCAGGTGAGCGCCGTTCACACGATGACCCTCTGCAGCACGCTCGGACTCGACCCGACGAAGGCGCTCCTCACCTTCCCCGAGTACGGCAACATCGGCCCCGCCGCCGTGCCGTTCACGCTCTCGAAGGCGGTCGAGCTCGGCCGCGCGAAGAAGGGCGATCGCGTCGCGCTGATGGGGATCGGCAGCGGCCTCAACTGCGCGATGTTCGAGCTGCGATGGTGACGCGCGACGCCCCGGCCTTCCGGGCGCTGTATCCATTCGCTTCACGAAGCTTCGACCGCGACGGGCTCTCCTACCACTACCTCGACGAGGGCCCGAAAGACGGCGTGCCGGTGGTGATGGTCCACGGCAACCCGACGTGGTCCTTCTACTACCGACGCCTCGTGCTCGCGCTCCGGGGCGAGCGCCGCTGCCTCGTCCCCGATCACATCGGCATGGGGTTCAGCGACAAGCCGGGCGACGACCGCTACACCTACACGCTCGCGTCGCGCGTCGCCGATCTCGGCGCCTGGCTCGACTCGCTCGGGCTCGACTCCGTCGACGTGGTCGCGCACGACTGGGGCGGCATGATCGCGTCCGCGTGGATGGTCGAGCACCCCGAGCGCGTGCGGCGCATCGTGCTCATGAACACCGCCGCGTTTCCGAACCCGCGGGGGCGCCGCATCCCGCCGACCTTGAAGCTCGCGCGTGACTCTTCCCTCGGTGCCCTCCTCGTGCGCGGCTTCAATGCGTTCAGCGTCGGCGCCACGCGCCTCGCCGTCGAGCGGGCTCTCCCCGCCGACGTGCGGGCCGGCTACACGCTGCCCTACGACTCATGGGCGAACCGCATCGCCACCTTGCGCTTCGTGCAGGACATCCCGCTCGTGCCCGGCGACCCGGCGTGGAGCGTGGTCGAGGCAACCGAGGCGAAGCTCGGAACGCTCGCGGACAAGCCGCTCTTCCTGCCGTGGGGGCTCCGAGACTTCGTGTTCGACGAGGCCTTCCTCGAGCGCTTCCGCGAGCACTTCCCCAAGGCCGAGGTCGCGCGCTACCCCGACGCGGGCCACTACCTGCTCGAGGACGCGGGGGACGCGGTGACCGAACGAATCGCTGAGTTCTTGCAAGCATGACGGCTCGACGAGCATGACCGGCCTCGCGAACATCGCCGCCGCCCTCTCCGCGCGTGCGGTCGAGGCGCCCGATGCGCTGGCGCTCCACGTGCCGGTCGGACGCGAGCCGGACGGTCGCCGCCGCTACGTCGCGTACGACTACCGCACCCTCGACGGCGAGAGCGACCGCCTCGCGCGGGGGCTCGACGCGGTGGGGGTCGGGAAGGGGGTTCGCGTCGCGTTGATGGTGCCGCCCGGGTTCGAGTTCTTCGCGCTGGTGTTCGCGCTCTTCAAGGCGGGCGCGGTGCCGGTGATGCTCGATCCGGGGATCGGGCGGCACCACCTCAAGGCGTGCCTCGCCGAGGCCGAGCCCGCAGCGTTCATCGGCGTGCCGAAGGCGCACCTCGCGCGCGTGGTGCTCGGCTGGGCCAAGGCGAGCGTGCGCACGCTCGTGACGGTGGGGCGGCGCTACCTCTGGGGAGGGCACACCCTCGAGTCGCTACGCGAGGCCGCGGAGCGCGCCGGAAGCGGACCGTTCCTCGCCGCGACCGCGCCCGATGACGTGGCGGCGATCTTGTTCACGAGCGGGAGCACCGGAACCCCGAAGGGCGTCGTCTACCGGCACCGCCACTTCGTCGAGCAGGTCGCGCTCATTCGCGCCACGTACGGCATCGAGCCGGGCGAAATCGATCTGCCGACGTTTCCGCTCTTCGGCCTCTTCGATCCGGCGCTGGGGATGACGACCGTCGTCCCCGACATGGACTTCACGCGGCCCGCGCGCCTCGATCCGGCGCATTTCCTCGAGGTTGCGCAGCGCTTCGGCGCGACGAGCTGCTTCGGCTCCCCCGCGGTACTCGACACGCTCTCGCGGCACGGCGTCGCGGTCGGCGCCACGTCGGGGGCCCCCTTGCTCGGCACCTTGCGGCGCGTGATTTCGGCGGGGGCGCCAGTCCCCGGGGCCGTCCTCGAGCGCATGCGCGCCCTGCTGCCCGAGGCCACGCGCATCCACACGCCGTACGGCGCGACGGAGTGCCTGCCGATCGCGACGATCGCGTGCGACACCATCCTCGGCGAGACCTGGGCGAAGACGCGCGACGGCGCGGGCGTGTGCGTCGGGCTGCCGCTCGCCGCGAACGACGTGCGCGTGATTCGCATCGACGACGGGCCGATCGGCGCATGGTCCGACGAGCTCGAGGTGCCACGGGGGACGGTGGGCGAGGTCACCGTGCTCGGCCCCACGACGACCGACGCCTACTTTCGCCGCGACGAGGCGACGCGGCTCGCGAAGATCGATCACGGCGGCCGCGCGCGTCACCGCATGGGCGATCTCGGGTACCTCGACGAGGCGGGACGTCTCTGGTTCTGCGGACGCAAGGTGCATCGCGTCCGTACGGCGCAGGGGGAGCTCTACACGGCGCAGGTGGAGGGCGTCTTCGACGCGCACTCCGAGGTCCGGCGCTCCGCGCTCGTCGGCATCGGCCCGAAGGAGCGCGCGCGTCCCGTCGTGTGGATCGAGCGTGAGCCGCACGCGCGCACGGCATGGCCGAAGCTCGAGGAGGAGCTGCGTGACCTCGGCGCCAAGCACGCCCACACCCGCGCGCTCGACACCTTCC
>VGRJ01000112.1 GCA_016875405.1 Deltaproteobacteria bacterium | reverse complement strand
CTTCGGCGCGATGCGAGCGTTGTCCGTCCTCGGTGCGTTTCTCCTGCCGCTGTTCGCCGCCTGCGCTGACGGCCCCTCTCCCGCGAGCGAGCCGCCTTCGAGCCTCGCGTCGCCGCTCCACGCGCCGTCGCCCGACGTTCGCACGCTGTGGGAGGTGAGGCTCGAGGGGCGAGCCTCCGTCGACGCGTGGCTGGAGGCCCCCGTCGCAGCGCGTGCTTCCCGGTCGCGCGCGCGCCTCGCCGAGCTCGCCGTCGAACGCCGCGAGCTCCTCTTCGAGGTCGAGCGCCACGCCGAGGTGGTCGGTGACCTTCGGCGCCTCGTCAACGGGCTGCTCGTGCACGCGACGCCTGCGGAAGCCGCGCGGGTCGCCGAGCTCCCGGGCGTCGTCACGATCGCGCCCGCGCAGCTCTTCGAGCGCGGCCTCGCGAGCGCGCTCCCGACGACCGGGGCCCCCAAGGTGTGGACCGGCGAAGAGGGCCTCCACGGCGACGGCGTCACCATCGGCATCATCGACTCGGGTATCGACTACGAGCACGCCGACCTCGGGGGCAGCGGCAGCGTCGACGACTTCAACGCCAACGACTCGACGATCCTCGAGCCCGGCAGCTTCCCGACCGCGCGCGTCATCGGCGGCTACGACTTCACGGGCGACGACTACAACGCGAGCAACCCGTCGCAGAGCAAGCCGTCGCCCGATCCGGATCCGCTCGACTGCCAAGGCAGCGGCAGAAACAACTCGGGCGGCCATGGTACCCACGTCGCCGCGATCGCCGCCGGCAACGGCGTGACGAGCGACGGCAAGGCGTACAGCGGCCCCTACGACGCGACCCTCGCACTCGACGCATTCCCGATCGCGCCCGGCGTGGCACCGCGCGCCTCGCTCGTGTCGCTCCGCGTCTTTGGTTGCGGCGGCTCGACCGGCATCCTCCCGCTCGCGCTCGAGCGCGCGGCCGACCCCAATGACGATGGCGATTTCGCGGATCGCCTCGACGTCGTCAACCTGTCGCTCGGCGCATCGTACGGACTCGGCGCGGGCTTCAACTACGAAGGCGTGACGAAGCTCAGCGAGCTCGACTCGCTCGTCGTAATCGCAGCCGGCAACGACGGCGACACGTTCTTCGACGTGGGCTCGCCGGGCACCGTACCCGCGGCGCTCACGGTCGCTGCCACCGAAGAGCGGCGCTGGGTCCCGCTGCACGTCGAGACCCCGGCGAGCCTCGCAGGGACGTACGCCGCGGCCGAGGGGCCGGTGTCGAAGCCCCTCGCTCAAGTCGGGACGCTGACCGGAGCGCTCGCGGCCGCGACGCCGCTCAAGGCCTGCGGCAAGCTCGTCGCGCCCGAGAACCTCGAAGGCAAGATCGCGCTCGTCGAGCGCGGCGACTGCACGTTCGCGTTCAAGCTGGCGAACGTACGCGAGACGGGCGCGATCGGAGCGATCGTCCTCGATGACACGGAGGCGCCTGATCCGCCGTCCATGAGCGGGATGATCTCCGTCGACCTGCCGGCCGTGGCCGTGCGGAGGGAGCTCGGGCTCGCGCTCGCGAAGGCCGTGGACGAGGGCGTGACGGTGAGGCTCGTGGGCGGCGAGGTCTACGAGGGCCTCGGCTCGAACGCGATGGCCGGCTTCAGCTCGCGCGGGCCATCGCCGATCGATCTCGCCCTGAAACCCGACATCGCCGCCCCAGGCTCGGACATCGTCGCGGCGCGGGTCGGGACCGGCAACGGCGGCGTGTCCCTCTCGGGCACGTCGATGGCGACCCCCGTGGTCGCTGGGGTGGCGGCGCTGCTCCGGCAGAAGCGCCCCGACCTCGGAGGGCGCGCGCTGAAGTCGGTGCTCGTGGGGACCGCGCGACCGGCGGGCGGGACGAGCGGCGACCGCTATTCGCTGACGCGCCAGGGGGGCGGCGTGGTCGCGGCCGATCGCGCCATCGCGACGACGCTGCGGGGCCGAACGAACGAGGACGGCGGAGGCGTCGGGCTCTCGTTCGGCGCCATCGTCGCGGCGACGACGACCTCGTTGACACGCACCGCCCGCTTCGACAACGACGGGGCCGAGGCGGTAGCCCTGGCGCTCTCGATCGATCGCGTCGACGCGCTCCCAGGGGTCACGGTGACGCTGAGCGCGCCCTCCCTGACGATTCCGCCCGGCGGCTTCGGGACCGTCGACGTGACGCTGACGCTCGATCCGTCCGCGCTCGGGGATCCGGCGCCGGACGCGCTCACACCCGCGCAGCAGTTCGAGTTCTCGCGCCATTACTTGAACGAGGCGATGGGCTTCGTGCGGGGCAAGAGCGGCGACGACGAGGTCGCGCTCCCTTTCTACGCCGTCGTGCGCGCCGCGGCCGACCGTCAGGTCGCGGCCGTCACGGGCTGCGAAGCCCCGACCCCGACGAACGAGCTGCGGCTCGTCCTCGAGGGAACCTCGGCCCACCCGGCTCCGGTCGTGACGGCGTTCGAGCTCGGCCTCATCGACGAGGAGAAGCCCAAGTCGAAGACCGACCCGCACGTCGCCGCCACCGATCTGCGCGCGATCGGCGTCGCGAGCGACTACGCGACGAAGCTCGACCTCGGCGAGACGACGGTGATGTTCGCCGTGACGACGGCCGGGCCATGGACGACCCCCGCGGCCGGCCCGTCTAGCCCGGTCGGCATCCTCGTCGACTCCGACGGAAAGCCCGGCTTCGACTTCGTCATCACGGCCGCGCCCTTCTCGAGCGAGCAGCCCTTTGCGGACGTGCTCGTGAGCGAGGTGTTCGACGACAAGGGCAAGCGCGTCGGAAGCCCGCGCTACGTGAACCTCGCACCACGCAGCGACGCGGACACCGCGCCGTTCCTGAACGACGTGCTCGTACTCTCGGTGAACGCGGAGGACATCGGCCTCAAGCTCACGAGGACCGCGTTCAAGTACGCGGCTTACGCGGAGCGCATCGACACGCCGCAGACCGACGACGAGACCGGCTGGGCCGAGCATGACATCGCCGCGCCGCGCCTCGACACCGCAGCGCTCGCGCCGAAGCCGGGCCGTCCGATCGTCATCGGCGGCGAGACCCTCGGGCTCCGCGTAGGAGCGACGACCCGCGAGGCCTCCGAGCCGCTGCGCGCCCTCGTGCTTCACCACTCGAACGTCCCGGGCAAGCGTTGGGAGGCGCCGCTGCTCGACGCGCCGGCGCTGGAGACGCTGACGCTCACGCTCGACGAACGTCCCGCCGCCGCGCGCCGCGTCGTTCGGCGGCTTACGGTGACGAACACCAGCGCACGCGCCATCGACGGCGTCACGCTCACCGCGTCCGTCGCGGGGGCAACCTTCGAGCAGGCCGCGCCGTCGCAAGGCTCGTGCGCCGACGGGAGCATCGCGTGCACGCTCGGGCGACTCGAGCCGGGCGCGTTCGCGACGGTAGGCTTGACACTCGTCAACCAAAGCGACACCCCCGCAAGCATCGAGGCTCAAGTGACGACGAAAGGCGGGTGCGTGACGACCACGCTCGGCGAGGTGCCGCGCTCGACCTCCGAGGCGGCGCCGGCGCTCACGGCCGCGGGTGGCTGCGCGTGCCGCGTGCCTGCGGCGCCGGACGACGACACGAACGCCGCGTGGCTCCTCGCCACCGTGGGCGGCTTCGCCACGCTGGCGCGACGGCGCAAGCGGCGCTAAACCTCTCGCAGTTGGGACGCCGACACGCAGCTTGGAGCTTGCGTCGGCGTCTCTCACGAGAAGCGTCGGTCGAGTTCGACGCGTAACGCGCCCCTCCATGCGGTGCGCGAGGAGAGCATCATGCGACGAAGCTCTGATCTCTATCGACGTTCGCTCGAGCGAAGACGGAAAGAGGACGAAGCGCGGCGGCTTCGCGACGTTGTCCCCGGGCTCGCCGAGCTTGAGTTCGTGCTCTCGGAGGAGCGCCTCGGAATGCCCGGGCACGAGGTGCACCACAAGCGGGTGATCGTGGTGTCCCGCGCTCCTGCGTTGTTCGAGTTTCCTTGCTCCGATCGCTCATGCGACGGCGGCGGGCACGACCTGACGCTCGAGGTGATCAACCATCTCGCGAGGGGAGAAACTCGCTTCGTCGAGACGCACCGGTGCGAGGGGAGGTCGCGCGACGCCTCGTGCGAGTACCTGCTCAGGGTGGAGGCCCGGGCCGTCTACCGCCTGGCCCCGATCGCGATCGCGTCGGGCCATTGACAGCCGTCCATCACGCTCGCGCACGTGCGCGCTCAGAGCCCCGCGTTCTTCTGGGCGAGCGACTCGATCGCCGCGTCGTGCGCCCCGGCGCCCTCTAGCCACTTCACGACCTTCTGCGTGCGCGGATCGACGATCACGAACGACGGGGTCCCGAAGGTTCCCTTGCCCGAAGGCAGGAGCTGGTAGCCTGGGTCGGCGACGACGTGGACGTGCTCGAGGGCGAACTTGTCGCGCCAGATCTTCGCGCCCTCGGTGGTCGCCTTCCCCTGGCCATCGGGCGCGGTGACGAGCGCCGTCACCCAGACGACACTGAGCCCCTCGGCGCGCCACTTCGCGAGGCGCGCCTCGAGCGATTTCGCGTCCTGCTCGCACGCGCCGCAGAAGAATTTCGCCATCTCGTAGACGACGACGTGGACGCCCTTCGACCCGTTGCAGTCGAAGAAATCCGCCGCCGACACGGAGCCCACCTCATCGGAGCCTGGCGCATACCCCTGCCATTGAAGCGAGAGCGGCAGCTCCTTGTTCTCGGCGACGCCCGGCGAGGTCGGCTGGAAGCTGCAGTTGAGCGGCGTCGTCGGGGCGATGGCGGAGAGGCCGCCGTTCGCGCCGCTCGCTTCGCTACCCGCGTCGCCCTCGTCATCACCACCATCGACCGCGACCTCGTCGGTCCCGACGAGCGTGTTGCAACCGACGAGCGGGAACAGGCTTGAAGCGACGAAGACCAGGCGAGCAACGCGCCAACGCATGGTCAATTAGCATACGGCCGACGCGGATCGCCCGCAAGCAACGCGAGTTCAGAAGGTGCGGCCGAAGGAGAGCGCGGGCGAGACGATGAGCGCGTTCGAGTGCGCGCGCTCGTCGTCGAACGGGGCGCCGCTCGGGATGCAGCCGAGGTCACCCGAAGCGCAGCCGGCAACGATGGGGATGCTCACGGTGCGGCCATTGAGCGTCGGGCCGCCGAGCGGCAGCACCATCGCGGTGAGGGATAGGCCCAGCTCGTAGGCGCCGAAGCGCAGCGTGCCGGTGAGGTCCCCGCCCGTGACCAGCACCCCGCCCGTGGACCGCGGCGTGGCATCGGAGAGGCTCGCCTCGAGCCGGTCGTCACCGGCCGCGAGCGTCACCTCCGCCGGGTCGACGGCGCGCGAGAACATCCCGCCGACGAACACGCGGCCCCCGAGCGCGAAGCGCGTGCCGAGCCCGCGACGGTAGCCGACCCCCACGACCGCGAACGGACCGTCGACGCGCAGGCGATCGGAGACCAGGTAGGCGAGCTCCGGACGCGACACCGGCGGAGACGACGGGGCCACCGTCCGCTCGAACGAAGACTCCAGGCGCAGATACCCCGCGGTGAGCTCGAGCGCGACTCCGACCGGGAACCGATAGCCTCCGCGCAGCGCACCGACGAGGCCGTGAGCGAGCGGCAGCGACGGGCACACGACGCAACGGGTCGCGGCATCGGCACCGAGGCGTGGCGCGAGCGCGTAGCCGCCGAGCGCCTCGACGAAGCCAACGCCCTCAGGGCCGCGCGGCCAGCGTGGGTGCGCCGAGTCGACCGTGAGAGCGAGCGTAGGAGGCCGTCGTCCATCGAGCGCGGAGTCGAACGCGACCTTTCCGGGACGGTAGCCGGGCTCCTCTCCGGTCGCGGCGTGGGGGCCGATCGGCAGGCGACCGCGGAAGCGGCCGGTCCCGACGACGACGCCGTCGATCGCGAGCGTCGCGGTCGCGGGCACGACCTCGAGCGAGGTCTCGAGACCGAGCCGCTCGGAGGCGACGGCGACGACCGCCTTTTGCCCCTGGACGACGACGACCTCTTTCGGTGCGGTGCCCTCGTCGCCGCGGCGTGTCCACACGAGGTGGCGCCCCGGACCGAGCGTGCCCTCCCACGGCGTGACTCCCACCTCGGCGCCGTCGACGAACAGCGTGGTGCCGGGAAGCCGATCCTCGATGCGGAGGAGCCCCGCGTCGGCGAGCGGCGCAAGGCTCACCTCGAGGCGCTGCTCGACCCCGACGGTGAGCTCGGGGCGCAGCTCGGAGGGCTTGAAGCCGTCCTTGATCACGCGCACCACCCGCTTTCCGGGGAGCACTCGAATCGGCACCACGAGCGGCAGCGTCGCCCGCGCGCGACCGTCGACGACCACCGACGCTCCGGCGACGTCGGCGGAGATCCAGAGGTTCGCGACCCGCGCGCGCAGCGCCGTCATCGCGGGCGCGAGCGCGGCGACCTCGTCCGGACCGAGGCCGGCCTTGAACTCGGTGAGGAGCTGCTCGTAGAGCTCGAGCGCCTCGTCGTAGCGCCCGAGCCGGTCGAGGCAGATCGCCGCGTTCGAGGTGTTCTGTACGGACGGAAACGCGGCTCGCGAGCGATAGAAGAGCTCGAGCGCGCGCTCGAGATCGCCGGCCTCGAAAAGGGCGACGCCGTTTCGAAAGAGCTGCTTGGCCTCCTCGACCGCAGGGTTCGGCGCGGGCGCCGCGGGTGCGTTGCCGGACCCTAGTACCGACGCGGTCGGACGCGGCGAAGCGGGCGCACGCGGGCTCGCGGGTACGGGCGCAGCGGCCGGCGTGTTACCGGGGGATTGGGCATGGCTCGGCGTCACCTTGAGAGAGAGCGCGCCAAGCGTCAGGAAGACGGCGAGGGAGCGACCTAGACTCACCATGTCTGCTTGAACTGGATCCCTGGCTTCGGCGTCGTCGACTCGGTCGTGGGCGCAGAGCTGGCCGCTCTGCTCGAAGCGGGTCTCACCGGGAGCGGGCCCGGCGCCGCGCGAGCGACCGGCGCGGCGGTGAGCGGCGCGGCGGTGAGCGGCGCGGCGGTGAGCGGCGCGGCGGTGAGCGGCTGAGCCGCGCTCGACGCGACGGGGGAAGCGCTCGTCTCGGTGGACGCCGCGGGGGCCGCGGCAGACGCCGACACCGCGGCCGGATGGGGCTCGACGGCGGACGGCGACGCGTTCGCGAGCGAGGGTGGCGCCGGCGGAGCCGCCGCGTTGCGCGGCCAGAGGGCGAGCCAGCCGGCCAGCATCCCGCCCGCGAGCAGGCCCACCCCCGCGACGAGCGGCCACGGCAAGCGCCCAGACGCTCGCGCCGACGAGGCTGCGAGGGCATCCAAGCTTGCTCCGGTGGGCGAGGACGGGCTCGAAAGTACGTGACGCGAATCAACAGCCTGAGGGGCGTGTCTCGGCGCCGCCACGCGCGAGGCGGTGACGAACATCGCGCGGGTGAGCCGTGCCTCGCCTCCAGCGAAGGGCTCGAGCGCATGCGCGAACTCTTCGACCGACGCGTAGCGCCGCTCGCGATCGCGCTCGAGTCCGCGATGCACGACGGCGGCGAGCGCGGGCTCGACCCAGGGCGCTGTCTCCTCGAGCCGCGGCACCGACTCGGTGCAGATCGCGAGCAGAAGCTGCGCGAGGGTCTCGCACTTCGCCCACGGCTTGCGGCCGGAGAGCGCCTCGTACATCGAGATCGCGAGGCCCCAGACGTCGGCTCGATGATCGGCCGTCTTCGCCTGCATCGCCTGTTCGGGTGCGGTGTACTGCGGCGTGCCGAGCAAGGCGCCGCCGGACTTGGTGAGCGAGTGCGTCGAGTCGGTCCCCTCGGAGAGCACGCTCTTCGCGAGCCCGAAATCGCAGATCTTCGCGACGAGCTCGTCCCCGCTTCCGGCGAGGAACAGGTTCGCGGGCTTCAGATCGCGGTGGATGATTCCGATCGCGTGAGCAGCGGCGACGCCGCGGGAGGCCTGTAGGAAAAGGCGCACGACGGCCGTCGACTCGATGGGTCCGAGCTCGCGGACCCATGACGCGAGGTCGCGACCGTCGAGGAGCTCCATCACGAAGAAGGGGTGACCTGCGCGGCGGTCGACGTCGGCCGCGAGCGTGCGCACCACGTTCGGATGCTCGATCCGCGCGGCGAGGGACGCCTCACGACGGAAGCGCTCCTCGATCTGCGAGTCCTCGGCGTCGCCGTGGTGGAGGATGACCTTCACGGCGCACAGCGTCCCCTCGCCCGTCCGCGACTCGTAGACCGCGCCCATGCCGCCGCGACCCAGCAGGCGCGTGAGCACTAAGCCGCCCTGCAGCCGGGTCCCGACGAGGCGCTCGGCCAGAGAACGCTCGCTGCTACGTTCGTCGACGATCGAGACGCGCCGCGTCGCCTCGTCCCCGACCTCGTCGTGGCGCGCACGCGCGAACGGCGGAGGCTCTCCGCGACGAAGCGCGTGGACGTCGCGCTGCATGGTCGCGGCGTCCGGGTAACGCTTCGCGGCGTCGAACGCGAGGGCGAGATCGACGACCGCCGCGACGTCGTCCGTGACGCCCTCGACGACGGCGGCCAGCGACGGAGCCGGCTCGGTCGCGACGCGCTTCAACGCTTCGACGAGGTTCTTGCCAGGGTGCACGGGCCTCCCGGCGAGCACGCGGAACATCGTCGCGCCCACTGAGAAGAGGTCGCTCTTCGCGTCGGCCTGACCGCGGACCTGCTCCGGGGCCATGTAGCCGAGCGTGCCGAGCGCCGAGCCGGGCATCGTCTGGATCGAGCGCTCGACGCTGACCGCCTTCGCGATCCCGAAATCGAGCAATTTGACGCGTCCGTCGCTCGTCAGAAAGACGTTGGCGGGCTTCACGTCGCGATGGATGATGCCCTCCGCGTGGGCTGCGACGAGCACGTCGAGGACGTCGTCGACGATGCGCAGGAGCTCCGCGGGCTCGAGCGGCGGCCCGGCGGCGACTCGCCCGCCGAGCGTCACGCCCTCGAGCAGCTCCATCACGATGAAGGGGAGCCCGTCCTCGCTGACCTCGCTGTCGAGGATCGCGACCGCGCCCGGGTGCGCGAGGCGATTCGCGGCGCGCGCCTCGAAGGCGAAGCGCCGACCGACCTCGGGGTCGTCCGCCAGCTCCCCATGCATGAGCTTCACCGCCGCGACGCGCCCGAGCGCGTGACGCGCGCGGTACACGGTCGCCATCCCGCCGGAGCCCAGCACCGCCTCGAGCGTCCACTTGCCGAGCAACGTGGTGCCGATGCGCTCGTCGGCGCGGCGGTCCACGAGCGTGGGAGACAGCGACTGCATCGGCACGTCTTTGGAAGATGTATCACACCAAGCCGCACAGCCTCGCGTTTTAGTGTCGCCGCTGGAGCGGTCATGGTGCGCCCCCGCGGTCACAGTCGTCGGGCTTGTCGGCTCACGCGCGTCGACGACCGACGCGCCTCGAGGAACGCGACCCCTGCCGCACGCTGCTAGGCCAACTTCATCCGAGCCGCCTTCATCTGAGCTGCGAGGGCGACCACGGCTTGCGCGGTAGGCGCATGTCTCTCGGCCGATCGCGTCACGTGCGCGAAGGGCATGGCTGGGACGGGGGCTGGTGTAAGGGATGAAACTCAGCCATAGTTGAGGTTCATGGCGGCACCGCACGGTGAGCGACAATTACGGCGAGCCTGTCACGCGCTCGCCGCCCTCGCCGTCGCCGCGTGCGCGACGGACCAGGCGACCCTTCGCAGCGGGGACAACACCCCGCACGAGCATCGCCACGAGAGCCCGGCGAACTCGCCCGCCCTCGGACCGATGCGGCTGCTCGACGCGACGTCGAGCGCGTCCATCGAGATCGATCCCTTGCTGTCGACCAATCCAATCCGCGCCCCTGGCGACCAGAAGTTTCCATCGGTCGCGGTTGGCAAGGGCGATTACTTCATCGCCTGGGAGGACGCTCGCGAAGGCGGCAACGCGATCTACGGCGCGCGAATTTCGGCGACCGGCGAGGTCATGGACAAGGGCGGGCTCCGGCTGACGGCCGGACCGGCCGCTGGGCCGCGCGTCGCCTACGATGGCAGCCAGTTCGTGGTGGGCTGGAGCGCTGGCTTCGCGGTAGAGCTCGTCAAGATCTCGGCGGGTCTCGCGCCGCACGTGAGCACGCCGCTCGTCGTGGCCTCAGGCCAGGAGATCCAGCTCGACGCGCTCGCCGCCGGCAATGGGAGCGCGATGGCGACCACCCTGGTGCCGCAGGTGGGGAAGGCGGGGCAGGCGGATGTGGCCCTCTCCTTCCACCACATTGAGAACGATTCGGTGACGCAAGTTGAACCCCCGGGAGGCATCCAAATCACGATAAGACAAGACGTTGCCGGAAAACGGACTGGTATCGCCGCCTGCGGCGACAGTTACCTCATCGTGCTCCCACCCGCCCCAACGGGTGCCTGCGTGCAGAGCTTTACGTACCCCCAAATCGGAGCGACGAAGGCACTCCAGCCCTGGGACCTAGAGTGCATCGGCGGGTCCGAAGGCTGCCGCGCGATCGACATCGCATGCAGGAAACAGAAGGACTTCATGCTCGCGTTCGTGGACGATTCCGTAAACGTCCGATTCTTCTCATCGACCGAAGACGAGTTCCCGTTTTCCGTACCGGGTTCGGGTCTTCGCGTCGCGGTTTCCAAGTCCGAATACGTGGCGGCCTGGGTGTCTGACGACGGTGTGGAGACGGCGACCATCTCCAAGGAAATAAAGCCTATCCCCTTGGGCAAGGAGGTAAAGGGGATAGCCCCTGCGCTTGCGCCCGGCGTCAATCCGAAGGAGGCCGCGCTGGTCGCGTTCCACCTTTCTGACGTCGAGCCGGCGCACGACGACGTCTACGTGCAGCCAACCGCGGGAAACGACTCCGACCAGGTCCCCAAACTCGTCTCTTCCGTGCAGAACTCGCAGCGCGCTCCGCAGCTCGTCTGGACCACTAGCGGGCCCCGGGTCGGCTGGCTCGATCAAGCGGACGGCACCCAAGAGGTGCGCATGCGCTCGCTGTCGAATGCGGCCGAGCCCATCGGCAAAGCGGTGTCTATAGAGCCGAAGTTCTCGGTTCCCATAGAACCCGGACAACCCATAGACCCCGGACAACCCGAAGGACATGGGGCAACCTTCGGCCTCGTCCTCGCGGGCGAGGGCGACACCTGGATCGCAGCCTGGGCGGCGTCGCCCAAGCCTTTACAATCGCCGGTCCTCGTGCTCGCGAGCGGGCATGGGGACAATACGACGAAGGTCCACGTAAAGGGCGAGGCGTCCAATTCGCCGCCCATACGGAGCCCTGCCCTCGCGGCGCATTCGGGCAAAGCCATCGTCGCCTACATCGAAGGCCAGGAATTGGGCTCCGCCCCGAATAAAACCTTCATCGGCAGCAACCTCCTCGTCGCGCAGCTCTCGCTCGCGGATCCGACGCTCCCGTTCGAGCGCACGATCACCGTAACGGGGTCCAACCCCCAGACGCCAACGCTCGCGTTGCGCGCAGATGGCTCGGGCGTCGTCGTGTGGGAGCAGGCCCAGGTGCTTTATCGAATGCGGCTCCCGGCGGGTGATTGGACCGACCCCGAGGAGCCGTCGGTCGTGCTTGCGTCCGACATGCCGCAAGCCAAACCCGCGCTCGCCCTGCGCGAAGACAAAGCGGAGGGCCTGCTCGTCTGGCGCGAAGCGAGCAACGCAGGCTCGCACATTCGAGCGAAGGTCGTCGGCGCCGACGGCGCGCCCCTCGACACGTCCACGCCCGGCACCCTTGTCAGCGGCCCGATCGCCGCGACGGCCCCGCGCGTCGCGGTGCACGACGGCAAATACCTCGTGGTGTGGGAGGGCAGCTTCGCGGGCGGCAACCTCCAGATCTGGGGGGCGGCGGTCCGCTTCGACGGGTCGCTCGCGGACGAGGCGCCGGTGCGGCTCTCGACCGCGGCCTTGCCACCGGACGTGATGCCGGTGGACGATTCCCAATTGAATCCGCCCCCGGAGCCCACGCCTCCCCCGTCGAGCGCACCGTCGCTCGTGCGCTCCCCCACCGGAGAGCTCTTCCTCGCCTACGAGCAAGAAATCACGCGCTTCGGAGTCCCGAGAGTCGTCGCGCGCAAGCTGCCGGCCGAGCTGGCGGTGGGGGACAGCTGCGGGGCCCCGAGCGAGTGCGCGACGCGCTACTGCGTCGATGGCGCCTGCTGCGAGAGCGCGTGCGACGGACCGTGTCAGCGCTGCAAGCCGTTGGAATCGGAAACTCCTGCGAGCCGCGGAGGCAGCGGCGGACAAGCGGGCGAAGGCGCGATGCCGGCGGACGCCCCGGGAGTCTGCCGACCCGTGACGGAGGGCCTCGACGACGCCTGCCCGGGCGAGTGCGGCGAGCCGACCGAAGCCGAGCGCGCGGCCGAGCCCAGTCGCGGGTACTGCGGAAAACCTCTCAACGCGACGTGCGACGACGCCGACGAATGCGCCTCGCACGCGTGCTTCATGTTGCCGGGCGACGTACCGACGAATGGCAAGGGCCGCTGCTGCACGACGGATTGCGCGGGCCCCTGTGACACCTGCGTCGACCCGGCGAGCCCTGGCGTGTGCATCCGGCGCGAGTGCGGCGGCTACGCGTGCAGGGCCGACGACTTGACGGGCGACAAGCGCTGCCTCGACGCCTGCGTCGACACGAGCGAGTGCGCGGCGGGCTTCCAGTGTGTGGCCGGACGCTGCGTGACGCCGCCGCAGATAAGCGCCCAGGACCCGTCGTGCGCACTCTCGGTGGGCCGCGACGCTCCACGCTCGCGCCGGCTCCTCGGGCTCGGGCTCGCCGCCGCCCTCCTCGCGCGTCGCCTCCGAAGGTCGAGGCGGCCGTTGTCCTAGGGTCCGGTCACGTCATGCAGTCCCGCCGCTCGCTCGCCCTCACCGCCACGATCCATGCGCCTGCCACGAGTCCGTCGGATGGCCTGTCGATGCCGCGCCCAACCGCGCCGCTCGGGACCACCTCGATTCTACCGCGCCTCCAGGTGACCGAGGGCGTCCCGCGGTTCGAGCCGCCGAGCGGACCGCGCTACGTGCCGGTGGAGGCGCTCGGCGCGGGCGGCATGGGCGAGGTCGCGCTCGTCGAAGACCGCGACATCGGCCGCAAGGTGGCGCGCAAGCGGCTCCTGCCGGGGGCGGGTGACGACGACGTGCTGCGGTTCGTCGACGAGGTCCGCGTCGTCGGCAAGCTCGATCACCCGAGCATCGTGCCGATTCACGACGTGGGCGTCGACGAGCACGGCGAGTTCTTCTTCGTGATGAAGTTCGTCGAGGGCGAGACGCTCGAGGCGGTGATCGAGCGGCTGCACGCGGGCGATCCCGCGACGCTCGCCGTCTGGGACATCACGCGGCGCCTCGAGGTGTTTCGACAGCTGCTCTTCGCGCTGTCGTACGCTCACGAGCGGGGGACCCTGCACCGCGACCTCAAGCCGGCGAACGTGATGATCGGCGCACACGGCGAGGTCATGTTGATGGACTGGGGCGTCGCGCGGCCCATCGGCGGCGCTCGCGAGGCGCACCTCGTCAAGCAAGCGACGACGACGCCTGGCGACGCCAAGCTCGCGCGCACCTCGGCCGGAACGCTCGTCGGGACGCCGATCTACATGTCGCCCGAGCAGGCCGCGGGCGAGACCGACGGGCTCGACGCGCGGAGCGATCTCTACTCCGCCTGCCTCGTGTTGCACGAGCTCGTCTCGGGCGGCGCGCACCTGCACGAAGACGCGACGAGCCTCGACGCGCTGCTCGCGCGCATCCTCACGTTCGAGGCGCCGAGCGCCTGGAGTCTCGTCTCGACCTACGGCATCCCCGCCGAGCTCGCGCATTTTCTCCACCGCGGCCTGCAGCGCTCACCCGAAGCGCGCTGGCCGTCGGCCGCAGCGATGGCGAACGAGCTCCACGCCATCCTCGATGGGCGCCCTCGCGTCCAATGCCCGATGACGCTGACGAAGCGGGTAATGCGCGGCATCAGCCGGCTGCTCGATCGGCGACCATGGCTCGGCTTCTCGGCGGTCGTGCTGTTCGCGCTCTCGTACCTCGCGCTGCTGGGGCTCGCGGTGAAGACCGCGCTCGTTGGCTGACGCGCGGCAATACGCGAGCGACGCCCGAAGCGACCTCGGCCCACACGGCGAGGTGCGCTTGCCCCGCCACTCGCCCTGCCGCGCGCCACCACGAGCACGCGCGGCAGAGCGCCGATCGCGTCAGATCACCACTTGCCGCCGACCGCGGCCCGAGCGGCGAAGACGCGGCCTTCCTCCCAGAACGGCCCGAGGTCGTTGTCGAGCGGCATGAAGGCCCCGAGGCGCGCGGTGATGCCCGCGCCGGACGGCTCGTAGCCGACGAACGGCTCGACCGCGGTCTGGATCTTGTCAGTCGCGGTTAGGGTGAAGACCTCCTGGAAGCGGAGACCGAAGCCGAGACCGGCGTCGAGGCGGTACTCGAGCTCGTTCACCTGATCGACGAAGAACTGAGCGCCGTCATCGTTGAAGCTCGCGACGAAACCGGTGCCCGTCTCACGCACCGGCGCGTAGATCGCCGGGTAGAGGCTGGTGCGCAGGATG
>VGRJ01000111.1 GCA_016875405.1 Deltaproteobacteria bacterium | reverse complement strand
CGCGGAGGACACCTCCACGCAGGGCCGGAGGCGCGGGGCGCGGTGTGGCTCATCGCCGAGCTCGTCGCCGAGGGGTATGAGCGGCTGCTCTCGGAGCACGCGCGCGGCAGGCTGGTCGACCTCGGCTGCGGGCGCGTTCCGCTCTACGGCGCCTACCGCGCTCGCGTCGCGAGCGTGACGTGCGTCGACTGGAGCGAGAGCGCCCACGGCGGTCGTCACCTCGACGTGACGACCGACCTCGGTGAGCGACTGCCGTTCGAGGACGGCGCCTTCGACACCGTCATCCTGTCCGACGTGCTCGAGCACCTCGCGCGCCCCGACGTGCTGCTCGGCGAGATCGCACGCGTCCTCGCGCCGGGCGGGCGGCTCATCGGGAACACGCCGTTTCTCTACTGGCTGCACGAACAGCCGCACGACCACTTCCGCTACACCGAGCACGCGCTGCGGCTCCTTGCGCGCGCGGCCGGGCTCGAGCCGCTCCTCGTCGAGCCCTTCGGCGGTGGGCTCGAGGTCGTCACCGACGTGCTCGCCAAGCACGCCGCCGTCGTCCCGCTGGTGGGGCGCCCGCTCGCCGAGGCGCTCGGCCGCGGTGTGCATCGCCTGACGCGCTCGGGGCTCGTGCGCCGGGCGCTCGCCGCCTCGCGTCAGCGCTTCCCGCTCGGGTATTTCTTCGTGGCCGAGCGCGTCGGCCGGACGGAGTGACGGCGGTCAGGCGTCGTCCGTTGCCCCTGGCGCATCGCGCTCGGCGCGCGTGCGCGCGAGGACGCCCGCGCCTCCAAAGGCGAGCCCGAGCACGACGAGCAGCGGGGTGAAGACGACGCGGAACAAGAGCGCCGCCGCGACCCCGTTCGCGAGGCTCGCGCCGGTCGCGGCCCGGCCGAGCGCACCCCACGCGAGCTCGGTCACGCCGAGGTTGCCGGGCGTCAGCACGATCTGGTTCGAGACCTTCACTATGACCTGGAGCAGCGCGGCCGTCGCGAGGTCCATCGGCGCGCCGACGGCCCGGAAGCAGAGCCGCAGCGCGAGCACCTGGACCACCGTGACGAGCAGCCCTATCGCGCAGAAACGTCCGACGAACGCAGGACGGCGGAGACTCGCGGTCGCCGAGGAGATGAGGCGGGCGGCGACGCCGTGCGCGCGCGCGAGCAGCCCTTGCTTTGGCGCGAAGAGGGGCAAGACCCTGGCGACGACGAGCGGCGCGGCGAGCAGCGCCACGAGAAAAAGCCCGAGGGCGGGGAGCGCCCGGACGCCCCCCAGCGCGAGCAGCGGGCGCGCGACGGCGAGGAGTATCCCGCAGAGGAGGACGCCGAGGATGGTGTCGAGCCACACGAAGGTGAGGAGCCCGGACGCGTAGGCGAGGTACGAGACGCCGTGCTCGCGCTTCAGCTGAAGGCCGCGGTACACGTTGCCGAGCTGCGGCACGACGAGGTTCATGAACTGGCCGACGATCACGAGCTTGAACCAGGCCCAAGCGGCGACGCGTGGGCCGCCGCACTCGACGACCGCGAGCGCCATGCGCTGCGAGATGAAGAGGTTGTTCAAGAGCGAGAGCGCCCAGAGTTCGGCGATGGTGGCGGCGTCGAGCCCGGCCAGCGCACGGAGCGACGAAGGATCTGCGAGCAAGGAGCGCACCGCGAGCGCGGCGAGCACGAGCGCCACGACCCACCGCAGCGCGCCGCGGAAGCTCGAAGAGCCGCCGCGCCCGGGCGTCGAGTCGGTCGCCGCTCCTCGCTCGCTCATCGGGGACGGTAGACGGGCAGGGGAGCGCCGGCCTCGAGGAATTCGATCATCCAGGTCGCGACGTCGACCTTCTCTGACAGGAGGCGCGCGTGAGCGGGGGCGAGGTTCGCGCGGAGCGAGGTCTCGCCGAGCCAGCGGTCGAGGTGGGCGAGAAGCTCCCCGCCGCGGGCTTTCGTGTACGCGAAGGTAAGTCCATAGCGCGACTCGAGCTCGCTGAGGTAGGCGAGGCGCCCCGTCCAAGACGAGACGCGCAGGCTCGGCGTCCCGAGCACGGCGGCCTCGGCTGCCATCGTTTGGCTGTCGCCGACGAGCAGGTCCGCGAACGCGAGCGCGTCGTGGAGGCGCTCGGGTCCGAGCGGGAAGCGCAGCGCCTCGTACTCGGGGGGCGTCACACCTTCGAAGGTCGCGAACACGCGCCCACGCGCGCGGAGTCGCTCGACGACTGAGCGACGAAGCTCGTCGGAGAGCCCGTCCTCGCCGACGTCATGGCTCGCGTTCATGGCGACGAAGCGGACGATGAAGAAGCGCTGCCCCTCGGCCAAGCCGAGCTCGGTGAGCACGCCGCGGTCGGGGGTGAAGTGGTTCGGGTGGAGGTAGGCGGTCTGCTTGTAGCCCGGGTAACGGACGTGCTTGCGACCGTAGTCCTCATCGCTGCAGTCGGGCGTCGTGATCACGTGCGCGAACGGAGCCGCCGCGTGAAAGTGCACGCCCGCGGCGCGCCCGTCGTCCGTGTCGAAGACCGCCGGCACGCCGAGCAGTCGACCGGCCTGAGCGCCCGCCGGATTGCGAGTCACGATCACGTCGGGCTGAAATTCACGGCCGAGCCGGAACAGCGCGAGGTCGCGCAGGAGGAGCTCCCGCGCCTGCGCGAGGCGCCCCTTCGCGCCCGAGCGGCCGACCGTGTCGTAGGGGATCCCGAGCCGGTCGAGGAGGGCGGTCGTCACGTCCTTGTCCCTCGCGAGGACGCGGGTCGTGTGCCCGCGCGCCTCGAGCCCGCGGAGCATGTGCTTGAAGAAGTGGACGTGAGCCGGGTGAACGACGTCGAAGAGGACGCGCATGATGCGAGCGCCGCTTAGCGGGCGGCTCCTGGGCGAGGGATCTCGAGGAAGGTGCGGATGGCCGCGGCCGCGCGCTCGCCGGCGTGTCCGTCCCAGCCCTCGGGGACCTGGCCGCGCTTCCCATGGCCCGCAAGGACCGCGTCGACGGCCGGCGGGAGCGCGCTCGGCTCCGAGCCGACGAGGGTGTTCGTGCCGACCTCCACCGTGATCGGGCGCTCGGTGTTGTCCCGCACGGTGAGGCACGGCACGCCGAGCGCCGTGGTCTCCTCTTGCACGCCGCCGGAGTCGGTGATCACGAGCGACGCCGCGTCCTCGAGCGCGAGGAACTCGAGGTAGCCGAGCGGCTCGAGGACGTGGACGCGAGCCGTCGCGAGCGACTCGAACGACAGGCCCAAGCTTGCGAGGCGGGCGCGCGTGCGCGGGTGGACCGGGAAAATCACCGGCGCGCGGCGCGCGAGCTCGCAAAGGGTCTCGACGAGGCGCGCGAGCCGCTCGGGCTCGTCGACGTTCGATGGTCGATGTAGGGTGAGGAGGAAAAATCCTCGCCGTTCGACGCCAAGCCGCGCGAGCACCGGGCTCTGCCGGGCCGCCGGGAGGTGCTTCTGGACCGAGTCGATCATGCAGTTGCCGACGCGCACGATCGCGCTCGGCGCGACGCCCTCGGCGAGCAGGTTCGCGTCCGCGTCCGGCGACGGCGTGAGGAAGAGGTCCGTCAGTCGATCCGTGACGATGCGGTTCACCTCCTCGGGCATCGTGCGATCGCGCGAGCGCAGCCCGGCCTCGAGGTGCGCGACCGGCACGCACGCCTTCGCCGCGACCACGCAGCATGACAGCGTCGAGTTGACGTCGCCTGCGACGACCACCAGCCCCGGACGACGCTCGGCGACGAGCCGCTCGAAGGCCAGCATCACGCGCGCCGTCTGTTCGGCGTGCGAGCCGGAGCCGACGCCGAGGTGCACGTCGGGCGCGCGCAGCCCGAGATCACGGAAGATCGCGTCGTTCAGGTGCTCGTCGTAGTGCTGCCCAGTGTGGACGAGCAGGTGCTCGCGACCACCTGGATCCCGCGCGAGGGCCTCGAGGAGCGGGGCCATCTTCATGAAGTTCGGGCGGGCCCCCACCACGTGGAGCACGGGCGCAGTCATGGCGTCGCGGAACCTAGCACCGTTGCTCCGGCGCCTCTCTGTTTTTGCCGCCCCTCAAACCGCGGCACGGAGCGCACTTCCCGCGGGCGCCCCGCTTCGGTAGGACGGCCCTGTGAGCGAGCCCGGGCCGATCGAACCGCAGGTGACGGCGAGCCGCCGCGTGGTGACCGGCCGCGCGGTGCTGACCCTGGTCGCGGGACTCGTCGCCACCGTGGTGTTCGCGCGCCTCCTCGACCGTCACTATCCGCTTCGCGACTGGCTCGCGCTGAGACTGCTCCCGGTCTGGGGCTACACGCTGCTCTTCAACCTCGCGTGTGTGTCGGCGGGCTCTCAGTTGCTCGCGCGGCTGCTCGGCCCGGTCGAGGGCCGGGCGCTCGAGCGGCTCGTCCTCTCGATGGCGACGGGGCTCGTCGTGTTCGTCGTCGCGCTGTTCGGCTTCGGCTTCGTGGGGCTCATGAAGCCGACCGTCGCGCTCGGGCTCGTGCTCGCGATGACCTTCGCGGGCGTCCGCTCGTTGCCGGCGCTCGTCCGCGCGTTCGGGGAGGACCTCGGCTCGAAGGCCGCGCTCGACGGTGCACGCTCGTCGCCGCTCGTTCGTGTGCTCGGCTTCCTCGCAGCCGGCGCAGGGGCTGTCGCGGTCGGCTTCATGTACCTCGAGGCGCTCGACCCGTCGTCGATGAATTTCGACGCCACCTGGTACCACTTCCCAATCGCGCAGGACTACGCGCGCCTCGGCAGGGTCGTGCCGTTCCCGGGCGAGAACCACCGGGCGTACCCACACCTCACGAGCATCGTGCACACCTGGGCGCTCCTCGTCCCCGGCGTCGCGCGGCTCCCGCTGCGCTGGATGCTGGCGCTGCACCTCGAGTTTGGGATCGTCGTCTGGCGGATCGTCGGCGTCGCGGCCGTGATGCGCTTCATGCTTGGCGGCGCGCGCGTCCGCGGCTTGTGGTCCGTGTTCTTTCTGTTCCCGTCGATCTTCGTCTACGACCAGAGCATCGGCGGCTCAGCCGATCACTTCCTCGGGTTCTTTGCCGCGCCCATCTTCCTCGCGCTCGCTCGGACGCTGAAGCGCTTCGATTGGCGCCACGCCGTGGTGCTCGGCGTCGTGCTCGGCGGCCACCTGCTCACGAAGTACCAGGGGGTCTACCTCGCGTTCGCGGTCTTCGCCGCGGTGGGCGCGCGCCTCGTGTACTTCGTGTGCCTCGATCTGCGCGGGAGGGGCGAGCGACGCGGCGCGCGGCGCTGGCTCCTCGGACCGAGCGTGCTCCTCGCGACGACCCTCGCGGTCACGGCACCGCACACCGTCAAGAACGCCGTCTTCTACGGGAACCCGGTCTACCCGTTCGCGCAGCGCGTCTTCTCGTCGAGCCATCCGAAGCGCGGCGTCGGGTACTACGTCGAGACGGCGCCGGAGGCCGCGTTCGCCCCGAAGGAGACGGGCCTCAAGCGGCAGCTCCGGGTTGCGCGGCTGCTGTTCGAGCACTCGTTCGACACGCACAACCGCAACCTGACCGAGCATCGGCCCTACATGGGCTCGTTGTTCTCGCTCCTCTTGCCGGTGCTCGTGGTTGCGCGACCGGGGCGGAGGACCTGGCTCGGCGCCGCGCTGGGCATCGCGGCCTTCTGGGTCTGGGGCAACACCGCGACGAACGACCGTTACATGCTGGCGTTCCTCGATCTGTTCATCGCGACGTCGGGGGTCGTCCTCGTTCACGCGTGGCAGCTCGGGTGGCTCGCGCGCGTCGGGCTCGTCCCGGTGGTCGCGCTCCAGCTCGTGTGGGGCGGCGATGCGATGCTGTTCTACGGCGCGAAGCGATTGAAGCCGGCGCTCGAGCTCGTCGGCGCCGGCTACGCGAGGCGTCGGGACGACGACCGTCTCCCCCTGAAGAAGACCCAGCGAGCGATCACCGAGGCGACGCCCCCGAACGCCTACATCCTCGCCCGGAACTACAAGGCGCTCGTCGGGCTCGACAGGCTGGTCCACAGCGACATCCGCGCCGCGCAGGATGATTTCAGCTACTCGCATCTGCGAGACGCGCGCGAGCTGTGGGAGGTGCTGCACGCTCGCGGCATCACGCACCTGCTCTACCCTCACGGGCAGCGTCGTCCCTCCCGATGGAACAACACCGTTCTTTTTGGCGAATTGTTCCACCGCCACGGCGTCGGCGCGAAGCGCTTTGGCGGGGTGGCGCTCGCCGCGATGCCGGCCGAGGCGCCGCCGTCGAGCGCCCCGTACCTCGTGCTGACGCTGGGGCTCTCCGCGTACCCCGACGGCCTCTACCGCGTCGAGCAGCTCGACGTCGACGACAAGTGGGTGCACCTCGCCACGCCGCGCCCCGCGCCCGAGAGGCCGCTCCGAGGCGCGACCGTCGAGGCGCTCCTGGCGAGCGAGGGAGTCCAGGCCGCTGCCGTACTGAGCGGGAAGGTACCCCAGGCGACGCGCGAGCTGCTCGAGAAGAGCTTCGAGCGCGTCGAGGATCTCGACAAGCACGCGCTCTACCTGAAGCGCCGCTGAGGCGAGCCCAGGGTCAGTCGAGGCGGGCCGCGTCGCCCGAGCGCCACGGCGGCGCGTCGGTGGTCGTGAGGCCCTCGGTCCGCGCGTCGGTGCCCGCGCTCGCCTCGCAGTCGAGGCGACGAACGCGGACGAGCACCTCTTCAAGCAGCCGGCGGTTCGAGGCGAGGAGCTCGGCGAGCATCGTGGCGATGGCCGATACGACCGCGAGCACGACGAACCCGGTCCCGATGATGAGCGACTGGATCTGCCCCGAGGCGCCGCGGTTCACGACGTAGAGGTAGAGAAACCGCGCCCAAGTCGCGAGGCCGACGGCCGCGAGCAGCACCGTCGCGCGGAGGAAGATCTGCACCGGCTGATACATGCAGTAGGCGCGCACCATCACGCCGCCGGCGCGCCGCAGGTAATCCGGGATCGACCGAAAGAGCCGCGACTCGCGGGTCTTCGCGTTGGTCGCGACGGGGACGTTCTCGATCGCGAGCCCGACACGCCCGGCCTGGATCACCGTCTCGAGCGTGTAGGTGAAGCGGCTGTGCACGAAGAGGCGAAGTGCGGCCTTACGGCTCACCGCGCGGAAGCCAGAGGGCGAGTCGGTGACGTCGCTCGCGGAGAGCGCGCGCACGAAGCGCGAGCCCCAGCGCTGCAAGAGCTTCTTCAGCGGGGAGAAATGCGCGATGCGATCGGTCTGACGATCGCCGATCACGAGGTCTGCGCGGCCCGCGAGGATCGGCGCGACCAGGGCAGGGATGTCGGCTCCGCGGTACTGGTTGTCGGCGTCGGTGTTGACGATGACGTCCGCGCCGAGGCGGAGCCCCGCGTCGATGCCGGCCATGAAGGCCGCCGCGAGGCCCCGGTTCTTCGGGAAGCGGACCACGTGATGAACGCCGAGCTCGATGGCGCGCTCGCGCGTGCCGTCGCTGCTCCCGTCGTCGACGATCAGCACCTCGATCGAGTCGACGCCGGGGATCGATCTCGGCAGATCCGCGAGCGTCGCGGCGAGCGTCTCGCGCTCGTTGAGGCAGGGGATCTGGATGAGGAGCTTCATTCGAGGCGCCGCGTCGACTGCCACGAGGCCATACCAGCGCCCCCAGCGAGCCACAACTCGACGACCAGACCGCGCGCGTTCGCGATCGCCCAGGCGACGCGACCGCGATGAAACACGCGCAAATACCCGCGTGTTGAATGGAGCAAGGCGCGTCTACGAGGGTCGCGCCGCCTCGCGCCGAGGCCTCGTCGTCGAGCGGTGGCCCCTCAGCGCGTCGTCGGGACTGGGGCGGCCCGGTCGTCGAACACGAGCGCGCGCTCTGGGAAGCGGAGCGCCGCGAGGCCACCGTCGAAGTCGCGACGACGACCGCGGAAGCGCTCGAGGAAACGGCGCCCGACGCTGTAGTCGACGCAGAACACGTCCCCCGCCCAGGCGTGAGGCTCGTACTCGCCCCAGAGATCGAGCTTGCCTGCGATCGCGGCCGCCCGACGACGCCAGTAATGGCCGACGACGGTGGGTCGATCCACCGGGCGTCGCCACCACGCGTCGCGCGTCACGAAGCGCCACTTCCCGCCGACGAAGAAGTGCTTGCCCTGCGCGACCTCGACCTCGGCACCCGAGGTGATGAGCTTCACGGGGTTCGCGCGCTGGCGCGCACAGTCGACCGCCGCCACCGCCGCGAGGTGTCGCGTCGGCTCGCAGTGCTGATCGCGGAGCCCAGCAAATTCTCGCCGCTCCTCCGACGCGCGGGCGCGCAACCCGGAGGCCTCGAGCTCGGCGTCGATCGCCCGGTGCCACTCGTCGGCGAGCCTCGCCACGTCTCCCTCGAGCGGGAGCTTCGCCGCGGCATCGGGGTCCCACGAGGCGTGTACGACGCGCAGATCGTCGCGCTCGAGGGCGAGCGGCAGCTCCGACAAAAAAGCGCGGATGCGCTCGCGCTCGGAGGACGTCGCGACCCGCGAGGGGAAGACGCGACGCTCGCCGTCGAACTGCGCGTGATCGTCCGTGCGCCCTTCGAACCAGCCGTTGCCCTCCTTGCGGTCACCCGCGAGCAGGTTGAGCTCGTGGTTCCCCACGACGGCGTGCGCGAGCCCCGCTTCCACGAGGTGCGCGACGAGCTCGACGACGCCGACGCTGTCCGGCCCGCGATCGATGAGGTCTCCCACGAAGACGACCGGTCGCTCGGCGGTGCGCGCGTCCGGGTCGACACCCAGTCGGCGGAGCAGCGCGAGCAGCGCGTCGAGCTCGCCGTGCACGTCTCCGACGACGTCGAGCGGCCCCTCGGGCAAGCGCTGGATCAACTGCGGCATGGCGTGATTCTCGACGAGGCGATGCGCATCACTCGTCGTGCGGCTCGGGAGGCTTGCCGTCCGAGCGGCGCGCGGGCCGCGGCGCTTTCGCGCGACGTCGCTCCTCGGGAGGAAGGTTGGCGTCGCGGACGCGCTGCACGAGCGTCCGAAACACGCGACGCAGGCCACGCTCGACGTCGGCGGGCTCGCCACACAAGGTGAGCGCTCCGGCGACCGACTCGAGCGTCGAGACGTACTCACGGCGAGGCTCTTCGCGGAGCCGCCCGTAGATCGAGGGCTCGGTCGGCGCGAGCGCGAGCCGGCTGAGCTTGCTGAGCCAGGGGTTTCGCCACCACAGCGTCTTGGCCTTCGACCAGGTCCCGTCGAGCGCGATGAGCCCCTCGAGCTCGCTCGGCGCGAGCGCGCCTCCGGCCCGCGTCGTCACGACGTTGGGGCGCGCGTCACGGGACGGAAAGAGCACGGCCCAGCGCTTCGGATCGACCGACTCTTCGCCGAGCGCGTGTCCGAGGTTCGCCCAGCTGAGCCCCAAGACGAGGCGCGCCGAGGGGAGGCTCGCCTCGAGGAGCTGCGCGGTACCGAGGAGGACGTCTTGCTCCTGGGGGTGCTGCAACACGAGCACGCGGCGCACGGTCGCGAAGGAGACGATGCGATCGCACACGCACACGACGCGCGGGCGTCGGCAGGTCGAGCAGGCTTCCACGGCGGGACGGCTATCACGCCCGTCGTGCGCGCGCACTCTCTCGAGCGCGAGCCTACCGCGAGCTCGCGTCCCTCGCGTCGCAGCGCCCCATCGTGGCGAGGACCGTGCGCACCTCGCCGCAGCGGCACGTGAGGTAGAGGCTCTCCACGTAGGCCCGCAAATCACGGGGCGCGATGAGCTCGGCGCCGCCCTCGAAGGAGAGGACGATGGTCCTCGGGTCGACCTCGAGGCGCACCCCTGCCGCTTCATATGCTCCGTCGAGGCCCGTGTGATCGAGCGCACCGACGAGCGCGAGCGCGCCCTCGTCGCGGAGCGTCTGCCGCCGTCGCGAGCGGAGGCCTCGCGCGAGCGAGAGCAGCGGCGCAAGCTTGGGGACGTCGCCGCGCGAGGGGACCGTGCGCTCGGTCGTCAGGTCTTCGCTCGCGAAGTAGCGAAGACCTGGTTTGCCGAGCCGGCGGAAGAAATATGGGATGTCGCCGCGCGCGAGCTGTTCGGCTTCGGCGTCGAGGAGCGGTGGCCAAACCGGCCTGGACCGCGCGCGGACGTAGTCGGCGGTGCCGCGGAGGCAGACGCGAATGGGCGCGCCGGCGACCTCGGGCTCGGCCGCGATGGCCGTCGCGATGGCGGTCGCGTGCGTTTCGAGCGCGTCGAGGGCTCGTCGGTAGCCGCCGACGAGCGTGGCGATCGCGATGGGGTCGAGCGGCTTGCCCAGGTAGGGGAGGACGCGGCGAAGCCCCGCGGCGTGTCGACACTCGAAGGCCACGTCCTCCTCGGCGTCGGGGACGAGCTTCGTGTCGGTGGGGAGCTCGAGGTCGTCGAGGATGAGCTCGACGTCGAGCGGACCGAGCACCAGGCGGCCGGCGCTGTCGCGCCCGAGCGCGAGGTTCTCCCAGTGGAGATCGGCGAGCCCGAGCCACGCCGCGAGCGCGA
This sequence comes from Deltaproteobacteria bacterium, assembly GCA_016875405.1. Classification (GTDB taxonomy): domain Bacteria; phylum Myxococcota_A; class Polyangia; order Polyangiales; family Polyangiaceae; genus SYFR01. The sequence goes on along the minus strand of VGRJ01000111.1, from coordinate 4,120 downwards.
CGAAGCGCCCCGTGGCGGCGGCGAGCTCGAGACGCCCTGCGTGGTCGAGCCTCTCGAGTGGGCGGAGCGCCACCTCCGACACTTGCCCGCCGCGAACGCCGCGCAAGGAACGGAAGCGGAGCCTCGGCAGGAACTCGAAGGCGTCGCGGCCGAGCCCGCCGTCCCTTGCGGCGACGGCGAGGGCCCGACGCAGAGGGCTCGTCACCGAGAGCAGGAGCCGCTCCCACACGAGCGAACGCGGCTTGTCGAGCCATCCGCCTCGCCTCGCGACGCGACGGCCGAAGTTGTGAGGGTCCCCGAGGGCGCAGCGCTCCGATGCCATCGCGGCCGAGTGTAGCTCGGTGCTCGGCTGCTCGTTGGCGCGGCGAACCGCAAGCGGTATGGTCTCGCCCATGGAAGCCGCGCGAGTCGCCTCGGCCGTCGACTTCGAGACGCTCCCGGTCGCCGCGCTGCGCCTCCAACATGGGGTCATCGTCGCCGTCAACGCGGCTTACGTGGACTTGATGGGAATCAATCCCGCCAAGCTGATCGGCGTCTCGTCCGAGGCGCTCGTCGCCACCTACGTGACCCCCGGAGATCTCCCGCGCGTGCTCGCGAGCAGCGAGAGCGCTCGCCAGGAGGCGTCCCCTGCCGGGACGATGCGCCTGCGGGCGACGGACGCGAGCGGTCGATTGAGGGCGCTGCGAATCGAATGGCGGCTCTGCCCGGAGCCTGGCGCGAGCCTCGTGTTCCTCGTCGATGACGACCACGACACCCGGGTCAAGGAGCTCACAGACGGCTTCGCTCGAGCGAGCGCGCTCCTCGCCTCGGCGGGCTCGGAGCGGGAGGTGAGCGAGCGCGCGGTCGAGGCGATCGTCGAGCGCGGCTTCACCGCATCGTTCTTGCTCGCCGACGACGACGGCGCGCTCTTGCGGCAAGGGCCGAGCGGCACGCCCAACCTCGACGACGACCACCGCAACGTGCAGGCGATGTTGACGACGATGCCCCTCGCCGTCGACGTGCTCCGCGCGTACAACCCGCGCTTCGACGAGGGCGTCGCGGCATTCTTTCAGGACCTCTACGACGTGGCCGAGCGCTTCATGCCGCGTGAGATCGTCGAGCTCTTGCGCAGGGCGCGGCTCGGCCCTCACCTGCTTGAGGTGCCGCTCCACGTCGGACAGCGCCTGTTCGGTGTCCTCTTCGTCAGCGGGGCCACGTTGACGCCCGGCCTCGCAGGGCCAGTTGAGATGTTCGGCGAGCTGATCGAACGCGCTGTGGAGGGCGTCCGAATGCGCAAGCGACTCGTCGAGCGCGAGCGCCTCGCGGCGTTGGGAGAGGCCGCCGCGGTGATGGCCCACGAGGTCCGCAACCCGATCGCCGCGATCTTGAATGCGACGACGCTGCTCGGGCGCGAGGGCGTCCCGACAGGCGAGCTCCTCGAGGTGATCGCGGAGGAGTCGCGGCGCCTTGATCGGATCGTATCGGATCTGTTGACGCTCGGCCGACCGCTGGAGCCCAAGCTCGTCTCGACCTCCCTGTACGCGCTGGCGGAGGCGGCCCGCAGCGTCGACGTGGCTCGCGATGTCATGCGCTCCGAGCGGATTCTCGTCGAGGGCGCCGACGATGGGAGTGAGCGAGCGCTCGTCGACCCCGAGCTGATGGAACTTGCCGTCTTGAACGCCATCGGCAACGCGCACGAGGCGAGCCCGCCGGGATCGCCCGTCGTCTTGCGGGTCGGGCGACGCCCCGGCGGTCGCGTCGTCCTGTGCGTCGACGACGCCGGCCCCGGGTTCGAGCTTGACGACGCGTCGCGGATCTTCGAGCCCTTCTACACCACGCGCCCAGCGGGTACCGGGGTTGGCCTCGCGGTCGTTCGCAGGTTCGTCGAGGCCTGCGGCGGTACGGTCGAGGCTTCGCGGAGTCCGGAGGGCGGCGCGCGCCTCGCCTTCAGCTTCGCGGCGCTCCCCCCAGAGGACACGTGAGCGAGCCCCTCGACCACGAAGAGGCGCCGCCGCCAGCCGAGCTCGTCCTTCGTCCGATCGGCGTCGTGAGGAGCCCCTTCACCGAGCGGCGCGACGCCCCGCGTCAGCCGCGCGTCGCCGCGGGGATCGAGGGCAGGATCGAGCTCTTGCCGGGCAAGCACTTCGAGGACGCTCTCACGGATCTCGAGGGCTGGCAGTTTCTATGGGTGGTCTCGTGGTTTCATCACAACGAGGGCTGGCGCCCGCGCGTGCTGCCGCCGCGCTCGACCCGACGTCGCGGCGTCTTCGCGACGCGCTCGCCCTACCGCCCGAACCCGATCGGTCTCAGCGTGGTCGAGCTCGTCCGCGTCGATGGACTCACGCTGCATGTCCGTGAGCTCGATTTGCTCGACGGGACGCCGGTCCTCGATCTGAAGCCCTACGTTCCCTGGGCCGACGCCATTCCCGCGGCGAGGGCCGGGTGGCTCGAGGACGAGGCCTCCACGACAAGCGTGCGCGACGCGGGGGAGGCCGGCGAGCGACCTCGCGATCCGGTTGCGAGCTGGGAGGTCGGCTTCTCGGAGACGGCGGCCGAGCAGCTCGCTTATCTCCGCGAGGCGGGCGTCGAGGTCGAGGCGCAGGTGAGGGCAGCGCTGTCGCTGGGGCCGCGGCCTCACGCGTACCGACGGATTCGCATCGAGGCCGACGGCTCGCGCGTGCTCGCGCAAAAGGAGTGGCGATTTCGCTTCGTGGTCGACGAGCTCCGGCTCGTGGTCCTCGAGGTCTACTCGGGTTATCGGCCGCGCGAGCTCGCCTCCGAGGCCAACGGGCTCGAGCTTCACCGCACGTTCGCAAGCCGATTTGCGCGGTTGCCGTCGCTCAAGGCGTGAGCCCGGCCTCGACCTCCGTCGCGACGAGGTAAGTCGTCACCACCGGTCGCCCGACGAAGTCGGCGTAGTCCGCGTCGACGTCGCTGCCACCGGGATCGTGGGGCTTCGAGGTGATCGGGACCATATGGACGCACCACGCGGCGCCCGCGTCGCAGCCGGCGCTCGTCGCATCGAGCTCGAGGAAGCCTCCCTTCGCGGCATAGGCGCTTCCGAGCGCGGACATGGTGCCGTGGTTGGGAGATTTTGTGCCCTTCGCGAGATCACGCGCGCCCACGAAGTAGGCCTTTCGCAGGTACGCCGCGCTCTCGGACGTCAGACCGCTCTGACCACCGTCGAGGTTGAAGTAGACGATCCGGTCGCCGGTGACGCTCGCCGGATCGAGCGAGCCCGCGAGCTGGGCGAAGAGCTCATGCGCGACGAAGCTCCCGCTCGAGTGCGCGGCCACGGCGATGAACGGCGCGTTTGGGGGAAGCGTGGCGACGAGGTGCTTCGCGATCTTCGAGTTGCCGATCTCGAGCGCGGAGTAAGAAGGATTCGAAGGCCCCTGCACGCAGTAGACGAACCGCACCCCGCGAGCTGCGAGGTCGTCGAGGTAGAGCTCGCGCGTCCAGGCGCAGGCGTCATCGAGGCTCACGCCGTAGCCCCCGTAGCCGATGAACGCCGAGTTCCCGACCGGGTTCTGCGTGTCCTTGCGCGCGATCCCGAAGCCGACGTCGGCGCCCGTCGTCCACGGAACGTCGTCGAAGTCGGGGCCCGTCGCCCCGCCGCTCGAGCTCGACGCGGCCGAACCGCTCGTGTCGGTGCCGCCGGCGCCACCGGACCCGCCCGCGCCGCCGGCGTCGTCGCCGCCTCCGGTGCCGCCCGTCCCGCTCGTCGCGGCGGAGGCGCTCACGCTCGAAGAGGACGGCACGCCCTCGTTCGTGCCAGAGCAGCCGAGTGCCGCAAGGAAGAAGCCGGTCAGGAGGGCGACGCGTCGCATGGGCCCGACGCCACAACGGTCGAGCGCCCGGTGCAAGCCCCGGGGACTCAACCGACCGCCTCGCCGCGAGACGACCAGAGCACCCACGCGACGATCAGCGCGAACGCGAGCCCTGCGATTCGCTTCAACTGGTTCGGTGGGACGACGCGCGCGGTCGCCTCACCCCCGACCACCGCGAGTGCGCTCATCGCGACGAGCGCCGAGGCCGAGCCGATGAACACCGGCCACCGTGAGCGCGACTCGGCCGCGAACGTCGGGGTCGCAAGCTGGGTCTTGTCGCCGAGCTCCGCGAGGAACACGGTGACGAACGT
>VGRJ01000110.1 GCA_016875405.1 Deltaproteobacteria bacterium | reverse complement strand
GCTCGCTGGCGCGGAGGAGTTCGAGGTCTCGGGGCGAGTCGGTCACGGGAGCGGCTTTCCGGCGGGAGACGTTACCATGCGACAGAAGCCACCGCGGAGCGCTCGTCTTGCACCCTCACCCCGCCGCCGCGACCCGAATCACCGCGTCGACGCTGCGCTCGAGGCCGAGCGCGCTCGTGTCGACGGTGTGGTCCGCGAGCTCGTAGAGCGCGCGGCGGGCACGGAGAATGGCTTCGAGCTCCTGCATCGCGCCCTCACGGTTCGCCATCGGGCGCGCGTCGCCCTGCGCCACGACGCGGTTCCAGTGGTCCTCGGCCGTCGCGCGGAGGAACACCGTCGTCGCCACGCCGCGGAGCCGCTCGAAGGCCTGGTGGTGCGTGACCAGGCTGCCGCCCGTCGCGACGATCGCCGGGCGCGGACGCGCCGCGAGCTCCTCGACCTCGGCGAGCTCGAGCCGCCGGTAGTAGTCGGCCCCGTGCACCGAGAAGATCGCCTCGAGCGACATGCCCGCGCGCTCGACGATGCGCGCGTCGAGCTCGACGAACGGCACCCCGAGCGCCACCGCCACCCGCCGCCCGAGCGTGGACTTGCCCGCGCCCCGCAGGCCGAGGAGCGCGACGAACCGCGTCTCACGCAGCACCGGCGACGCCTCCGCCGAGCGCTCGCTCGCCTCGAGCAGGGCCGAGGCAGTGGTGCCGAGCGCCTCGGCGACCTCGGTTAAGCGCACGACCGAGATGTTCCCCTCGCCCTTCTCGAGCAGGGCGAGGAAACGGGGGCTGACGGTCGAGCGCGCGGAAAGCTCGCGGAGCGTGAGGCCGCGCGCCTCTCGAAGCCGTCGGATCGCTGCGCCGAGCTGCACCAGCAAGCCCATGTGAAGCAATATATTGCATCATCTGTGAAACACAAGGCAATATAATGCTTGCGCACGCTCGGCGGGTCGGCTACGGCTCAAGGGGATGGAAAGCGCCACGCCGAAGGTCGAAGAGCCCGTCCGCTTCAGCACCCACCCGTCCCGCTACCACCACTGGAAGCTCCACGTCGACGGAGCCGTCGCTCGACTCGTCATGGCGGTCGACGACCAGCACCCGCTGCGTGGCGGCTACGTCCTCAAGCTGAACAGCTACGACCTCGGCGTCGACATCGAGCTCGCGGACGCGGTGCAGCGCCTCCGCTTCGAGCATCCCGAGGTGCGCGCGGTGTTGGTCTCGAGCGGGACCGACAACTGCTTCTGCGCGGGCGCCAACATCTACATGCTCGGCGCCTCGACGCACGCCTTCAAGGTGAACTTCTGCAAGTTCACGAACGAGACGCGCCTCTACCTCGAGGAAGCGAGCGCGAAGAGCGGGCAGACCTACATCGCGGCGCTGAACGGCGTCGCGTCCGGCGGCGGCTACGAGCTCGCCCTCGCGTGCGAGACCATCTACCTGCAAGATGACGGCTCGAGCGCGGTGTCGTTCCCCGAGACGCCGCTCCTCGCGGTGCTCCCCGGCACGGGCGGGCTCACCCGCCTCGTGGACAAGCGCAAGGTCCGTCGCGATCTCGCCGACGTGTTCTCGACGCTGGCCGAAGGCGTCCGCGGCAAGCGCTCCAAGGACTGGGGCCTCGTCGACGACGTGTTCGCGAAGAGCCGCTTCGACGCCGAGGTGAAGAAGCGGGCCGACGCGCTGGTGGCAGCCGCTGCACCGAAGGACGAGGGGCCCGGCATCCTCCTCGCGGACGTCGCGCCGACGCGCAGCGAAGACGGGGCGAAGCTCGTGTCGAGCTACCGCTACGTCGAGTTCACGGTCGATCGAGAGACGCGCACCGCGACGCTGCTCGTCAGGGGCCCGACCAGCCCCGCGGCGACCGACGGAAAGACGCTCCGCGAGCAAGGCAGCGACCACTGGCACCTCCGCGCGTTCCGCGAGCTCGACGACGCGCTGCTCGATCTGCGCTTCAACCACCCGACCGTTGGCCTCCTCGTGCTCGAGACCTCGGGCGATCCCGAGGCCGTCCGCGCGCATGACGAAGCGCTCGCGGGACTTGGCGGTGACTGGCTCGGCCGCGAGATCTCGCTGCTCGTCGCGCGGGTACTCCGACGCCTCGACCTCACCGCGCGGAGCCTGTTCGCGACGCTCCGCCCCGGCTCGTGCTTCGCGGGCTCGTTGTTCGAACTCGCGCTCTCCGCCGACCGCTCGTACATGCTCGCGAGCCAAGACGATGACGCCCCTCGCATCGGCCTCTCGTCTCTGAACTTCGGCGCGCTCCCCATGTCGAACGGCCTCACCCGCCTCGAGACCCGGTTCCTCGCGCGCCCCGAGCACGCCGCCTCGCTCCGCGACGTGCGCCATCTCTTCGATCACGACGCGGCCCTCGAGCACGGGCTCGTGACCTTCACGCCCGACGACATCGACTGGGACGACGACGTGCGCATCGCCGTCGAGGAGCGCGCGAGCCTGTCGCCTGACGCCCTCACCGGGATGGAAGCGAACCTGCGTTTCGCCGGCCCCGAGACGATGGAGACGAAGATCTTCGCGCGCCTCTCGGCCTGGCAGAACTGGATCTTCCAGCGCCCGAACGCCGTCGGCGAGCGCGGCGCGCTCACCATGTACGGCCGCCCTGAGCGTCCCGAGTTCGACTGGCGACGCACCTGAGCCTACGCACGCACCACACGACCCGATCACCATCCACGACAGAGGGAGATTGAGACCATGAGCAACGTCAGCTCCGAGCGCATCCCGAACAACGTCGACCTGGCGAGCGACCGCAAGCTGCAGCGCGCGCTCGAGGCGTGGCAACCCCGCTTCATCGACTGGTGGATGGAGATGGGGCCGGAAGGCTTCCAGAGCGACCAGGTGTACCTACGCACGGCGATCAGCGTCGAGGCCGACGGCTGGGCGCACTTCGACTACGTGAAGATGCCCGATTACCGCTGGGGGATCTTCCTCACCCCGCCGACTCAGAGCCGCACCATCGGCTTCGGCGACAACTTGGGCAAGCCGGTGTGGGACACCGTGCCGGGAGAGCACCGCAACGCTCTCCGCCGGCTGATCGTCACGCAGGGTGATACCGAGCCGGCGAGCGTCGAGCAGCAGCGCCTGCTCGGCCAGACCTGCCCGAGCCTCTATGACCTGCGCAACCTCTTCCAGGTCAACGTCGAGGAGGGCCGCCACCTCTGGGCGATGGTGTACCTCCTGCACAGCTATTTCGGGCGCGATGGTCGCGAAGAGGCGGAGGCGCTGCTCGAGCGACGCAGCGGAAACGAGGACAAGCCGCGCATCCTCGGCGCCTTCAATGAGCCGTGCCGCCACTGGCTCTCGTTCTTCATGTTCACGTACTTCACGGATCGCGACGGCAAGTACCAGCTGCTCGCGCTCGCCGAGAGCGGCTTCGATCCGCTCGCGCGCACGACTCGCTTCATGTTGACCGAGGAGGCCCACCACATGTTCGTGGGCGAGACCGGCGTCGGCCGCATCGTCGAGCGCACCATCGAGCTCACCCAGAAGAACTCGAACGGCGACGCGCGCGCCGAGGGCGGGATCGATCTGCCGACGCTGCAGAAATACGTCAACCTTTGGTACTCGGTGTCGCTGGATCTCTTCGGCGGCGAGATCTCCTCGAACGCTGCGAATTACTTCGCGTCCGGCCTCAAGGCCCGCGCGAAGGAGGACCGCTACGAGGACCACCTCGTCCTCGACGAGGTCATGTCGTTCGAGGTCCCGCGGGCCGATCGTAGCGGCTTCGACCGTCAGGACGTGCCGCTCCGCAACGCGATGAACGAGGTGCTCCGCGGGGAGTACGTCGAGGACTCGCAGCGCGGCGTTGACAAATGGAACCGACAGCTCGAAGAGGCGGGGCTCGCGTTCCGCATCACGCTCCCGAGCACGCGCTTTCACCGCGCGACCGGGCTCTACGCGGGCCTCCACTTCGACCCCGAGGGGCGCCTGCTCAGCGAAGCGGAGTGGCAGGCGCAGAAGGGCCAGTTCCTGCCCACCGAGGACGACGAAACGTACGTCTCGAGCTTGATGCAGCGCCCGATCTACGAGCCCGGCAAGATGGCGCACTGGATCGCGCCGCCTGCCAAGGGCATCAAGGGCCGCCCCATCGACTTCGAGTACGTGCGGCGGCAGGACATCTGAGGCCGCAGCGACGAGTCGTTGCAAGACGCGCCGATGATTGCGAGGATCAAGCCATGAAGGCTCAACTGGTCGCGTCGTCGGCGTTGCTGTTCCTGGCGTGTGGCGGCAAGGCCGTCCTCGACGATCCACTCGGGGGCGGCGGCGCGTCGAGCAGCGCGACGACGACCGCCTCGACGACCTCGTCGGAGACGGCCGCCGCGGTGACGGTCGCGACGTCGGGTGGCGCGCCAGACTGCCGACTCGGCGGTTGCTCCGAGGGCTTCGTCTGTCACCAACCGACCGGCGTCTGCCTGCGAATCTGCGATCCCGCGAACGGGGAAAGCTGCCTCGCCGAGGTCGAGAGCTGCAACCCGTGCGCGACGCCGAGCTGTCCGGGCTGCGAAGACTGCCGCGCCGCCTGCATCCCGGCGAACGGCTCGTCGATCTGCGCCGACCACAAGGACTGCCCCGACAGCGACTTGTGCGTCTACTCGACGAACACCTGCGCGAAGCGCTGCGGGACCGGCTCGTCGCAGGACGTATGCGCCGTTGGCACGTGCCAGCAGTGCTTCACGACGTCGTGCTTCGGCTGCGATGACTGCCTGTCGGTGTGCGTCGGGACGAACGGCGGCTGAGGCTCGCCCGCGGTCTCATCGCTTCTTCTTCAAGGTGTCGCGCTCGGGCTCGAGGATCACGACGTTGTCGGGGTTCCGGCCTCGCTTGTCTTCGTCGCCGCCACCGCGCTCCTTCGGCCGGTCTTCCTCGCGCTTCTTACCCTCGTCGGTCTCCTTCTTGCGCGCGCGCTCGGGGGGCGCGCCGTGCTCCTCATGGAGCTTCTGCTTCAGCTTGTCGAGGATCAAGTCCTCGTGAAACGACGGCATCTGCGGCACCTGCACCGAGACCTGGACGGTGCCCGTCGCTTCGGACTCGACGAGCTGAATCGCCGCGCGGTTCTTGCGTGCGCCGCTGTCCGCGCTCACGTATTCGAAGAGCACGTAGCCCCAATCGGGGTTCGCCTCGGTCACCGTAAAGGCGAGATCGACCTTCACCATGCGGAGCGCCGAGCCGAACGTCTGCCGGTAGGTGTACGGCGACTCCGACTGCGTCTTCGCGAGAGCGTCCGTGCCCGTGAGAGCCGATGCGCCGACGAGCAGCGCGGAGAGCGCGAGCCACTTCACCATGGGGATCGGCCTATCGGCGGTCCACGCTCCGGGCCAACTTTCCGTCTCGGGTGCGCCTCACCCGGCGACGCGGCCCTCGAGGATGTTGCGCGGGCCCTCGGCGAGCAGGAACTCGGCCTCCTCGTCGCCCATCACGGCGTAGAGCTCGGCGATCGCCTTCTCGACCTCGCGTACGTCGGTCGCGCGGTGCGCGTCCGAACACGCGGCGTAGTAGTACCCACCTTCGAGGAGCTCGAGCGCGGCCTTGCGGGGCGCGCGGCCGTACTTGCCGACGAGCGCGCACACGTCGAGGAGGAGGACGGCTCCCCCGTCGAGCAGGGGGTCCATGACGGTGATGTCTTTCCACACCGGCCGGTAGCGCTCGGGGTGCGCGATGACCGGGCGGACCCGCCGCATGCGTAGGTCGAAGAGCCGCTCGCGGTAGCGTGCGGGGAAGTGGTCGGTCGGGAACTCGATGAGCGCGGCCGTACGAGCCGGCTCGTAGGGGAGGCCCTCGCCCTTCACCAGGTTCGCGAACACGACGTCATCGAGGTGGTGCTCACTCGACAGCGCAACCTCCGGCAGCTCGGGGTACCGCCTCAGCTCGGCCACGATCTCGCCGAACGCGCGCTCGAGGTCCGCGCGCTCATTGTCAAAGAGACCCGTGCGCATGTGAGGCGTCGCGACGACCTTCGAGAAGCCGATGCGCCCGAGGCCTCGGAGCATCGCGAGCGCCTCCGCGACGTCGGGCGCGCCGTCGTCGATGCCGGGAATCCAGTGGCTGTGCAGGTCGATGTACCCGCTCACATCGGGATCATAGCGTTCAAGCCGCGCGCGCGTGTGGTAAACCCGAGGCGTGTCCGAGGACCTTGGCCGCCTGCTCGATACCCGTCGCGTGCTCCTGTGCGCGGGCTGCGGCGGCGTGGGCAAGACGACGACCTCGGCGGCGCTCGGCCTCGCGGCGGCGCGGCGCGGCAAGCGCGTCCTGTGCCTGACGATCGACCCGGCGCGGCGGCTCGCCGAGAGCCTCGGCCTCGCGAGCGTGGCGACTGAGGCGCAGGTGGTGATGCCCGAGGTGTTCGAACGCGCAGGGCTCGACGTGACCGGCAGCCTCACGGTCATGATGCTCGACACGAAGACGACCTTCGATTCGCTCGTCGACTCGCTCGCGAAGAGCGCCGAGAAGCGGGATCGGATCAAGGGCAACGTCCTCTACAAGTACATCTCGACGAAGCTCGCCGGGACGCAGGAGTACATGGCGATGGAGAAGCTCTACGCCGTGAAGGAGGACCCGAACTATGACGTCATCCTCCTCGATACGCCGCCGACCTCGCACGCGCTCGACTTCCTCGACGCGCCCGAGCGCCTCGTCGACGCAATCGACAGCCCCGCGGTCCGCTGGTTCCTCGACGCGTTTCAGCAGTCCGGGCGCCTGTCGTTGAACCTGCTGCAGCGCACGGCGAGCAGCGTACTTCGGGGGATCGGCCGCATCACCGGCGGCGGTTTCCTCGAGCAGGTCGCGACGTTCATGACAGAAATCAACGAGCTGTTCGGAGGCTGGAAGCAGCGCGCCCAGGTGGTCGCGAGCGCGCTGCGCGGTGACGACGTCGCCTACGTCCTCGTGACGAGCCCCGATCCGATGTCGCTACGCGAGGTGCGCTTCTTCGCCGAGCGCCTCGCGAGCCAGGGCGTTCGACCGGCGGCCTACGTCGTGAATCGGATTCACCACGTCCCGGACGCGAACACGCCGCCCGCGACGCGCGACGACGTGGCCGCGGTCCTCGCACGCCACGGCCTCGATCTCGGCGGCGACGGACCCGAGCGGATCCTCGAGGCTGCGCGCATGGAGCGACGCCTGGGTGAGCTCGATCAGCTGCACCTCGCGGCGCTCGACGGCGCGAGCGATACGAAGACGCCGGTCCTGCACGTCCCTGACTTTCCCCGCGACATCCACGACGTGGGGAGGCTCGCATGGGTCGCCGACGTGCTAGTCGGACCGACGCCCGGGGCGAGCTGAGCCCGGGGCGAGCTGAGCCCGGGGCGAGCTGAGCCCGGGGCAAGCCAAGTCCGCAGCCTCGCGGCTACGAGCGGCGCTTCTTCGCCCGGTAGAACACCCGAAGCGGCACGCCGCGGAACTCGAACTCCTTGCGGATCGCGTTCGACACGTAGCGCTGGTAGCTGAAGTGGATGTACTCGGGGTGGTTCGTGCTGATCGCGAAGGTCGGCGGCGCGACGCCCGCTTGCGTGATGTAGTAGAAGCGCGGCGCGCGGCCGCCGTGAGTCGGCGGCGGGTGCGTCATGAGCACGGTGTCGAAGAACCGGTTCAGCTCGGCCGTCCTCACGCGCTTGCGGAACGCCTCGGCCACGCCGTCGACGACCTTGAGCAGCTTGTCGACGCCGCGCCCCGTCTTCGCGCTCAGGGTGGTGAGCTCGGCCCACGAGGCGAACGCGAGCACGTCGCGGGCGCGCTCCTCGGCCTTCTTCACCTCATCGCGATCGAGGAGGTCGACCTTGTTGAGGCCGATCACGATGGCGCGACCGCGATCGACGGCGAGGCCCAGGATCTTCGCGTCCTGCTCGGCAATCCCCTCGGCCGCGTCGAAGAGCAGCACCACGACCTCCGCGCGATCGATGGCGCGGATCGCGCGCATCACGCTGATCGCCTCGACGGTGTCGTTGCCCTTCACGACCTTCGATTTCCGGCGCAAGCCGGCCGTGTCGACGAACTGGTAGCGACGTCCGCCGCGCGAGACGACCGAGTCGATGGTGTCACGCGTCGTACCGGGCCGGCTGTCGACGAGCATGCGCTCCTCGCCGAGCAGGCGGTTGATGAGCGAGCTCTTGCCAGCGTTGGGCTTGCCGATCACCGCGACCGCGAGGGGCTTCGAGGCGCCGTCGCTCTCCTCCTCCTGCGCCTCCTCGGGCGGGAGCGCGTCGACGAGCGTGCGCTCGAGCTCGTCGAAGCCGCGCCCATGGATCGCGCTCACCGGGATGATCCGATCCATCCCGAGGCGGTAGAGATCGTGCGACGCGGTCTCCTCGCGCGCGGTGTCGGCCTTGTTGGCGAGGTAGAGGACGGGCTTCGAGGTGCGGCGCAGGAGCGTGACCTCCTCGCTGTCGACGGACGATGGCGGCGCCGTGGCGTCGAGCACGCAGAGGATGACGTCGGCCTCTTCGATCGCCGCCTCGAGCTGACGGATGATCCCGTGCTTCATCTCGTCGTCGCCGCCGGGGTCGAACCCGCCGGTGTCTACGAGCGTATACTCGCGCTCGTAGACGCTCGCGTCCGCGTAGTGACGGTCGCGCGTGACGCCCGGCTGATCGTGGACGATGGCGAGCGGCTTGCCGATGAGCCGGTTGAAGAGCGTGCTCTTCCCGACGTTGGGGCGACCGATCACCGCGACGATGGGCTTCGTCACGTGCGCTCCGCCCTGGCGAGCAGGCCAAAGTCCGCGAGCGATTCGGTCCGCTCGCGCCAGTCCTCGGTCACGCGCACCCAGAGGGCCAAGTGGAGCTGGCTCCCGACGAGCGCCTCGATGCGCGCCCGCGCCTCGATACCGATGCGCTTCAGCATCGCTCCCTTCTCACCGATGAGGATCCGCTTCTGTCCCTCACGTTCGACGTGGATCGTCGCGCTGACCCGCGTCACCTCACCTTCGCGCGAAGGCTCGATGTACTCGTCGATGGTGACCGCGACGGCGTGCGGAACCTCATCGGAGGTCGCCCGCAAGATGGCCTCGCGCACGTACTCGGCGGCGAAGTGCCGCATCGGTCGGTCGGTGAGCGCGTCTTCATCGTGGCGTGGGCCACCCTCAGGTAGGACGCGGGCCACCTCCTCGAGCACCCGATCGACGCCGTCGACGGTGCGCGCCGAGACTGGGACCACGGCGGCGAAGCGACGCTCGGCGGTCGACTCCGACCCGCCCGAATCGGCGAAGCTCTGAGAGAGCGTCGAGAGGAGCGGTAGCATGAGGCGCTTGTCGCGTAGCGTGTCGATCTTGTTGACCACGAGGACGACGGGCTTGTCGCTCGGCAGATCGCGGAGGAGCGCCAGATCTCCAGGGTGGGGCCGCACGTCGCCCTTCACGGTCGGGGGCAACGCGATGACGAAGAGGATTACGTCCGCGTCGCGAACCGCGTCGCGCGCCGAGCGGTTCATCTCGCGACCAAGCCTCGACTCGGCCTTGTGGAGCCCCGGCGTATCGAGAAAGCCGATCTCCGCGTCGCCGTGGCGCACGATCCCGAGCAGCGGGGTGCGGGTCGTCTGTGGTCGCCGCGACACCACGGCGAGCGGAAGCTCGAGGGCGGCGTTCAGCAGCGTCGACTTGCCGACGTTGCTGCGACCGATGATCGCCACCGTACCCGCGCGAACGACGCTCGCCTCGCCCTCGTTTCGCCCAGACTTCCGAGACATCGCGCGGAGCTACCACAGCGAGCGGGCCCGATCCACCTTCGGCGGCGAGAGCGTCGGACCCAACGGCTCGACAGGGATTTCTCTTGCTCGTCGTCGCCGTGCGCGGCTCGAGACGTCATGCGTCGGCTTGGGCCGCACCGTCCTTGTGGCTCACGGTCACTGGCACATCGGCTTCGGTGGCGCTCCGAACTTCTGCGTGAACCATGACTCGAGGTACGAGCAGAACGCCGTCGGCTGGTAGGCAAGCTCCGGAGAGCTCATCGTCAGAGCGTCATCGAAGACCTTGCGGACGCGCTCCCAGCGCGCGAGGGCGTAGCTCGCGACGGCGTCGGTGCAGAGCTCCTCGACGGCGAGGTCGTCGACCACCGATGGCCAGTGCGGCTCGCAGGTATCGCCGGCGTCGCAGGGCTTCGTCCAGTCGTACGCTTCACGACACGCGGCCGCGTGACCAGCATGACACCACTCGTCGAGCGGTCCCGGCACGAAGAAACGTAGCCACAACGGCTCTGGGACACCGGTGTCCTCATAGCCGCCATAGGCATTCAAATAGTGGAATCCGCCGCCGTACTTGAGGCGACGCCCCTGACCCGCGCACAAGCCCGCGAGCATGGTCGCGTCGGGCCAGTTCACCACGCCGTCGATCTCGCCGTGTGGAACGGCCATCACCATCGGTCGAAGCTGAGTCGCCTCGAACTCGTCGAGCGTCTGATGAGCGTAAACCTCGACGTTTTGCATCACGTACGTCCGAGCCTCGGGGTGTTGAGGCTCGGGCACATACGCCTTCTTGCCAGCGTCCCACGAGTGGTAGACGGCCTTTCGTCCAGGGTGCACCGGGAGCGCCGACTGCTTGCGGTAGCCCGCGGTCGAGCAAGCCGGGGGCTCGTCGCCGCAACGACCTGGCAGGCCGGGGTCCGTACGGAGGATCGCGTCGTGGGCCGTGCACACCGTGGCGCCCGAAGCATCCGCCGGATCGCGCACCATCTTCTGCGCGACGCCGCCCCCCGGAACGATGGTGACGATCGGCGCGAGCTTGCGATTCTTGAAGAGCTTCCAGGCCCAAGCGACCTCGAGGAGCACGCGGTTCGAGAGCTGTGCGGTCTCACGGTGGAGGAGCATCATGTGCTCGAACACCTTCGCGACGTGCGGGTCAGTATGACCCTTCGTCTTGTGCTCGAACGCCGCCGCGCCCATGGCAACCAGGTTGTGATGCCACTCGTTGTGAGAGACATCACCCCAGGCGAGCTCGATCGCGCCAGCCGACTTGTAAAGAGATGGAAAGAGCACGCCACCGGGGAGCTTGTCGATGAGTCGGTTCAGGCTCGCCATGCTCGTCGAGGGCATCGTCCCCTCGAAATACCGCTTGAGGAACGCTTGCTGGTGCTTCGATGGATCGGCGAGCGCGAGCACGTCGTCCCCTTCGTAGGTCGCTGGGTCTCCATCGTCGGCCTTCGGAACCCAGGTGAACGCCGGATGCTCCCAGGGCTGCTTGCCCGTGAAATACATCCACGGCACGAGCCGACCGAGCAGCGCGTAGCCATCACCGAGGCTGGTGACCGTCAGGCGGTCGGGCGCGCAACGCGCAGGAGCGTTTGGGCCGCATTTTCAGCCGCGAGCTGCGGTACAAGGTAGCGGCACTCGTCGGTCCACCACCCGAGCAGACCACTCGGAAAATTCGGCGGCGAGACCATGGTGTCATTGTAGGTCGAGCAGCGCTCACGTCCCGACGGAACACCGTAGAGCCCGAGCTCCGTCGTCGCGCTCGCTCCCGCACCGACCGCATTCTTGGCGAGCCCGGCCTCGAGCGCCGCGAACACGTGCGCAAAGACCTCGAGCGCCTTCGCCTGCTCTGTCACGTCGGCGTTGACTTTCAACAGCTCATTGAAGCACTCGCCCTCGAGGTCGACCTGCAGCGCGTCGATGGTCGGTTTGGGGAGCCCGTCCGGGAACAGACCCGTTGGCTTCTCGGAGCGCGACGTGTTCGTGTCGGTCTGCAACCAAAGCGCGCCATCGGCAAACCAGTCATCAAAGGTCTTCGCGAGGTCCATCGGCGAAGAGCCGCCGACCTTGCCGCCGCAGGCCCCGTAGGCCTGGCGACAGGCCGCGACTGAGCCGCCCGCGTCGGTGGCGTTACCGCACTCGTCGACGAGCCCGCGCCCCTTCGGGAGGTTGGGCACCGGCTTCGCCCCGCGTGTCCGCTCAATGCCGAGGAGGCCCTCGAAGACGTTGCCGTACACGAGCCAGTACGGGCGCAGTCCGATGGCATGCGCGCGCTCGTAGAGCTTCAGGCGATTCGCCGAGTCGGCGTTGCCGTCAAGGAGGTAGGGGTTCCACTCGCCGGGGAGCTTGATGTGCGGCAAGAGCCCGAGGGTGCCGTACCCCGAGTCGAGGAGCACCGGCATCGCACCGCAGCGTGCACCTAGCGTACTCAGCGCGTTCGGATCGAGCGGGTCCGAGCACACTCCGCTTGATGGATCACAAGTGCCGACCATGTGGCACGAATCGCTCGGGGCGCAGACCACAGGCGTTCCGATGCAGCTCCCCGAAGCGCACGCATCGTCACTCGAGCACGCATCGTCATCGTCGCAGGGAGTCCCATCCGCTGCGAGGGGTGCCGTACACGCGCCCTTCTCCTCATCCCACGTCCCCTCGAGATGACAACCATCGAGTGGCGGACAGGAGAGCGTGCTTGCGCTGCTTGACGCGGCGCCTGCTCCACCCGAACCAGAGGTTCCGGCCGAGCCGGAGCCTGGCCCAGAGATCGCGGTCGAGTCGCCACACGCCAGCGCGCCGAGGAGCGGGAGCCCCGAAGATATCGCGACACGCGTGAGCTTCGTGAGCGCGAAGATAGCGGCTTGCAGCGAGGCCCGAAACAGGTGTTCGGCGCGCCCAGCCGCGAGCGCCGCGAGGCGCTTGGCTCAGTCGCGGCGGTACATCGTCATCACGCAGGCGCCGCCGAGCCCGAGGTTGTGCTGCAGCGCCACCTTCGCGCTCGTTTCGCTCAGGCTTCCGAGACATGGCGCGGAGCCACCGCGGCGAGCGAGCCCGATCCAGCTTTGGTGGCGATGCGCCGACGTGCCGCGGTCGAGCGGCGGCGAGGCGCGGCCCGAGCACCGTCTCACTTTGCCGCGGCTACGGCGCGCAGCAGGACGTGAACGTCGAGCGCGGTGTCGAAGCGCCGAGAGAGAGGTGCCTCCTCGAGCGCATCGATGAGGCAAGCCGTCCCCTGGGCGGCCTCGGTCACCACCGCCTCGATTCCATCCCCTCGAAGGCGCATCGCGAGGACCCGGTCGGTATCGAAGCGGAGCGGAGCCGAGCCGCCGGCGCAGCGCTGGAGTGACCGATGCAGGGCGCCGCTCAGCGCCTCCACGACGGGCTGAGGATCGGCCTTCTCGGGCAAGCTCACCGCGAGGTCGAGGGGGCCTCGAAGCCCTGGTGCCTCCAGCTTGAGGCCGACGGTCTGGAGCGCCTCGGGTGGGGCGACCTCGTCTCGGCCTCGACATGCGACGAGCGCGCCGGGGACCGCGAGGAGCGAGAAGAAAACCAGCGGGCGCAGCATCACGGGGTAGCGGAACATGCGTGTGTCGGGTCCCCCATTCACCTCGGCGAGCCGGCCCAATGCACATCGGCGAGCCGGGCAGCGTGGCGCGGTCTCGAGGACCTACGCCGTGCAGCACCCAGGCTCGCCGATGAGCGCGCGCGGATCAGGGGTTCGTGCTGCTGTTGCAGTCGGTGAGGCCCGCGTCCGAGACCTTGCAAACGAACGCCTTGCGGAGCGCGCCGAAGAGGAACGCGTCGTTGCGGAGCACGACGGCCTTGTCGCCCACGCCCGCCGCGCCACCGTAGGCACAGCCCGAGAGCGTCGCGAGCGCGAGACCCGCGAGAACGAGACCAGCCGGCGCAACCTTCGAAAGAACCTTGCTCATGTTCCTGATACTCCTCTTGTCAAATCGTCTGGGCGCGCCCTCGTGAGCGTCACGGGAGCGCACTTGGGCGGAACGTGAACACGGTTCACATCCGGGCGTCAACGTTTCACCGGAGCCCCGAGCGTGAATGCGCGTGCCGCCCGTCGCGTCCCGGCCGGGGTAGTGTTATTCGCGCCGTCGCGATGGGAATTTTCTTTCGTGCGGTCCTGATGACCTTCATGCTCGCCTCGGGTGTCACGTTCTCGGGAGCCGCGCGGGCGGAGGGTGCCGCTGGAACGGGCACACTCGAACCACGCGACGCCTCGGCCGACGATGGATCGCCCCCCTCGACGCCGACGCAGGACGACCGCGCGGCGGCGATTCGGCTTGCGATCCAGGCGCTGCGTCCGGCGATGCGACGCTGCTACAAGGAGGCGGTCGCCCGGAACCCGAACCTCGAGGGTCAGATCGAGCTGAAGCTCGTGCTGGGCCCCGACGGTGCCGTGACGCGCGTCTCCACGGGGTCGGTCGAGGCGACGATCGCGCCGATGGTGCCTTGCCTCGAGGCGGCGGCGCAGGGCCTCAGGCTGCCTGCGGACGGGACGTCGACGGCCCGCCTGGTGACGGTGCCGCTGACCTTCGTGTCGAACCGGGACTCGGAGCCTTCCGCCGCGGCCAGCCTTCCGTCGACGCCATCGGGCGCCACGCCCTCGGTCTCGGGGGGTCGAGGGGCCGCGAACGGGGCGACCATGGCACGTCGCCTCGGTCACAGCCTCGGCCCGCGACTCCGGTTCGATCTCAACGTCGAAGGTGCGCTCGGGGCGCTCGCCGACGGAGCGCGGCTGTCGGGCTTCGGGCGGGTGCGCGCGGGGCTCCTGTTCACCCACGAGAGCGGCACCGATCCCGAGGCGTCGCCGATCTTCCTGATGGCAGGCGCGACCTACGAAGCGTCGGATCTCTCGCCAGTCACGCTCGGTCTGCAGTCCGAGATCGTCCACGTGAAGAGCGGCTTCTGGGGTCAGCTCGGGGCGCTCGTCGACGTCACGCGCCCGGAGCCGGGCTGGACCGCAGGGTTCGGCTGGAGCCTCTTCGGCGCCGAGCTGCAGCGTCGGCGTTACGAACACGAGGATGGCACCCTGCGGAGCGACTTCGCCTTCTACGGCAAAGTGCGCGTGCCGGTG
>VGRJ01000109.1 GCA_016875405.1 Deltaproteobacteria bacterium | reverse complement strand
GCGAGGGTGACATTACAGTCACCGTTGAGGTCGCCCGTCGTGACGGAGCGGGGGAAATTGGCCCACCGGGTAGTCGGTCTTGCCGAGGAAATTGCGCGAGCACACCTCGCACGCGCCGGCCCCGCACGTCTCGTAGACCCCGCATGCGTTGCCGCATGCAGGCGCCGGGCTGCCGCCCACACCGCCGTCTTGCGTGAGTCCCGAGCAGCGCGATGCAGAAAACCACTCGAGACGAGCGCAACCCTCGCCGCAGAAGAACCAAGACCTCGCGCGCGCGATTGCAACGAGGTCGTCACCAGCGTGGATGGGCATCATCGAGGCGCCTGCATCGGCAGGTTCGCGAGTCCACGCGAGCGGAGGACGCGTGGTACCCTTGATCGTGATGTCTCCGCGGGGCGCTCGTGGGATCAAGCACAGCAGCCGGATTCAGTTGGTGCGGAGGGTGACCGCGCCATCGACGAGCACGAGCGCCGCCCTCACGTTCGTGGCGGCGCTCACGGGGTGCTCATCGTCGGACGAAGCGCCTTCACCCTACCCGCCCGCCTGTTACGCACGGGAAGATCTCACCATCGAGGTCCTCTGTGAACGCACACCCGGTCTCTGTGGCGCCGCGACGGGGGCGTTGCCCAGCCTGGGGCCGAGCGTGACCGTGGTGCCCGACAAAGGAGCGCTGCCGACCGAGGTCGTCTCGCAAGCTGCGCACAACAACCTCGACATCGCCTGGCACGGCGGGCGCCTCTACTTCGCGTTCCGCACCGCACCGTCGCACTTCGCGAGCTGGCAGACCGTCCTCTACGTCGTCAGCACCACCGACCAGAAGCGCTGGACCTACGAGACTCAGGTCGCGCTCGAGACGGACGTGCGCGAGCCGCGCTTTCTCGAAGTCAACGGAGAGCTCCATCTCTACTTCGCCGTGCTTGGCGACAACCCGCTCGCGTTCAAGCCACAAGGGATGCGCGGCATGAAGCTCGTGCACGGCTGCGTATGGACGGCGCCCGAAGAGCTGCGCCCCATGGGCGAGACCGACTTCATCCCTTGGCGAGGGCGCACGGTCGACGGGACGAGCTACCTCATCGGCTACGGCGGCGGCGCGAGCAGCTACGACGCGAGCGGCGGCGCGATCCGCGTCCACTGGCTGAAGACCAGCGACGGCGTCACGTTCGACCCCGCGATCGGGAGCGACAGCATGGTGCTCGAGGGCGGAGCGTCGGAGGTCGATTGGGCGTTCCTGCCTGACGGCGGACGCGTGGCGGTTGGGCGCAATGAGGAGGGGGACGACGACGGCTTCGGGTCGAAGATCTGTCGCGCCGAAGCGGGCGCGCTCGAGCACTGGACGTGCCGGCACGATCCGAAGAAGTACGATTCACCGCTCGTCTTCCGCCATGGCGACGACGTCTATCTGGTCGGGCGCCGCAACGTGACCGAGACGGGCAACTTCGATCTCATGCAGTCGGGCAAGACGCTCCTCGAACAACGACTGGCGTACCAACTCGCGTACTGGCAGACGCCGAAGCGCTGTTCGCTTTGGCAGCTCGAGCCGAACGCGCTCACGGTTTCGTTCGTCCTCGATCTTCCATCGGCCGGCGACACCTGTTTCGCGAGCGAGCTCGCCATCTCGCCAACCCAACACCTGCTCTACAACTACACCTCGGATCCGAACTTGCCGGACCTCTCGTGGAACGACGCTCAGCACGGTCCGACGCGCATCGATCGCGTCGTCGTCACCCTCCCCTGACCACGGCGACAGCGTTGGCTGGCTGCATGCTCATCGCCCCGCGAGCAGCTCGGCGAGCGCGCTCGCGCGTACCACGCGCCGCGACAAGGCGTCGCGGAGCTCGTCCGAGGAGCCGAGCCAGGCGAACTGATCCTTTGCGCGCGTGACGGCCGTGTAGACGAGCTCACGCGTCTGGATCGGCGAGGCGCGCCCGGCCAACACGAACGCCACGCGCTCGTATTGAGAGCCCTGGGCCTTGTGGACCGTCATCGCGAAGGCCCCCTCGTGCGCCGGCAGGCGCGAGAGCGCGACGTGCCGCACCCCGGTCTCGCTCCTCGGCGCGGGGAACGCTGCGGTCAGCTTGCCCTCGCCATCGACGAGGACAAGCCCGATGTCGCCGTTCATGAGCTCGACGTCGTACGCGTTCTCGGTGACGAGGAGCGCTCGACCGAGCCAGTGCGGGCCCGACTGAGGCAGCTCGGCGCCGGCCTCCCGCTCCGCGAGCAGGCGCTCACGGACCCGCCTCGCGAGCGCGCGCTCGAGGGCCTCGACTCCGCACGGCCCGCGTCGGTGCGCGGCGAGGACGCGATAGCCCTCGAAGGCGTCGAGGATCGCCCGCTGCAGCGCGAGGTCGCGGAGCCCTTCGGTCGGCGCTCCCCGCGCATCGAGTCCGCGCGCGAGGAGCGCCGCATAACCTGGAGCAAGCTCGCTCGGACGGCGTGACCCCCGCAACGCGAAACCCTCGAGGTAAGGCGCGGCGAGCGCGTGAAGCTCGGCCTCCGACGGGCGCGGCAGCACGCCGTCCCGCGGGGCAACGGGAGCTCCGAGGTGATCGATGACGCTGGCTCGCGACGGGACCATCGGCTCCCCGGCCATGCGTCGCAACACCTCGTCGAGCCGCGCGTCGCTCGAGCCACGGAGCGCGGCCGCCACCGCCGCGACCTCGGGGGCGTCCTCGAAGCGCCGGGAGCGCGTGAGCTCGGCCACGTTCCCTCGGAGCGTCGCCTCCGGACGACCCTCGAGCACGTCGCGCACGAGATCCCCGAGGACGCTCCCCGCGTCGACGCTCGCGAGCTGATCGCGGTCCCCCAGCAACACGAGGCGCGCGTCCGGCGAGGTGGCGTCGAGCAGCCGCTGCATGAGGAAGAGATCGACCATCGACACCTCGTCGACGACCACGACGTCGGCCGCGAGCGGTCGCCCGGCATGGTGGCGCGGGGTCCCGTGCGAGCCGATCCCGAGCAGGCGATGGACCGTGCGGGCCTCGAGCTCATGCAAGGCCGAGCGCACGCGCGGCTCGAGCTCGACGCCGGCGAGCGCGTCCCCAAGCGCCTCGAGCATGCGGACGGCGGCCTTGCCGGTCGGAGCGGCGAGCGCGACGCTGAGCGGGCGCTTCGTGCGAGCGGTCGCGTGGAGCGCCGCCAGGAGCCGCGCGACGAGGAAGGTCTTGCCGGTCCCAGGGCCACCCGTGACGATGGCGAGCCGGGAGCGCGCCGCGAGTCGCGCGGCCTCGAAGGACTCACGGTCGTCACTTCCAGGTGCGCGGAAGAAGCTCGCGATCCGCGCGTCGAGATCGTCCGGGAGCTCGGAGTCCTCGAACGGCCGCCCCGCCCTCGCGACGAGCTCGCTCGCGATACGGCGCTGCAGCTCGTACATGCGACGCGTACAGAGGAGCGGCTCACTCGACGCGCGCTCGACGACGACGAAGGGGCGGTCCTGCGTCTCGGGGTCGCGCGGCTCACGCGAGACCATCGGCGAGGAGAACACGTGCGCGCGGAACTGCGCGGCATCCTCGGGCCAGGGCAGCGCCGGCGACGAGGCGTCTTCGGGGCTGCGGAGCGCGAGCTCCGCCTCGAACGCCGCTCGAACCCGGGAGAGCTCGGCCCCAGCGTGACCGAGGCGCGGCGCACGCACCGCGAAGGCGAGCCCCAGGAGTCGAGCCTCGTCGGTTTCACCGTAGCGCGGCGCGACGAGCCGGAGCGCATGAAGCTCCTCCGCCGCGAGCACGCCCGCTCGGAAAAACGCTTGGAGGCAAGCGCGCTCGAAGGTCACGCGTCCGCCTCGCTCGAGCACGCGCTCTCGAGGGCGCGATCGACGGCGAGCACCACGTCGCGCGGCCAGCGATCGCCGAGGACGCCGAGGCAGCGCCCCGTCGCGGGGTCGCGCGACTTGACCTCCGTCATGCCGCGCAAAAATAGGTAGAGATAGCCGCCGACGTGCTCGTCGTAGTCGTAGCGCTCTCCAAGCCGCGCGCGCAGGTGACGGTGGAGCGCGACGGTGTAGAGGAGCGCTTGCAGCGGGTAGCCCTTGCGCGCCATCTCCCAGTCGAGCCACGCGCCGGTGTAGTGAGCGGGCGACGAGTCAACGATACGGTTCGTCTTGTAGTCGGCGAGAAAATACGTGTGGCCTTCGCCGTCGGCGCGCCTGACTCGAAAGACGAGATCGATCGAGCCGGTGAGGATGCCCGTCTGGCGGCCGAGGAAGGCGCCGCCGCGCTCGATGCGACGAGCCTGGGCGTCGAGCCAAGGCGCGCCTTCACCGACGAGCGGCGCTCCCGCCCCACGACGGGAAACGACGGCTCGCGCGAACGCGACCGGATCGATGAGGCCGCGCCCGCCCGAATCGACGCCCCGCGGTGAAGCGACCGGCGCACTTCGGTAGCGCGTGCCCGCGCCAAGGCGCAGATCGAACGAGAGCTCGTCGCGGCGGGCGCGACGGTCGAGCTCGCGCAGGCGAAACCCGGGCGGCAGATGCCGCATCGAGTCGCGTCGATCCCTCGAGCCGTCGCAGTCGAGCGGGGTGT
Source organism: Deltaproteobacteria bacterium (assembly GCA_016875405.1). Lineage (GTDB taxonomy): Bacteria > Myxococcota_A > Polyangia > Polyangiales > Polyangiaceae > SYFR01. Next base: position 10,557 of record VGRJ01000109.1, on the reverse strand, counting down.
CGAGGATGGCGGGCAGCTGCTGCGCGAGCTCCAGAGCGGCCTCGTGCGCGTCGGGCACGCCCAGCGACGAGCCTGTGGCGGCGAGGTGCTCGGCGAGGCTCACGCCCGAGAGGGGCGCACCGCTCGCGAAGTCGAGCCCCTCGAGCACCGCGTGGACCCAGGTGCCGTACGCCGCGCCTCCGCTCGCCTCGAGCCCGCGCGGTCCGTCGACGAGCGTCGCGTCGAGCGCGGGCGGGACGAGCCCGGTCGGCGCGTCGCGCTCGGGCGCAGTCGCGCGCGGGTCGAGCTCGCGGCGGTCGAGGCGCAGCGGCTCGTCGTCGTCGGGGACGGCCGCCGCGTCGTGCATCGCGCTGAAGCTGGTGACGACGAAGGGCCCCTCGAGCCGCGCGCGCTCCGCGGGCCAGCCCTGCGCGACGAGCGGCCGAGCGCTCGGTGCCTCGGGCTGCCAGGTCTTCGAGGTCGCGGCGGGAGGCAGCCGCTCGCACACGATCGCTCCGCCGCTCCGCGACGCGAGGGCATCGAGGCGCGCATCGAGCTCGGCCGACGGCGCGACCGGGTAAGTCGCGCACGCGAGCGGCCCTGGCTCATCGTCGCGCAGCAAGAGGCGGCCGAGCCCGCTGGACTCGGAGGTGGCGCCCCTTCCGTGAACTCCGAACCAGACGACCGTGCGGTGCTCGGCGCGCGTGAGCGCCACGTAGAGTCGACGCAGCTCCTCGCGTTGTTGCTCGACGTTCCAGGCCGAGCACGCCGCCGGAGAGCTCGGGGCGAAGTGCAAGTGCGCACCGTCCTCATCGCGCACCTTGAGGTAAGGCGGGCCCGAGCTTCCGCCGGGACTGACCGTCTTCGTGGGCGTCCAAGCGAAGGGGAGAAAGACGAAGGGGTACTCGAGGCCCTTGCTCACGTGGACGGTCTCGATGCGGACCGCGAGCGCGTCGCTCTCGAGGCGCTGCCGGCGCTCTTCGGCCTCACCCTCTTCGGACGCCGAGGCGCGCAGCCAGCGTGAGAGCGCCGCTGGCCCGAGCCGCCGCGCGCGCTCCTCGAGGTGCGCGAGCTCGAACAGGTGACGCAAGTCGGTGGCGTCACGCTCACCGAATGGCCCCGCGAGCAGGCGCACGACCGAGCCGTGAGCGTCGAGCTCACGATCGAAGACGCGCGCGAACCCATCGTACGGCCAGCGCTCGGACGCGCGGCGTAGCCGCTCGCTCCAGGCATCCCAATCGCGCGCGACCAGCTCGGGGGGGCGCGACGCGGCGAGCCGGGCGTCCTCGGCCACGGCGAGCCCCCAGGCGAGCTCCTCCGCCGTCCAGCCAAAGAGCGGCGACACGACGGCGCGGCGGGCCGCGCGGTCGCGCCCAGCCCCGGCGACGGCGTCGAGCCAGGCCGCGAGCCAGCGCGACGCGGGCGTGTCGAACACGCTCTCGCGCGAGGCGGCGACGGCTGGGATCCGCTGCTCGCGGAGATCGCGCCGGACCTGGTCCGCCTGGCGGTGAGACGAGACGAGAACGCCGACGTCGGAGGGCGCGACGCGCCGCGGACCGGTCGCCTCGAGGACGCGCGTCTCGCCGTCGAGGAGCGCGCGAATCGCGCGCGCGGCCTCGCGGGAGGCCTTGCGCATGGCCTTGGTCTTGTTGCCGAGCGGACCACCCGAGGCGTCACCGAAGGGCCGCACCACGAGGCCCGGGCCCGCAGGCTCGACGCGCGAGGCCGCGGCCGCCGCGCGGGCCTCGACGTAGTCGATCCCCGGGACGTCGAAGGCCTCCGAGCCCGCACGATAGAACGTGTTCATCGCGTGAATGACCTGAGGATCCGAGCGCCAGTTGGTGGTCATGGTCGCCTGGCGCTCGACCGCTACGGCGCGCTTCGCCTCGAGGTAGACGTGCACGTCGGCCCCGCGGAAGCCGTAGATCGCCTGCTTCGGATCGCCGATGAGGAAGAGGCGCCGGTACCCGTGGAAGGCGTCTCGCAGCGCGCTCCACTGCGCGGCGTCGGTGTCCTGGAACTCGTCGACGAGGACGGCGTGGTAGCGCTCGCGGAGCGCCCTCGCGAGCGGGCTCGCCGGCCCACCGGAGGCGCGCATCCGCTCGGCGAGCCGGGCCAGCATCGCGTCGAAGGTGAGCGCGCGCCTGCGCCGAAGCTCGGCCTCGAAGCGGGACCGCAGCGTCGCCGCGAAGAGCGCAGGAGCAGCCGAGAGGTCCGCCGCCATGCCTCGCGCGAGCGCTCCGAGGTCGGTCGCTGTCGGGAGCTGCGGCGGGGCGCCTTCGACGAGCGGTGCCACGGCGGCCGTCATCTCCGTCGCGAGCGAGAGGAGGGTGTCCCGCTCCACGCCGGCGCTGCGCGCGCGCTCGAGGCCGTCGGCGTCGAGCTCGGTCGCGAGCCGCACCAGCGTGTCATCGACGAGGCGACCGAGGATCGCGCTGGCGTCACCGGTGAGCGCGAGGCCGGCCTCCTCGCTCGACTCGAACGAGAGCTCCTCGAGCACGCGCTGCGTGAAGCCGTGAATGGTGGCGATCGGCGCGGCGTCGAAGGCTCGCAGCGCCACCTCGAGCGTCGCGCGCGCGCGGACGCGCACGTCGGCGGGCTGCTCAAGGAACGACGCGAGGACGCGGTCGGTGAGGTCGAGCGTCGCGGGGCTCATCGCACCGAGCGCCGCGTGAGCCTGGCGCAAACGCTTGCGGACGCGCTCGCGGAGCTCGGCCGTTGCGGCGCGCGTGAACGTGATCGCGAGGATGCGCTCGATCGGGAGCCCCTCTTCGACGACGAGCCGCAGCACGAGGTTGGCGATCTGGTACGTCTTGCCGGTCCCCGCGCTCGCCTCGATGAGCCAGGTCGCCTCGTCGCGGAGCTCCGCGAGCTCGTCCCAGATGCGAGGGGACGCGCTCATGAGGAGCCCTTCCTCGAGGACGGGCCGCTGGGCTTTTGGGGTGCCGTGCCCGACCCCGCCTTGAAGATCTTTGAGGAGGTCCGCCGCGCGACCTCGAGCGGCCCCCAGACGCGCTCGGCGTAGGTGTAGAGCCGCCCGAAATCGGCCATCAGGTCGTCCTCGGTGAGGGTGCCGTAGAGCTCGGCCGTCCACTCGTCCTCGAGCGCCCTTCTCGAGGATCCCGGCGCGTCGGAGGTCCAGGCGCTCTCCAGCGCGAGCGAGACCGCCTCCTCTGGACCGGGAGGCGTCTTGGAGCGGAGCGCTTTCTCTGCGACCTGGCTCGACACGCACGTAAAAAGCGGGATCGGGCCGCGGCGCAGCTCGTCGTAGACGGCGAGCAGGTCGAGGAGCCGCGCGGCGGGCTCGCCCGGCGCTTCGAGGCCCAGCTTCGCCTTCGAGACCTCGTCGCTACAGCCGCACAAGATCGCGCCGCGTGGCGGCGTCGCGGTCGCCGGATCGAGCGCGGCGACGAGCAGCGTGATCCAAGCGACGAGGCGCTCCCGATCGCCTGGCGCCTTGCTCGCGAGCGTCCAGACGAGCCACACGCCGTCCGGGTGCACGCGCGTCGCGGGAGCGCTGGCGGTGACGACGCGAGCGCCTCGCGGAGTCTCGACCTCGCACGCGAAGCGCGCCCCCTCGCCCGCGACGCCCTCGAGCCCGTCGACGTAGGCCACCGCGCGCCGCGCCTGCTCGTGCGCGTCTCGAACCTCGCGCTCACCGAGGCCTCCCGGCGGGAGGCAACCCTCGGCGCGGAGCCGCTCGACGAGCCGCGCCTCGCCAAAGGGGACGTGCTCGGACTCGAGCGGAAGCGCTCGTCGCACGAGCGCGTTCGCGCCCCGGCGGTCGAGCTCGATCGGCTCGCGGTCGGCGAGCTCGACGACGTGCCCTTGACCCGGCAAGCCGAGCACCTTCTCAAGCAGCTCACGCGCCGGGTTCTCGAGCGCGCGCGCCAGCCGCTCGGCCGACAGCGCGAGGGTGTCGGGCGCGAACTCGGGGGGCCATTCGCGTACGAGGGACGACGACTCGAGCCCCGCGCGCCGCGTCGAGGACTCGCCGCGTCTCATGCGAGAGGCGGCCTCGGCCCAGGAGCCGTCGAACACCGGCGGCGCTCCGGGCTCGAACGCGCGCTCGCTCCAGGGGTGCAGCGGGTGCGTGCACTCGAACGAGCCCTCGCGCCCGGTCGCGTGCGCGACGAGCTCGCCGAGCTCGCTCACCACGGTCGAGAGCGCGATGCGCTCGCCCTGCTTCGGCTCGAAGCCGGTGCCGTACACGAGTAAGGCGTCGCGCGCCGAGAGCAGCGCCTCGAGCGCCATGTGCCGATCGATGGCGCGCCGATCGTATTCGGCGAAGCGCGGCGTCGCGAACGGGCTCCAATCGGGAACGCGCCCGCTCCGTGGGAACACGCCGTCGTTCATGCCGAGCAAGACCACCACTCGAAACGGCACCGAGCGCATCGGCTCGAGCGCGCACACCGTGACGGCCGAGCCGTGAGCGCGCGGCCCACGCTCGGGCGAGTCGAAGGCGCCCGCGACGAGCGCGGTGACGGCCGAAGGGTCGTAGCGGAGGCCACCCTCACCCTCGTCCACGAACAGCTCGTCGAGGGTGCGCTCGACCTCGACCTCTTGCCAGGCGAGCTCGTCCTCCGAGCGCGTGAGCTCACGCATCGCTCGACCCAGCCGCGCGCGCCATTCCCCGAGCGTCGCAGGCTTCGTCAGCGATGCCCGCGCCGCTTCGAGGTGCGCGCACGCCTCCGCGAGCCGCCCGAAGCTCGCCGCGTCCTCGCGGCCGACGAGCTCGACCGGGACGAGCGGAGGCCCCACCTCGAGGGGGGACGCGATCACGTCGATCCCGCCCGGATCGGGCATCAACAAGCCGAGCGCGAGGCGCTCGAGCCCGAACGCGATCGTGTGGTGCGCTTCTCCCTCGAAGCCGTGCGTGCGGCGATCGTCGGCGTCCCACCCCCAGCGCATGGCCGACGCCTCGAGGAGGCGCTCGAGCCGCGGCAGCTCGTGCTCCTCGAATCCGAACCGCGCGCGCACGGGCGCGAGCGACAGGAGCGCGTAAAGAGCGGGCGCGCTGACGCGATCGGCGGCGAGCTCGAGCACCCGCGCGAGCACGTCCGCGACCGGGTTCGTGCTGCGCAGGCCGAGATCGGCGATGCTCACCGGGATGGAGGGCAGCGCCCTCCCGTTCGCCGAGCGACCGCCACGCTGAAAGACCGCGGCGACGAGCGGCGCGTACGTCGCGAGGTCGGGCGTCATCACCACGACGTGCCGCGGCTCGAGCGAGGCGTCCTTCGCGAAGCGCGAGAGGAGCTCGTCGCGGAGCGCCTCGCACGCGCGGAGCGGGCCGTGCGTCGCGTGGAGCTGGACCGAATCGCAAGGGGAAGGCCCGGCCCACGACCCCGCTTCGGGAGGAGGCTGCGCACCGTCGAGCCAACGCTGCAGGCGGGCGAGCAGCGAGGGCGCTTCGGCCTCGCGCGGCTCGGGCGGGTCGAGGTCGACGCCGCCGATCTCCTCCACCCACAGCTGCAGATCGCGGCTCGGGATCCCGTTCGCGGCGAGGAGCGGGTTCTGCTGAGCGAGCTCGGCGAGGAGCTCTCGTCGGGCCGCGTCGTCCTTCGCGCGAGCGAGCGCGCGCACCGCCTCGCGCCGTCCCTTCACGTCGCTCCACCACTCGGACGATGGAGTCAGCGCGTAGAGGTGCACGTCCACGTGACGCGCGACGAGCGCGATGCGCAGCTTGTCGCCTGGGCGGAGCGTCGACAGCCCAAAGACGGCGACGGTGTGTGCAGCCTCGGAGCGGCGCGCCGGGAGCGCGAGCGCGGCCTCGACAAGCACCGCGGGGGACGGCTCGTCGGTCGATGCGTGGAGCCGCGCGAGCAGCCGCGCGAGCCACGCGTGCTCCGTGGGCACGTCCTCTCCGCGTCGCCAGGCGAGAGACTCGAGCGGCCGATCGTGCAGGAGGCGCGCGAGCACCTCGGCGACCGCGCGGGCGAACTGCTCCTCACGCGCGTCGACGGGACGCTCGCGGTCGGCGTGCGCGTCGGCGAGGTAGCGCGCGACCTGGTGGAGCTCGGGCTCCCCGAGGCTCGCGCGGAGCTCTCGCCGCACGCGCCTCACGAAGGTCTCGCCGGCCCACGCACCCTCGCTCGCGAGCGACGGCCGCTCCCAGAACGCGCCCCGATGCGGGTCGCTCGCGCCGCCGCCGACGAGCCACCGCAGCGTCGCGTCGAACGCCGCGCCGACCATCGGGAAGGCGAGCCCGACCGCCGCATCGAGCTCGGTCGCGAGCTCGTGTCGAAGCCAACGCTCCATCCCGCGACTGCCGACGACGATCGGCAGCTCCTCGAACGGATCGAGCGGGGCCGCGGCGCGCACGAGCGAGGCGAGGCCCTCGAGCAACACCTCGGTGCGACGGCTTCGGTGCACGTAGAGCGTCACGCCACCACCCCAGGCGTGGTCCGCGCGGCGAGCGTCACAGCCCGCGCCGAGGACGAGTGTCGGTTGCCCCGCGTCATGCCGATCGAGGCGAGAGCCTACACCTTGATCGCCGCCACGCGGGAGCGCGTTGGGCGTCGCTCATCGCGAGCGCGAAGGCGCGGTTCGCACCCGCTCAGGCGAGCGCGTCACTTCGCGAGGATGACCGGGTTCGACACCGCGAACGGACGCTTCCCGGGGTGCAGCGGCGCGAGATCCCCTTCGCCCTTGGCGTGGAACACGACCCAGTTGCGGGTCGCCTTCGGGTCGACCGAGACCGTGACCTCATTCGCGTAGCGCTTCGAGGGGCCCGAGCCGATCGGCAAGAGCGTCTCGGTCGCGACGGTCACGCCGTTCACGATGGTCTCGAGCGAGTCGGCGTTCATGAAGCTCGGGCCCTCGACGGTGACGGTGAACGTCGCCTTGCCGTCCTTGACGCTCACGGTGTCGCCCGGCCCGGCGCCGTTTGGCCCCGTGACGGTCATGTACAGGCCGCCGCTGATCGTGGCGTGGCCCGCGCGGAGTGAGTCGCGCACGGCGTTGGGCGTCAGCTTGGTCGGGTCGTCGTGACCGAACGTCATGCAGGTACGCGGGTAGCCCACCGGCGAGGTGCGCACGTGGTGGCTGTCGGAGCTGCCGATGGCCCACACGGTCTTGCCGTGGTTCAAGAGCGCGAACCAGTCGGCGACCGAGGCGTCGCGGTTCGACTCGAAATCGGCGTCGTTGAACACCTCGACCCCATCGAAGTCGTCGCTCCAGAGCTCGTCGGTGCTGGTGCCGGTCTCACGGTCGAGGCGCGCGGCGGTGAAGTAGGCTCCGAAGCTGCTCGCGCCGCTCGGGTGGTTGACGACGAGGAACGGGTCCTCCGGCAGCGCATGCACGATGCCGAACACCTCGGCCGGGTCTCTTCCGATCCAGTCGACCGCGCCGTTGTTGAGCGCGTCGGGTCGCGGGGTGATCGGAATGACCCCGAAGTGACCCCACGTGAACGTGGTGAGCTCCTCGGAGGCCATACCGAAGGCCCACTTCTCCATCCCGAGCTCCTTCACGACCGGCCCGAAGTCGACGACCCACTCGTGCTCGCTCGAGACCGGGACGTCGAGGCCGTCGGCGATCGCCGCCTTGACCTTGGTCACGATCGGATCGTTCGAGTCGGCCGAGCGCTGGGAGTGGATGTGAAAATCGCCGCAGAGAACGCCCGTCGTATCGACGCTGTGGGCGAGCACCGCGGGGACCTCGAGCGTCTGACCTGCCGTCACGGTGACGATCTGCTCGAAGGCCTCGTACTCGAAGCCGCGCGTCACGACGACCGTGTGCTCACCCGGCGGCACGGTGAGCGTGACGTCGCCGTTCATGACGTACTCCTGGTGGAGGCGGCCGTTGACCTCGTCGAGGACCCCGAATTTCGCGGGCGTATCCGCGAGCTTGTCCTTGGGGATCACCTGCACCCGCACCGGGAGCGCGACACCGTCGGTCTCGCGGGTCGCCGTGACGTGGAGCTTGCCGGTCGGACCGAAGGCGAGGTCGGCGGTGCTCGAGTCGGCCGCGACGTCGACGCCGGCGTGCGTCGGATAACCCCGCTTCTGCGGCACGAGCTTCACCTTCGCGCCGGGCGGCGCGTGGATCGTGTAGCTCCCGTCGGCAGCCGTTCGCGCGCGGCTCAGGTACGAGCCGTCCTCGGAAAGCAGGTGCAGCCACGCCTCCTCGAGCGGCGCGCCCTCGCCATCGACGACCTTGCCCGCGATCGCGCGCCAGGGCTCCTCGCCGTCGACGCGCCGGATCGCCTCGCGTAGCCCGTCGTAGTCCGGCCCGCCGGCGATGAGCTCGACGCGATCGATGAGGAGCTGAGAGCAGGCCTCGGCGGTGTAACCGGGGCCCCAAAAGAGCGAGAAGCCGCTCTGCTCGATGCCGAACTCGAGGTCCGCCTCGGGGCTGCGCCACGCGAAGTTGAAGACGCCGCTGTCGAAGCCAACCCACGGCGTGCTCTTCGCGATCGTCTCATAGCCGAGCCCAGGCCCGACGAGCTGCGACTGGCTGCCATGGAAGAAGCCGTAGAGCTCGTCCGAGTCCTTGCGCTCGACGCCGAAGTCGAGCGGGTCGATCGTGTCGTTGATGAGGCCGAGGCGGATGGTCAGCTTGTCGGACCCGGGCTCCAGGACGTAGTCGTATGTCGCCGCGAACCCGTACCGGCGATTCAAGAGCGCGCCGAGCGGCCCCTCGTCGAGGAACGGCGTGCGCTCGAGCTTGCCGGTCGCTCGGACGATCGCAGCCTTTCCGTCCGAGCCGTCGGCGAGCACCGTGACGCTGGTCGGGTTGACGAGCTCGAGCGCGACGCCCATGAGCGTCTCGCCGTAGCGCGAGAGGCCCATCGGTCGCCCGTCCTCGCCGACCTTGTCGATGGCGAGAACGCCGCCACCGAACGCAGCGTAGCCGCTGCTCTGGCGCAGGCCCTCGATCGTCACCGCGATGCGGTCGTTCGCGAGGACGTAGTCGCCGGCACGGATCTGCTCGCGGCCGTGCGCGGGCTGCACGAGGTCGGACTCCTTCGTCAAGCGCCCGGCGCGCGCCTGCTTCGCGGCGCGAGCCCCGAAGGGCTCGGCGTGCCCGAGCTCGTCGCCCGTCTCGAAGCTGCGCGCGAGGCCCGGGCAAGGATCGTTCGGGTCGGGCATGGGGCCCGTGTCGTCGATGTCGGAGGAGCAGGACGCCGCGAGCGAAGCTCCGACGAGGAACACCGAGGCGAGCGTGAGCGAGGCGAAGGACCGAAGCCGCATGGGCGGAGTCTACGCCGAGGAGGGCGGGAGGCACAGCCCGCGCCGCGTCGAGCGAGACGCGCCGGTTTGTCCAAGCCACGAAGCGCGTGGTACGGCGACACTCATCGATCGCGCGTGGGGCGCGATCGCACGGAGAAGACCTATGAAGAACGTGAAGACCCTAGCGGCGGGAACCGCGATGACCCTGTTCCTCGCCATGCCGGCCCTGCTCGTCGGCTGCGGCGGCATGACCATCGAAGAGGTTTGCGAGGACTTCGGCGCGGCGTGCGGACAGACCGACGCCGATATCCAGCAGTGCAAGGACGGACAAAAGCAGGCCGAGGCGCTGTCGAACTCGCTCGGCTGTGAAAGTGAGTACACTGACTTCATCGATTGTGCGCTTGCCAACTACAAGACACCGAGCAGCGGCGAGTGCAACGCCGATGGCCTCGACACGAGCGCGTGCGGCACGGAGGCAGAAGGGTATTTCACGTGTGTGACGAAGGCCTGCACGGCGGACCCGTCGAAGTGCGCGCAACCGTTGTGACGGCCCCCCGTCGACGCTGAGCGTCCGGCTCGAGCGCCGCGCGCGCCCCCTTGGCCCGCCCGAGACGTGCCCACGTACTCGCGGCGGGCCGCGGTGTTTGTGGAGGGGAGAACGGCCTCACCGCACCTTGCCCCCACGGGCGCGGCGTGGTGACGTTCGGCGCATGCAGAGCTACGCGAACGAGCGCGTCGTCGTCACCGGAGGCGCGGGTTTTCTTGGGCGTCACGTGGTCCTCGAGCTCCGCCGACGCGGGCTCTCGGACGTCGTCGTTCCGCGCTCGCGTGACTACGACCTCGTGCGTGAAGCCGACGTCGAGCGGATGTTCGACGCCCTCGAGCCCACCGTGGTCATGCACCTCGCGGCGCGCGTCGGCGGCATCGGCGCCAACCGCAAGCACCCGGGCACGTTCTTCCGCGACAACATGGCGATGGGCCTGCACGTGCTCGAGGCGGCGCGGCGCCACGGCGTTCGCAAGGCGGTCGTCGCCGGGACGATCTGCGCCTACCCGAAGTTTGCGCCGGTGCCCTTTCGCGAGGACGACCTGTGGAACGGCTACCCCGAGGAGACCAACGCTCCGTACGGCGTCGCAAAGAAGGCGCTCCTCGTGATGGCGCAGGCCTATCGGCAAGAGTTCGGCTCGAACTTCGTCGTGGTCTTTCCCGTCAACCTCTACGGCCCGTGGGACAACTTCGATCTCGAGGACTCGCACGTCATCCCGGCCATGATCCGCAAGTTCGAGGAGGCGCGCCTCGCGGGGCACGCCGACGTGACCCTCTGGGGGGACGGGTCGCCGACGCGCGAGTTCCTCTACGTCGAGGACGCCGCGCGCGGGCTCGTCGACGCGCTCGAGCGCTACGACGA
>VGRJ01000108.1 GCA_016875405.1 Deltaproteobacteria bacterium | reverse complement strand
CGCGCTCGAAGCGTGGCACGCGCACCCCGGCGGCGGCCACGCGCTCGCGCATCGTCACCTTGTCGCGGAAACCGAGGACCGCGTCCCGGCGCATGCCGGGGAGACCCCAGCGCTCGCGCAGGTCGGCAGCCAGCAGCATGAGCGGCTCCCAGTTCGTCTCGACTCGGTCGAGCTCGCGGTCGCGCAGCCACCGCTCGAGGCGCCGCGTCACGTCGGGCTCGTCGAGCGCGCTCGGCACCTGAAGGTAGTCGGACAGCGCCCGTCGCAGCGCGGGTGGCAGCGCGCGCGCAGGGGTGTCGCCCACGCCGAGGACGGTGGCGCCCACCTCGGCAAGCCCGCGAGTGAACTGCTGCATCTCCGGCGGGTAGCCGGGGGAGAGAAAGAGGATCCGCACAGCTGAAAGAGCTTACACGCAACCGGCGCTCGCCAGCGAATGGCTCGCGTGCCGCAGACCCAGGGCGAGCGCCCGGGGTGTCGTGGGACGATTAGACGTCGAGCGAGCGGATTGTTCCACCGATGGAACGATGCGTTCGACCTTCGGGTGGTCGACGCGGTCGACGGGCGGGACCCCACAGCCCCGACCACGGCGCTCGCCACCGACGACGGGCGGCTCGAGCATCCTTCGCCCGATCATTTCCTGGCGCTCCTCTACGCCGCGGGAGCCGCGAGCGCAGACGACCCGGTGAGCTATCCGGTGATGGGCATGGACCTCGGCGCTCTCTCGATGCGCGCGCTCCGCTGGGGATGAGGGCGACGCGCGTGCGGTCGCGCTTGCGCGGCGCTGCGCGATGATTCACGACACGGCGTGGACGACGCGACGGCCGGAGACGAGTCGGGCGGGCTCGACCAGCTCGAGCGGCTGCTCCGTGGTCGTCGCCTCGCCGTCCTCACCGGCGCGGGGATCAGCACCGACTCGGGGATCCCGGACTATCGCTCGCCTGGGCGGCCGCCGCGCAACCCGATCCAGCACCGTCAGTTCGTCGACAGCCCCAGCTGGCGCCGACGCTATTGGGCCCGCAGCGTCGTCGGCTGGGAACGCTTTCGCGAGGCGCTCCCGAACGCGACGCATCACGCGCTTGCGCGGCTCGAGGGCGCGGGCCTCGTCACTGGGGTCGTGACTCAAAACGTCGACCGCCTTCATCAGGCTGCGGGCTCGCGGCGCGTGGTCGAGCTGCATGGCGCGCTCGCCGAGGTCCATTGCCTCGACTGCGGCTCGTTCGAGTCGCGCGACGCTCTTCAATTGCGCCTCCGCGCGCGAAACCCCTGGCTCCTCGACGGCGGAGAGGAGCTCAGGCCCGATGGCGACGTCGATCTCGCGCCCGAGTCGGTCGAGCGCTTCGAGGTCGCGGCGTGCAGCGCGTGCGACGGGGTCCTCATGCCGAACGTCGTGTTCTTCGGAGGCACGGTGCCGCGCTCGACGGTCGACGAGGCGATGGCTCACGTCGAGGGGGCGGGCGCGCTGCTCGTCCTCGGCTCGTCGCTCGCGGTGTTCTCGGGATGGCGCTTCGTGCGGCGCGCGGCCGAGCTCAACAAGCCGATCGCGATCGTGAACCTCGGACCGACGCGCGGCGATCCGCAGGCCACGCTGAAGCTCGAGCTCCCGGTCGGGACGGTGGTCCCCGCGCTTGCGTTTCGGCTCGGCGCCTGACTCGCGGCGTGCGTTCGCGTCGAGCGCTTCCTGGACCCTCTGCGTCTTGCGTACACTCGCGCGCATGCCCTCAACGCTTCGCGGACCGCCTCCACTCGTCGTCTTGGCGATGGCCGCCTGTGGCACCGGCACGCTCGGCGTCGAGGCGACGAGCGGCGGCGGCGCGGCCGAATCCTCGAGCGTCGCGGGCTCGGGCGGCGCGGGCGGCCTGACGACCGACACGCACCTGGCCGCCCTCGCGATCGAATACCAAGCCGAGCGGCACTCGAATGACGTCGACTTTTCGCGCTCCTCGGGTCTGCGCTGGCAGAACCCGCTGAAGCGGGCCTCATCGGCGCGCCGTCGCGGCTGAGGGCAGGCCCGCGCGGGAAAAGGCGGCGCGCCCTCGTCGTCCTGTTGACCGCTCGGGCGACTCCGGCCCTCGACGCGCGGGCCCAATCGTGGGACCACCCGCGCGTGACGATCCTCGCCGCGCAGGGCCTCTCGAAGGCGTTCGGTCCCAAGGTGATCGCGAGCGACGTGACGCTCTCGATCGAGGACGGCGAGCGCATCGGGTTGCTCGGCGCGAACGGGTCGGGCAAGAGCACGCTCGCCAAGATGCTCGCCGGGTTCGAGCCGCTCGACGGCGGGACGCTCATGCTTCGGCGCGAGTCGACCATCGGCTACCTCGCGCAGGAGCCCGTCCTCGACCCGGACACCACTCCGCGCAAGGCCGTGCTCGCTGGGCTTGGGGCCTGGGCCGACGCGCGAGCCCGCTACGAGGCGGCGAGCGAGGCGCTCGAGCGAGGCGAAGGCGATGCCTCGGCGAGGCTGGCCGAGCAGGCGCGCGCCCTCGCGGACGTCGAGCGGCTCGGGGGATGGGACCGCGATCACGAGGCTACCGCGATGCTCACCCACCTCGGGGTGCGGCGTCCGGACGCGGCGATCCGCGAGCTCTCGGGCGGTGACCGTCGTCGCGTCGCGCTCGCGCGGCTCCTCGTCGCGCGGCCGACGCTCGCCATCCTCGACGAGCCGAGCAACCACCTCGATGCCGACACCGTGGCGTGGCTCGAGGGATACCTCGTCGATGCGTATCCCGGTGCGCTCCTCCTCGTGACGCACGACCGCTACTTGCTCGACCGTGTCGTCACGCGGACCCTCGAGCTCGAGCGGGGGGCGCTCCACTCGTACGATGGCGGCTATGAGGACTACCTCGAGGCACGCGCCGTGCGTACCGACCTCGCCGAGCGGACCGAGTCGAACCGCCAAAATTTTCTGCGCACCGAGCTCGAGTGGCTTCGTCGACAGCCAAAGGCGCGGACGGGCAAGCAAAAGGCGCGCATCGCTCGCGCCGAGTCGGCGCGCGACGTGGTGCGACCGCGGTCGGACAAGCACGCCTTTCTCGAGCTCGCGACGGCGCGCGCGGGCAAGAGCGTCCTCGAGCTGAAGGACGTGACGCTCGCGTACGGTGAGCGTGTCCTCGTGCGGGGCCTCGACCTCATCCTCCGCCCGGGCGAGCGGCTCGGGATCGTCGGGCCGAACGGCGCGGGTAAGACGACGCTGCTCCGTGCCATCCTCGGCGAGCAGCCGGTCGCGAAGGGCGCCGTCGTGCGCGGGCAGAACATCGTCACGACCTACCTCGATCAGCACCGCATCGGCCTCGACGATGCCCGCTCGATCTTCGACAACGTGGCCGGCGACCGGGCGCGGATCACGATCGGCGAGCAGAGCCTCGAGGTCCGGAGCTACCTCGAGCGCTTCTTGTTCCGTCCCGAGGAGCAGCGGCAACCGGTCGGGAGCCTCTCGGGGGGGGAGCGCGCGCGCGTCGCGCTCGCGAAGATGCTGTCACGCCCCGGAAATCTCGTGATCCTCGACGAGCCGACGAACGACCTCGACGTCGCGATGCTCGCCTCGCTCGAGGAGCTGCTCGTCGACACCAACGCCGGCGCCGTGGTCGTCACCCACGATCGCTGGTTCCTCGATCGGGTCGCGACCGCCATCCTCGCCTTCGAGGGCGACGGCAAGGTGGTGCGCTACGAGGGAAACTACCAGATTTACTGTGCGCTCAGGCCCGAGCCCGTCTGCGAGGAGACTGCCTCCGATGCGAGGGCGCGCACCTCGGCGACGGATGCCCCCGAGGTCGCGAGCAAGGCGGAGACGCCGCGTCCGAAGGCGAAGCTCACGTTCAATGAGAAGCGCGAGCTCGAGGGCATGCTCGAGCGCATCGACGCGGCCGAGCAAGGCGTCGCTCGCCTCGAGTCCGAGCTCGCCGACCCGAGGCTCTACGCGGAGCGGGGAAGCGAGGTCCCGAAGCTCACCGCGAGCCTCGAAGCGGCGCGTGCCGAGGTCGCGCGGCTCACGGCTCGATGGGAGGAGCTCGAGTCGCGGGTCTGAGCACGCGACGACGTTGGCACGGCGGCTCACGGACCGCGCCGAATGTCGTCTGACGTGCGCGCACCCCCTTCGGGCCACGGCCGGATTGGCCGCCTCGAGGGCGTGCGCTATACGCCTCCGAGTGAGCCATCCGCCGTCGAGCCCATCGACCGAGCGCGCCTCGTCGCGGCTCTCTGCGCTCGCGATGGGCGGGCTCTTTGCCGAGCGTTACGAGGTCGAGGCGTGCGTGGGCCAGGGCGCTATGGGAGTCGTCTATCGCGTTCACGATCGGGAGGTGGGCGAGCGCGTCGCGTTAAAGCTCCTCACCGTGGCGCCAGGGGATGACTCGCTCGAGCGGTTTCGCCGTGAGGTCCGGCTCGCGCGTCGGATCACGAGTCGTCACGTCGCGCGCATTCATGACCTCGGCGAGCACGATGGGGCGCACTTCCTCACGATGGAGTACGTCGATGGCGAGGGGCTTGACGCCTTTTTACGGCGAGGACCGGTCGCCCCGAGCGTCGCGGCGCGCCTCGCCGTGGAGATCGCCGCGGGGCTCGACGCCGCTCACGAGGTCGGCGTCGTTCACCGAGACCTAAAACCCGCCAACGTCCTCCTCGAGCGTGCGGGCGGCGGCCTCGGTCGAGCGGTGTTGACCGACTTCGGGATCGCACGTGCCCTCCGCGAGGACGAGCGAACCCATGACTCGGGCGTGCTCGTCGGGACGCCCGCGTACATGGCGCCCGAGCAGGTGCTCTCCCAGCCGGTCGACGCACGCACGGACGTGTACGCGCTCGGTCTCACCCTGTACGAACTCCTCACCGGGGTCGTTCCCTTCGTCGATGGCGCCGACGGGATCCTCGCGGTCGCGCTGGCTCGCTGCCACCGAGACCCGGTGGATCCGCGACGCTTTCGCGACGTACCGGCGGCGCTCGCCGACCTGGTACTGCGTTGCCTCGCGCGCGAGCCGGACGCGCGTCCGGCTCGAGCCTCGGACGTTGCCGAGTCGCTCGTCACGTGGCTGCGTGCCGAGGCCTCGCGCTCCGACCACGGGGCGTTCGGCCTCGAAGTGACGATGGTCGCCGACTCGATGCGGCTCGGGACGCGGGGCGACGCGTCGGGCCTCGTGACGTCGCGCGCGCCGGGGTCCGCTGGTGAGCGAAGCCAGGCGCCGTTCGCTCCGTTGCCCGTCTTGCAGGCGGCGCTTGCGGTCTTGCCGTTTCGGGTGCGCGGCTCCGACGATGCGCAGCTCGGATGGCAGCTGCAAGAGGAGCTCGTCGACGTCCTGTCGCGGACGCGTGGGCTCCGAATCGCGTCGAGCGCGGTCGTCGGGCGCTACGTCGACGAGCGGGATCCCCTCCGGATCGGTCGTGAGCTGCGCGTCGAGTCGGTGGTGGACGGTACCCTCCAGCGCATCGGGGACCGCCTGCGCGTGACGGTGCGCCTGCTCGACGCGACGACCGGCGTGCAGTCGTGGAGCGAGCGTCACGAGGTCCCGGTGAGCGAGGCCCTCATGCTCGAGGATACGCTCGCGCGGCGCGTCGCCGAGTCTCTGCGGGTCGAGATCGCGACCGCGCGTCCGGGCGAAGAGGTCCCGGCGACCGCGGTCGAGAGCTACCTCGCCGCCCGTCGAGAGATGCGCTCCGGGGATCTCGCGCAATGGCATGTCGCGGTCGAGCAGCTCGAGCGCGCCCTCGAGATCGCCCCGCGCTTTCGGGTCGCGCTCGCGGCTCACGCGATCGCCGTGGTGCGCGCGTGGTGGGCGAGCGGAGCATCCGTGCGCAACTGGGCCGCGATCGCGCCGGAGAGCGTCGAGCGCGCGGTTGCGTTCGCCCCCGAGCTCGCCGAGACCCACCTCGCGAGCGCCATGCTCGCGGTGCAGCGCGGAGATCTCTCGGCTGGCGCGACCGAGCTCGGCCGCGCGCTCGACATCGCGCCGACGTTCGCCGAAGCCCACAGCTACCTCGGCGAGCTCCAGTGCGAGGCCGGGCGCGTGGAGGAGGGGAGGCGCCGTCTCCGCCTCGCGCTCGAGCTCCAGCCCGAGAGCTGGCGACCGCACGCGAGCCTCGCTCGGGTGTGCGCGCTGCGGGGCGACATCGCAGGGGCCGAGGCTCACATCGCCGAGGTGCAGCGTCTCCGTGGAGACCGTGGGATCGTGCGGCTCTCGCTCGCCCTCAGGCTCGCCGCCTGGACGCGCGACGAAGCGGCCTTGCGCGCCTTGGTGCAACGCCACGCAGGGGATGGCGATCCCGTCCGCCAGGGGCTCGTCGCTTACGGGCGCTGCGTGCTCCGCGAGCTCGACAGCCTCGAGTATGTCCGCGTGGCCGCGCGGGCTGCGGGCAATCCGCGCATGAGCTCGCTCGTCGATCAGCTCGCCGCGGAAGCGTACGGCCTTCGCGGCGAGGTCGAGCGCTCGCTCGAGTGCGTTCGCGATGCCGCGAAGACGGCGCTCGTGGACCTCGAGTGGCTCGAACGGTGCTCCGCCCTCGACTCGGTGCGCACGCACCCCGACTTCATTCACCTCGTCGACCGCGTTCAGGCGCGCGTGGCCGGCGTGTGGTCGCTCGGTTGAGCGCGCGAGATCGGTCGACGCTTGCTAGGCTCGGGATCCATCATGACCGCGACGACGAAGGGCTTGCTCGAGGAGCGCGTGATCGATCTCGAGATCCGCCTCACCTACCAGGACCGCCTGCTCGCCGAGCTGAATGAGGTGGTGGTCGAGCTTCGCGGCGAGGTCGAGCGCCTCACGCAGCGGTCGCGACGCTTCGAGGAGCAGCTCGCGAGCGGAATGCCCGACGATCCAGGGCACCAGCCGCCGCCTCACTACTGAGCGAGTCTTCGTCAGGAGTCGACCTCGGGCGCGAGCCCGTTCGCGATGCGCACGGCGAGCTCGAGCTCTTCGCGGAGCCGCGGCTCGGTGAAGAGGTCGGGCTTGCAGCCGCGGACCCCCCGATAGAAGTCGCGAATTCGGTCCATGTCGCGCGCGATGTCGCCGCTCGGCAAGAACACCGGGCCGATCCCACCGACCTTCCGCTCGAAGTCGAGGAAGCCGCACGCGATGGGGATCTTCGCGCCCTCGGCCATTCGGTAGAACCCTGATTTCCAGGTCTCGCCGAGGGCCCGCGTGCCCTCTGGGGCGATCGCGAGGAAGATGCCGTCCGACTCCTCGATGCGCGACACGACCTCGCCTACCTGGCCCCGCGGCGCGCGTCGATCGACGGGGACCGCGCCGAGCCACCGAAGGAACGCTCCGCCGAAGCCTTCGAGCAGCGTGTGCTTCGCGATCCAGTTGAGCTTCATTCGGTACGACCACGCCACCGCGAGCATGAACGGGGCGTCCCAGGCGCTCGTGTGAGGCGCGGCGATGAAGATCGCCTTCTTCAAGGGCGGGAGCTCGCCTTCGAGCTTCCAGCCGAACGCCGCCAGGTAGGCCTGCGCGATCCCGTAAGCGAGGAGCGAGCTCTTCGGACCTTCATGGGTCACTTTGGGAGAGCGCATCGAGTCAAGGTCGCGTACGCGAAGGTGGCACGTCAACCTCGTCGTCTCTGGGCGATCGCGCTGGCGGTCAAGGCACGACGGCCCCATGCTCCGCGGCCGCGCGGCGAGCGCACGTGATGGTCGGACTTCGGCTCTTCTACTTTCTGTTCTTTGTTGGGCTCGGCCTCTACTCACCGGCGTTCCCGCGCTGGCTCGAGGCGCACGGGATCTCGGGGTTCGAGCTCGGCCTCGTCGCGGCCACGAGCCCGGTCATGGGGCTCGTGTCGCCCCCGCTCTTTGGGTGGCTCGCGGATCGAACGGGCCTCCGGCGCGCGTTGGTCGGCGGTACGACGGCGCTCGCCGGGCTCGTCGCGCTGGGGCTCGGGCTCCTCGCTGGTGCAGGGCGTGCGGGCTTTGAGACGACCCTCGCGCTGGTTGGGCTCCTCGCGTTCTTCCGCGCGCCGATGGGCTCGCTCGCAGACACTGTCGCGCTCGAGACGGGGGCCGCATACGGGCGCGTACGTTTGTGGGGTTCGCTCGGGTTCCTCGTGGCCGCGATCGCGGGAGGCCGCTACCTCGAGCCCACCTCGAATTCCCTCCTCGTCGCGGTCGCGATGTCACTCGCGGTCGCGGCGCTGTCGTCGGCCTTGCTGCCCTCGCGCGTCGGCGCGTCGGCCGACGTCCCCTCTCGCCAAGCGTCGAGCCTCGACGTCCCTCGAGAGCTGCGCGCCCTCGTGGCGTGCGCGCT
The DNA here is from genome assembly GCA_016875405.1 of Deltaproteobacteria bacterium. Lineage (GTDB taxonomy): Bacteria > Myxococcota_A > Polyangia > Polyangiales > Polyangiaceae > SYFR01. The sequence continues at coordinate 7,017 of VGRJ01000108.1, read as the reverse complement.
CGCGCTCGAAGCGGCGCATTCGGCATACGACCTCTGCTACTCACTCCACCTTCGCGATCACGGCGTCGACGTCTCGACCGCAGGCGTCCTCTGGGCGCTCGGCGTCCTCGCCGAGGTCGCGTTTTTTCTCGCCGGGGAGCATCTCCTCGCGCGCTTCGGGGCCTCGAAGCTGCTCGTCGTGGGGACGAGCGCGCTCGCCCTGCGCCTCGTCGGGCTGCCGCACGCCCACTCCGTGCCGGTGCTGGTCGCGATGCAGGGCCTCCACGCCTTCACCTTCGGCGCAACCTGGACGGCCTTGATGCGCATCGTCCGTGAGCGTGCGCAGCCGGGCACCCTCGGGCGTCTGCGAGGGCTGTTCTCGGTGACGGCCGCGATCGGTGGCGCGGCAGGGATGATCACCTGGGGCACCTGCTACCGCGCCGTCGGCGGCGGGATGACCTTCCGTTGTGCTGCGGTCGTCGCCGTGGTCGCGACCATGCTCGCGCTGGCGAGCGGGCGCCGCCTCTCGGCAGCACCCGCTACGACCCTCGCCGCGTGAGGAGCGTCGTCGGTCGTGTCAGCGCGGGTGCGACAGCGTGCTCATGCGCGCGCTGAAAGCTGAAGCGCCGACCACCGCCGCGAGGCCGAGCGTCAGGACCGCGACCAGCGAAAAGGTGAGCGCGGGGCCGACGCCAGCGAGCGCCAGGATCCCCAGCATCGCGCTCGCGATCCCTGCCAGGGCACGCGCAGCTGCGCCGACGTTGACCCCGCGGTGGGCGATTCGATGGCGTCGTCCCACCTCGAACGAGGAGCCGAGACCTGCTTCTCCACGCTCGACCTAGGTCTCGAGCGCCGGGTGCAGCCCGCCGCTCACGACGTAGGCGCCGCCGACGACCATTGACGCGAACGGCAAGAGGGTGGTCGGCTCGACGTCGACGAGCGCGAGGACGCCGAGCGCGATCCCTGCGGCCCCGCCTCCTAACTTGACGGTCAGTCCGCCGCCGACCTGGGCCTGCTCGTGCTCTCGCACCGGGACGAGCGCTGAGAGCCCCTGATACCGAGACGCGGTCGCCGCGCCCTCGAAGAGCATGGCGATGCCGACCACCGTCGTGGCCACCGAGCCGAGCAAGCTCGGCATCACGCCAGCGAGCCCGAGCACGGCCATCGCGGCCGCGGCGAACCCGATCAGCGCCTCCGCATCGCCGAGCCCTCTAGCGAGCGCTCGGCGATGCGGAGCTCTTCCCTCCGCGCTCGCGCCTCTCCGCCGACTTGCCCCGGTCCTTGTTCCAGGTCTCGTCAGCGAGCGTGACGTCCTCGCCGCGTGAACCAACGGCGTCGCGACGCCCGTGCAGCGCGTCATGACGCGCTCGCCCCGCTGGGTGCAAGCGGACGCGCCCGCTCACGAGGCGGCGGCCATGTTGCTGCGCCACAAGCTCGGCCGCCTGCCCGCGCTCGACGAGGCGCGCGCCGTGGTTGGCATCGTGACCGAGAGCGACTTCGTAGCGCTCGCGCTCCGAGCCCTCGCCCCGGAGCCCGGCCGAAGGCACGACGCGCTCTCGTGACGCTCCGCGCGGTGATCGCGGGTTCCGACGCGGAGCGGGACGCGGTAGACCTCGGCCATGGTCGCACCGGTCGTGCTGCGCCCCGACAACTTCACCCCGCCGGCCCGTACGCCGTGGGGGGGCACCCGGCTGCTCGAGCGGTACAAGCCCGCCTTCGCTTCGGCGCACCCGATCGTGGGTGAGTCGTGGGAGGTCTCCGTCGAGCCGACCTTCCCGAGCGTGACTGCGAGCGGCGAGACGCTCGAGGCTACCATCGCGAAGGACCCGAGGGCGTGGCTCGGCGAGGCGAGCGCTCGACGACACGGCGGACAGACGCCGCTCCTCGTGAAGCTCCTCGATGCGGCCGAGCCGCTCTCGGTGCAGGTGCATCCGCACGATGACGATCCCGCGCTCGCGGCCGACGAGAGCGGCAAGCCCGAGGCGTGGGTGGTGCTCGACGCGGAGCCCGGGGCAGGCTTGTTCCTCGGGTTCCAGGAGGGCGTCGCGAAGGACGACGTGGCGCGCGTGCTCGCCGCGGGAGGTCGGGTCGACGCGCTCATGAACTTCGTCCCGGTCGCGGTCGGCGACGCCTACGTGATCGATGCGGGTACGGCGCACGCGATCGGCGCCGGCGTGACGCTGGTCGAGCCGCAGCTCGTGCGGCCGGGGCGTCGCGGGCTCACGTATCGGTTCTGGGATTGGGATCGGCGCTACGACGACGCCGGTCGTCCGTCGCCCGATGGCGCGCCGCGACCGCTCCACGTCGAGCGCTCGCTCGCGGTCACGCGCTGGGATCTCCCTGGCGGCCAGGCCTTCGTGGACCGCTGCCGCGCTCGTCAGCGGAGGCTCTCGACCGGCGCGGTGACGCGCGTCGAGGTGGTGTCGTGGCCGTGGTTCGTCGTCGAGCGGTGGAGCGGCGCGGGGCGACTCACGGTACCGGAGGCCGAGGCGATGTGGGCGCTCACCTGCGTCGCCGGGCGCGTCCTGGTCGAGACGTCGCGTGGCACCGTGTCGTTCGGCTGCGGCGAGAGTGCGGTCGTCCCGGCGGCGGTCGGCGCGTTCGAGGTCTCGCTCGATGCGGGTGACGTGTTCGCGGTGCGCGCATGAGCGCCCGCGACGAGGAGGCCGTCGCGAGCATGGCGAGGACCGACCCCGACCTTCCTCCAGAGGAGGAGCTGTCCTCCGATGCGCTGACGCGCGACTACCGGATTTGGCAGCGTCGGCGAGGGCATCGCTACTCGCTCGACGACGTCTCGACCGCCTGGGTCGCGGCGCGCACCCGGCCCTCTGCGAGGCGCTGTGTCGACCTCGGCTGCGGCATCGGCTCGGTGCTGATGATGCTCGCCTGGAAGCTGCAAGCGGCGTCGCTCGTGGGCATCGAGGCTCAGGCGACGAGCGCGGCCCTCGCGCGTCGAAGCCTCGGCGACAACGGTATCGCCTCTCGCGTCCGTGTGCTCACGGGCGACCTCCGCGAGGTCGCGCCGACCCTCGGTCAGGACTTCGCGCTCGTCACCGGAACTCCGCCGTATCTCCCGCTTGGCACCGCGCTCCCGTCCCCTGATCCGCAGCGTACGGCGGCGCGCCTCGAGCTTCGCGGCGGTGTCGAAGCGTACCTCGCAGCGGCCGCGTGCGTCGTCGCGCGTGACGGGCGCGTGGTCGTCTGCGCGGACGGCCGGTACCCGGAGCGTGTGGTGCGCGGCGCGGAGGCTGCGGGGCTCATGCCGCTCGCGCGCTGGGACGCGATGGCGCGCGCAAACGCACTGACGCCGCTGTTCTCGGTCTGGACGCTCGCGATTGACGACCATCAAGAGGCGAGCCAGGGGCTCTCGGTTGAGGTCGGCGTCATTCGTGACGAGGCTGGTCAGAAGACCGCGCTCGCCGGAGAGATGCGGGCCTTCTTCGGGCTCGCGTGAGCTCGAGGGCCGCTCTCGGCGAACCCGACAGAGCCGCTCAGCTGCGCTCCACGAGCGCCCGCAGCTCCTCGTGAAGCCGAGGCGGAGCGGCGACGATGGAGCGGCCGTCGAGCCAGTCCGCGCCCCCGGTGAGATCGGTGACACGCCCGCCCGCTTGCTCGACGAGCAGCGCACCTGCCGCGACGTCGTGAGGCTGGAGGCCGAGTTCCCAGAACCCGTCGTAGCGGCCCGCGGCGAGGTAGGCGAGATCGAGCGCGGCCGCACCGCAACGCCGCACACCGCGCGCGACCGCGGACACCCTGCGGAAGCGCGTGTCGTTCGGGAAGCGCGCGCTGTCGTAGGCGAAGCCCGTCGAGACGAGCGCGTCGTCGAGCGATGAGGTCTCGGCGACCTGGAGCGGGAGCACCGGCGAGTTGAGAAAGGCACCGACGCCTCGCGCGGCGAGGAAGAGCTCGCCGAACGCCGGCGCGAACACGACCCCGGCGATCATTGTCGGCGGTTCGCCCTCGGCGACGCGCTCGACGCCGATCGAGACCGCGAAGAAGGGGTGCCCGTGCAGGTAGTTGGTCGTCCCATCGAGCGGGTCGACGATCCAGCGGTAGCGCGCGCCCTCGAGCGGCGCCGCCTGCACGCCGCCCTCCTCGCCGAGGACCGCGTGGGTCGGGTAGGCCTCTGCGATGGCGCCGACGATCAGCGCCTCCGAGTCGCGGTCGACTTGGCTCACCAGCTCGCGCGCGGCCTTCGCGTCGACGGCGCCGCGGTAGCGGCCGACCGACAGGTGGTTCATGAGGAGCCTCCCCGCACGTCGGGCGATCGTCGCCGCGACGTCGGCGAGCTCGGTCGGGGAGGGGTCGTCGTGTGCGTCGGCCGTGGTCACGTCGACCTTTATAGCGCGACGCGGCGCGCCCGTGCTGGACGCGTGAACGCCGTTTCATTCGATGGTACCCTTCATGATCGTGATGACGCGTCGCTCCTCGGTTGCACGGTCTCGTTCGCTCGCGCGGCGCTTCTGCGCCTCGGCGCTCACGCCGCTCGTAGGGCTGGTGATGCTCGGTTGCGCCGGACGTCTCATCGCCGGCTGTGCGGCGGGAGGGACGACGCGCGACACCGAGCCGGTCACCGACGCGGTCTCGTCGACGACGTCGGCCGGCGGCGGGCAGGGCGGCGATGAGGCGAGCGCGGCGTCGTCGTCGAGCGCGGGCGAAGGAGGCGCTGGCGGGCAGGGCGGCGGCGCACCGTGCGCGATGGGGTGCTCGGCCGGGCTCATCGATCTCGATGGCGACGCGGCCACCGGCGAGTGCGGGTGCGAGTACGCCTGCAGCAAGGTGAGCGACGACGATCCGCTCGACGCGGCGTTCACCGACGACAACTGCGACGGCTCCGACGGGGTCGTCGCGGACTGCGTCTTCGTCTCGAAGAAGCTCGGCAGCGCGATGGGCGACGGGACGCGCAAGACCCCACTCGACACGATCGATGCGGCGCTGAAGCTCGCACAGGGGAGTGGCAAGAAGGCCGTGTGTCTCGCCGGCGTGGCGGGCGGTGAGATCCACGACGGAGCGGTGACGCTCGTGTCGGGGGTGAGCCTCTACGGCGGCTTCGACGCCGAGGATGCGACGTTCGTATTCCGTCGCAGCGAGAAGGTCAGCACCGTGCTCCGCGCCGAGGGGCTCGTCGTCCTCGCGAACGCGATCGACGTCGACACGCACGTCGAGGGGCTCGAGCTTCGCGCGCTGAAGACCCCGCTGTTCAGCGGCACCACCTACGGGGTGCGCCTCGTCTCCGGCAAGGCCACGCTCTTCGTCCGCTACAACACCATCACGGTCGAGGCGGGCGGCGACGGCCAGCCCGGCTTCGAGGGGAGCGCACCCTCCCCGACGATGGCGCCGAAGGGCGCGGACGGCTCGAACGGCTGCACCGGGTCCGATTGTGGCTACGGCGGGGCGCAGGGCAAGTGCCTCGAGTACGGCGGAAAGGGCGGCGACGGTGGCTACGACAGCAACGGCGGCAACGCCGGCGCGCCCGGCTCGGGAGGCGCACCAACTGGCTCCGGGGGCAGCGGTTCGAACTGCTTTGGAGGAGGCAACAATGGCGGCGTTGGTGGCTCGGTGAACGTCCCGGGGACGAGCGGGGATCCCGGCGTCGGAGGCAAGGCGCTCGGCACCGTGAACAACGGGGCGTACGTCGTGTCGGACGGCAGCGACGGGACGCTCGGCAAGAACGGCAAGGGCGGGAGCGGCGGCGGCGGCGGCGGTGGCGGCGACAACGCGTCGGGATTCTGCAAGTCGGACAAAGGCGGCGGCGGCGGCGCGGGCGGCTGCGGCGGGCTCGGCGGCGACCGCGGTCGCGGCGGCAAGGGCGGAGGCGGGAGCTTCGCGGTCTTCGCCGACGAAGGGAGCGTGCAGGTCGTCGGCAACGAGCTTTCGACGGCGGGTGGTGGCTCCGGCGGGAGCGGCGGCACCGGCGGCGGCGGGCAGCTCGGCGGCGGCGCAGGAAAGGGCGGCTCGGACGCGGATGACAGCGGCAGCGGCGGCGACGGCGGCAGTGGCTCCGCGGGTGGGCCGGGTGGTCCCGGTGGCGGCGGCGGCGGCGGGCCGAGCGCTTGCGTCGCCCACGCGCTCGCCTCGGTCACCTTCAAGCAAAACAGTTGCAAGGTCGGCCCCGGCGGCCTCGGGGGCAAGGGCGGCGTCAACGTCAACGGCGTTACGGCGGCCTCGGGCGCGAACGGCGCGAGCGACTTCGTCCTCGCGCTGCCCTGACGGTCGCAGGGCGTCGCCCGGCACGTGCGCCGGCGGAGGTGGAGTGACCTACGCTTCCGTAGGTGTCCGCCGCCGGAGCATCCGCTTGCCCAGGCAATCGGTCGAGAGTTGACATAAGGCGTGCGACGATAGATGCCGGATGGCAGATGCGCTCAGCTCCTGCCCCCTCGCCACCCTCGGTTCGGCGCACGGCCCTCGCCCTCGTCGCGGCAGGCGCCGCCCTCGCGCTCGGCGCCGGTGAGGCTCGCGCCCAGGAGGCCGGTGACGTCCTGCCGCCGAACACGCACTCCGCGTGGTACCTCGGCAGCATCGGCCCCTCGATCAACCTCGACGGAGCCGTCACCCAGTTCAGCCTCGTCAACGAGGCCGGCTGGCACCTCTCCAACCGCAGCGACGGGCCCGCCATCGGCGGCAGCTTCCACCTCGGCTTCGGGCGCGGCTTGACGCGGATCTCGCCGCAGGCGCGCTTTTGGTGGGACATCCCCGTCGCGGGTCGACTGCCCATCTACGTCGCGCCGACCGCGGGCTTCGGCTACAACGCGTTCGTCGTCAGGAACGTCTTCGTCGGTGGGCGCTCGCTGACGCTCCACTCGGCGGCCTTTCAGGTGGGCGTCGTCGGCCGCGCCGTCATCAAGAACCGCGGCTTTGTCTCGTTCCAGCCGCTCGGCTTCGAAATCTTCGCGGGCGACGGTGGAACGACGGCGAACTACAACCTGCTCTTCGGCGGCGGCTTCGTCTTCTATTGAGGTGCCTCGCGCCCTCGCGCGCCACCCTTGACAGGTCGCGCACGAATTGATGCGATTAGGCCGCATGAAGTTCGCGCGGCTC
>VGRJ01000107.1 GCA_016875405.1 Deltaproteobacteria bacterium | reverse complement strand
GGAGGGTGACCACCGAGCGACGGCAGGCCTGGGCGCTCGTCCTCGTCGCGACGCTGACGATGGCGGTGAGCTACGTCGACCGCCAGGTGCTCGCCGTCCTCGCGCCGACGGTGACGCGGGCGCTCGCGATCGACGAGGCCTCGTACGGCTGGCTCGCCGCCGCGTTCTCGCTCGCGTACCTCGCGGGCGCGCCGCTCGCGGGGCGGCTCATCGATCGGGTCGGCGCGCGACGGGGCCTCCTCGCCGCCGTGCTCGTGTGGTCGACGGTCTCCGCGCTGCACGCGCTCGTCCCCGGCTTCGGCGTGCTCTTCGCGCTCCGGATCGCGCTCGGCCTCACCGAGTCCCCATCGTTTCCCGGCGCGGCGCAGACCGTTCATCGCGCGCTGCCCCCCGAGGAGCGAGCCCGCGGGTTCGGCGTGCTCTTCACCGGGTCGTCGCTCGGCGCGATCGTCGCGGCCCCGCTCGCGACCGCCGTCGAGGCGCGCGTCGGCTGGCGCGGCGCGATGGTGGTGACGGCGCTGGTCGGCCTTGCGTGGATCCCCCTCTGGCTCCTGGTGGCGTGGTCCCCCTCGGGGCGCGCACGCCTCGAAGCTCCCGCTCGAGCGCACGACGCGGCGCCGGAGGCTCCCTCCTTCGTCGACACGCTGCGGCACCCCGCGGTGCTCCGAGCGACGCTGCTGGTCCTCGGCTGCGCCCCGATCCTCGGCTTCGCGCTGCTCTGGTCGGCGAAGTACCTCGTCACGACGCACGGCCTCACCCAGGGCGACGTCGGCCGCCTGTTGTGGCTCCCGCCGCTGTGCTTCGATCTCGGCGCGCTCGCGTTCGGCGACCTCGCGACCCGCCGACGAACTTCCGCCTCGCCCCGCGGACTCGTCGCGATGGGCGGCCTCCTCGCGCTCGCCATCGCGCTCGTGCCGCTCGCGGGGAGCGCGTACGCGGCGGTCGCCCTCGTCAGCCTCGCCGTCGTCGGAGTCGGCGCGATGTACGCCCTCGTGACGAGCGACATGCTCGCGCGCGTGCCGCCGTCGTGCGTGTCGGTCGCGGGGGGCGCCACCGCCGCCGCGCAGTCGCTCGCCTACGTCATCGCGAACCCGCTCATCGGCAAGAGCGTGCAGGCGACCGGGAGCTATCGAACGGCGCTCGTCGCGCTCGCGGTCGCGCTCGTCCCGTGCCTCGTCGGCTGGCTCGCGTGGGCTCCGCCTCCGCGGCAGGACGGCCTCGCCGAGAAGTAGTCGCCGCCGGCAGCAGCCGGCTCGTCAGCCATCGTCAGCGCGCGCCAGCTTCGCCGCTACCTCGCGCGAAAACGCGGCGAGCACCGCGCAAACGCGCGCGCGCACGGCGGGATCTACCGCGAGATCCTGGCGCAGCTCGAGCTCGAGGGCGCGCCTCCCCGAGACGGCGGCGTGAGCGCTCACGGAGTAGATGAGCCCGAGCTTCCCCGAGTACGGCTCGTTCAGCCGCGCTTCGAACCCCGCTTCGCGAAAACGCGCGAAGAGCTCCGCCGCGAGCGCCTCCTCGCGATCGAAGAGCACGCCGACCTCGACCTCGCGGACCGCCCCCTCGTACACCGGCGTGAAGCTGTGCACCGACAGGGCGAGCGGGGCGCGACTCGCGAGGAACAGCCGATCGAGCGCGACATGATACGCCCGCCAGAGGGCGAGCCTTCGCTCGAGCGAGCCGGCGTCGACGTCGGCATTCATCGCGATGGTCCGGCCCTCGGCGACGTCGCGCACGAGCGTGTCCGAGTCGAGCGGCCGGTTCGGATCGACGACGAGCCGCGAGAACCCCGCGACCACGGCTCCCGCACCGAGCCTCACCGCAAGCTCACGCGTGAGCTCAGCCGCGCCGAGGTCGAAGGCCCAATGCGTGCCGCGGAGCCACGCGTCACCGCCATCGAGCGCGAACCCGAAAGGCAGCGCCTCGGAGCCGTGCTCGCAGGTGAGGACGAGCGGCGCCGCGGCATCGCGCTCGGCGACGGACTCGACGAATGCGTCCGCCCACGAAGCGTCGGGTGAGGCGGCCGAATGGACAGCGTCGCGCGACATCGTCGTCATGGGTGGGTCCGCGTCAGGCCTTGGTCCCGACGACCGCGAGCTCCTCACCCTCGAGCGCGCCCCGCTCGAGGTCCGCCGGCGCCTCCGAGAGCAACTTGACCTCGATCACGGAGCAGAGCGCCTCTTCGGCGAGGTTCGCGCGCGCCGCGTCGACGACCCGCACGATGCGCTCGCTGCCGTAGAGGGTGAGCGCCATGCGCTCGGTGAAGCCGAGGCCGATGTCCTTGCGCTTCTGCTGCACCTTCGCGAGCACGTCGCGCGCGAGCCCCTCGTCGCGGAGCGCATCCGTGAGCTCGGTGTGGAGGACGACGACACCGACGCGACCGCCCGCCGCCGCGAAGCCCTCGCTCGCGACGACCTGGATGTCGAGCTCTTCGCCCGAGAGCTCGATCGCCTCACCCTCGACGTCGAGCACGACCCTGCCCGCGCGCGACAACTCGCCGTGGAGCTTGCCCGCGTCGGCCCGCTCGAGCGCCTGCTTCAGCGCCTGCACCTTTTTGCCGATGCGCGGGCCGAGCGCGCGGAAGTTGGGCTTCATGCGGTACTGCACGGCGCCGGCCTCCTGCCCCGGTTCGAGGAAGCGCACCTCGTGCACGTTGAGCTCCTCGGCGACGAGCGGACCGTAGCTCCCGAGGCGGGCCGCGAGGTTCGCGTCGCTGACGACGACGTCGGCGCGCGCGAGCGGCTGACGGACGCGCAGGCGGTTGTCGGTCCGCACCTGGAGTCCGAGGCTCACGAGCTCGCGCACGGCGCGCATCTCGGCGGCGAGGCCCTCGTCGATCGAGACGAGGTCCGGCTCGGGGTACCCGACCAGGTGCACGCTGACCGGCGCGTCCGGGAAGGCCCGCCTCACGAGGTTCTGGTAGAGCCCCTCGGCGAAGAACGGCACGAACGGCGCGGTGAGCTTCGCGAGCGTGACGAGGGTCTCGTAGAGCGTGGTCGTCGCATCGAGCTTGTCGGCCGCGAGCTTCGCATCGTCGGCCGGCGCCCAGAAGCGGCTGCGGCTGCGGCGCACGTACCAGTTCGACAATGCATCGACCAGCTCGATGATGCGCTGCGCAGCCTCGTAGATCCCGAAGCGATCCAGCTCCGTCCGCACGGCACGAACGGTCAGCGCGACCTCGCTCGCGATCCAGCGATCAAGGAGGCTCCGCTCCGCGACGGGTCGAGCCTTCACGGCTTGGGGCTCGAAGCCGTCGATGTTCGCGTAGATGACGAAGAACGAGTAGACGTTCCTGAGCTTGATGAGGAAGTCCTTCTGCTGCAGGCGAACGTTCGAGAGCGAGTGGCGCGTGTTCGTCCACGGCGGCGACGACGCGTAGAAGAACCAACGGAAGGCGTCCGCCCCGGGAGCCGGTCGCGTCGGGTCCTCGACGAAGACGCGCTCGTCTTGCGGCAAGCGCGGCACGTCGATCACCTTCACGGTGAGGCCCTGCGCGTTGGGCTTCACGCCGAACGAAGCCGCATCCTCGGGCGCGAGCACGATCACGCGGCGCGGCAGGCCCTTCAGCGCGCGGAGCGTCATCGGACGCGCCTCGGCGGAACGATCGCCGCGGTACATGGTGACGCGGGCCTCGTCGCCGACGAGATCGAGCCCCTCGTAGTCCTCGCGCGCGACGTAGGCCGAGCCCGCCGCGACGACCTTGCCCTTCAAGAGCTTCTGCACCGCGGCGTCCTCGAGGGACACCGGCGCGAACTCCATCCGCACACGCTCCAAGATGATGTCGGGCGGCGTGTAGTTGCCCTTGCTCTTGCTCTCCTTCTTGCCTTCGCGATCGCCGACGTGGCCGAGCACGACGCATGCTTTGTACGGATGCGGGTAATCACGGCCTGCGAGGCCAAAGCGCGTGCGCGTCTCTTCGTCGAAAACCAGCGTCGAGATCATGAGGAGCGAGTAGAACCAGCCGCGCGTCTGGTCGATCGCCTCGCTGATGAAGTCGGCCGGCCACGCCTTGCCGAGCGCCTCGACCGAGCCGTCTCGGTGCGGGAAGCCGAGCTGCGCGAACGGCATGCAGCCGGAGTCGAACCAGCAGTCGATCACCTCGGTCACGCGGTGCATCGTCCCCTGGCACTTGGCGCAGGGCAGCGTCACCTCGTCGATCCAGGGCTTGTGAACGATCAAGTGAGGATTCAGCGACGGGTCCGCCGCGCGTGCGGCGCGGAAGGCGTCGAAGGCCTTCGGGTTCAACGACTCGATCTCCGCGACGCTCGACGGCGCGTGCTCGTGACCGCAGCCCTCACACACCCAGACGTTGAGCGGCGTGCCCCAGTAGCGCTCGCGCGAGAGGGCCCAGTCGACGTTGTTGCGGAGGAAGTCGCCGAAGCGCCCCTCCTTGATGTGGTCGGGGAGCCAGGTCACCGCTTGGTTGTTCGCGAGCGCATCGCCGATGCGGTCCGTGGTGCGGATGTACCAGGCCGGCCGCGCGAGCTGGATCAGCGGGTCTTCGTCGGCGCGCCAGCAATACGGGTACTCGTGACGGTACTTCTCGGTGAAGACCAGCAGGCCACGCGCGTCGAGGTCGGCGAGGAGCTTCGGGTCGGCCTCCTTGATGAACGCGCCCGCCACGCTCGCGACCTCGGCGCTCATCTTGCCATCGGCGCCCACCGCGCAGAGGAGCGGGACCGCGTCCGGCTCGCGGTAGCGGCGCAGCTCGGCCTTGTGGGCGGTGTTGTCATCCTCGCCGAAGGCGGGCGCGATGTGGACGATGCCGGTGCCGGCGTCGAGCGTGACGAACTCGGCATCAAGCACGCGGAAGTAGAGCGCAAGCGAGCCGCCGTCCTTCAGCTCCGCCGTGGCGTCGACGAGCGCGGCGTAGGTGTCGAAGCAAGGCTCGTAGCGGCGACCTACGAGCTCCTTGCCCTTCAGCGAGTAGAGGACGTCGAGCCCGAGGCCGAGCTTCTTTGCGAGCCCTTCGCGGAGCGCCTCGGCGACGATGAGCCGCTTGCCGTCCTTCCACTCGCAGACGGCGTAGTCGAGCGAGCCCTTCACCGCGGCGTAGCCGTTCGAGGGCAAGGTCCAAGGCGTCGTCGTCCACACGCAGAGGTGCGTGCCGGGCTCGTCCACGAGCGGCAGCGCGACGTAGGCGCTCGGATCGTCGACGGTCTTGTAGTTCCAGCCGACCTCGGCAGCCGAGAGCGCCGTGCCCCCCTGCGGCCACCACCAGCACACCTTGTGACCGCGGTAGAGCAGCCCTTTTTTGTGAAGCTCGGCGAGCGCCCACCAGACGCTCTCGACGTAGCTCTGATGGTAGGTGACGTAAGCGTTCTCGGTGTCGAGCCAGTAACCGATGAGCTCGGTGTTGCGCTCCCACGCCTCGGTGTACCGGAACACCGACTCGATGCATTTCTGCACGAAAGGCTTGATGCCGTACGCCTCGATCTCCGCCTTGCCGTGGATGCCGAGATCCTTTTCCACTTCGACTTCGACCGGGAGGCCGTGCGTGTCCCAGCCCGCCTTGCGCGGCACGTCGTAGCCGCACATCGTCTTGTAGCGCGGCACCACGTCCTTGATGCTGCGCGTGAGCGCGTGCCCGTTGTGCGGCATCCCGTTCGCGGTGGGCGGGCCCTCGTAGAAGACGAACGGTCCCTTGGAGGGACCGGTCGCGCGCGTCTCGGCGGAGAGGGTCCGCGCGAAGACGTCGTTCGCCTTCCAGAAACGCGAGACCTTGGCCTCCTCCGCGGGAAAGTTGAGCTCCACCGGGACCGCTTCGAACACGGACTTCTCGCTCATGGCGAGCGAGGCTTACCAAGCCTACCGGGCGGGGGCTACTCGTCGCCGCTCGGTCGACGAGGCTGGCCGTCCCATGGCGTCCCGGTTAGAGATGGGAGCGTCGCGATCGCGGCCCTGCCGACGCTCGCGGAGCCCCACCCACGGAAGCGCCGTCGTGTCGAAGCCCTCCTCCCCGTTCGGCCTCAGCCTCCTCGCCAACCACTTCCCCGCGCTGCACGGCTTGCGGGTGCTCGGGATCTTGAGCGTCATCCAGATCCACGTGTCGTTCGAGCTCGGCGCGCACCGACTGCTGCCGATCGAGTCGTGGCTCTACCAGCTGTCGCAGCGCATCTGGTTCGGGATGGACATGTTCTTCTTCCTGAGCGGCTTCCTCATCGGCACGATCCTGCTGCTCCCGGACGCGAGCGGCGCCGGCGGGACGCTGAAGTTCTACGCACGCCGAAGCTTCCGCATCATCCCGGCGTATTACGTCGTCCTTACGGCGCTCGCGCTGCTGAAGCCGCTCGACCCGCTGCAGCGCGCGCAGCTCTGGCGCGAGTACGCCTACGTCACGAATTACTCCGACGTCGGCCACGTGGTGATGATGTGGGCTTGGTCTCTGTGCGTGGAGGAGCACTTTTACTTGCTCGTGCCGCTCCTCGTCGCGCTCGTCCGACGGGTCTCGTCTCACCGGGCGCGAATCGGGGCGCTCGCGTTGCTCTGGCTTTCCGGCTTCGGGGCGCGCTTCCTCGTCTCTCGCTACCAGCTCCCGAGCCGCCCCGGTGACGGGTTTCAGCTCCTCTACATCCCGAGCCACACGCGCTACGACATCCTGCTCGCGGGCGTCCTCCTCGCGTATCTGTGGCACACCGAGCGCCCTCGCATCGAGGGCCTCATGGCGCGCGTGCCGGTACGCATCGCTTCCGTCGCGCTCTCGGCGCTGCTCTTCGGCGCGCTCGTCGTCGTGCCCGGAGAGGCGCTCCACGGGGCGTGGGGCCTCCTCCGGATCGGGACTGTGACCGGCCTCGCGTACCTGAACCTCATCACTTACCTCATCACCACGCGTGGCGTGGCGGTGAAGGTCCTTGGCCACCGCTCGTTCCTGGTGTTCGCGACGCTCGGCTACGGCGTGTACCTCGTGCACATGCCCTTCGTCACGACCGTCGGCTTCGTCGCGTACCTACGCCTCGCGTTCCTCTATCGACTGCCGGTGCCGTTCGCGTTCGCCTTGGCCGTGCTCGCGGTGTTCTTCGTCTCACTGGCGTTCGGATATCTTCTGCACCTCCTCGTCGAAAAACCCGCGCTCTACCTGCGGGATCGCCTCGTCCCCGCAAAGCCGCCAGCCGCCCCTGCGCCGGTCAGCGCGTGAGATCCGCACGGATCGCCGCGACTCCGTCTGCCCCCGCCTCGAGACACGCCGCCACGCGCGCTCCCGAAACGCCGCCGAGAGCGACGAGCGCGATGGCCGGAGGCAGCGTCGCCCGCATGGTCGCGAGGCGCGCGACGCCCAACGACGAAGCCTTTCCAGGCGACTCGAACACGGGCGATACGAGCACCGCGTCCGCGCCTTCGGCGATCGCGCGGGCGAGCTCTTCGTCGTCGTGAACCGAGCGGGTGACGAGGCGCTGTCCGACGAGGCGACGCGCGTCACACACCGGCACCGAAGCGCGACCGAGGTGGACGCCGTCGGCATCGAGCGCGAGCGCCAGGTCGAGCCTATCGGCGACGAGGAGCCCGGCCCCGACGCGGCGCGTGAGCCGACGGAGCACACGCCCCTCGTCGACGAGCGTGCGGGTCGTGAGCTCGGGATCGCGAAGCACCACGGCAAAGCGCGCGTCCATCCTGGCGACTCGCTCGCGGAGAATGGCGGGCGAGACAGACGTCGCGTCGCTCAGCTGAAGGAACCGATAGGGGAAGCGACGGTCACACCTCGAGACCTCGGCGGTCATCGCGGCGTCGCGCTCGGCGTACCCTCGAGGCCCGCGAGATCATCGGTCGCGAGGTGCGCCTCCCGGCTTCCGGGATAGCGCTCGACGAGGTGCCGCAGCGTCGCCTTCGCCGCGTCGAGCTCACCACGGGCGCGGAACTCACCCGCGAGCCGGTAGAGCGCCTCGGCGGCCGTCTCCTCGATGCGACTGTCCGCAGTGGGCGCGCGACCGCACTGAAACGGAGCGCTCGAGAGCGCCGCGGTGAGGATGAGGAGCCGACCCAGGAGCATTGGCACGGTCACTCGATCAGCCCGTCGAGGGGCGAGGATGCGTGCGCGTAGAGACGACGCGGCATGCGCCCCGCTAGATAGGCGTGCCTGCCCGCCTCGACTGCGAGCTTCATGGCGGTCGCCATCCGAACGGGCTCGCGCGCACCCGCGATCGCCGTGTTCATGAGCACGCCGTCGCAGCCGAGCTCCATCGCGATCGCCGCATCGCTGGCGGTACCCACGCCCGCATCCACGATCACGGGGACCTTCGCTTGCTCGAGGATGATGCGGAGGTTGTAGGGGTTCCGGATCCCGAGCCCCGAGCCAATCGGCGCAGCGAGAGGCATGACCGCTGCGCAGCCGAGCTCGCCGAGCTCCCTGCAGACGATCGGGTCGTCGGTGCAGTACGGGAGCACGGTGAATCCCTCCGCGACGAGGATGCGCGCGGCCTCGAGCGTCTTCTGGTTGTTCGGGAAGAGGGTCTTCTCGTCCCCGATCACCTCGAGCTTCACGAGGTCGCTCATGCCGAGCTCGCGCGCGAGGCGGCAGGTGCGGAGCGCGTCCTCGACGGTGTAGCAACCCGCCGTGTTTGGCAGCAGGGTGAAGCGCGGGCGCCCATCGACCTTCTCGGTGAGCAGGCGCATCATCGAGCCTTCCCCGCGCTCCGAGGTGTTGACGCGGCGCAAGGCGACGGTCACGACCTCGGCACCCGAGGCGAGCAGCGCGGCGCGGGTCTCGTCGATGTCGCGATACTTTCCGGTGCCGACGAAGAGACGCGACCGGAAGGTGAAGCTCCCGAGTCGCAGGAGGTCAGAGTCGTCGCTCATCGACTCCGAGTGGTACTGCCGCTTCGGCGCCCTTTCAAGCAGCGCCGGTCGCCGCGCTGCGCAGCCGTCAAAACGCTCACCGCGCCCCCGAGCGCCGCGTGAGCTCGATTCGCTCGACGCCGTCGTCGCCACGCGACGCGCGCAAGACCACCGCCGCCTCGTCGCAGCTCAGCGTGAAGACCCCGGTCGCGTCCTCGCCGCCGCTGCAGGCGCGCCCATCCTCGAAGATCCGCTTGCCCAGCGACTCGACGAATTCGCGCCAGCTCGAGGCCTCGTCCGACGGCGTCATCGAAGCCGACGCGGCCTCGAGCGTCGCGCGACCCAGCGACTCGCCCGCGATCGTCAACGCGACGAGTCGATGCCCAGGCGCAAGAGCGACCTCGACCCGAAAGCGGAGCGCACGCTCGACCTCGCCGTCAGGACTGCGCACGCGGAAGCTTCGGACGACCTCCTTCGTGCAGCGCTCCGTCTCGCCCTCCCGAGCGCACGTGGGCTCAGGCGCAGAGAGCCGAAAGCGCGCGAGCACCTCCGCCGGAGCATCCGAGAACGTCCCGCGCCAAGGCGCCGCCTCGAGCATCGGTCGTACCCAGCCCGCGATCGCCTCGGCTGCCTGACGCCGACTCCGATCGTCCGCGCTCACCCGAAGCATCGTCGCGCGGGCGGCGCGCTCGTCGAGATCTTCGCGGCGTGCGTCGTTTCGCGCGTCGATGAGCCGCTGCATCGCCTCGGTCGCGTGGGGCCCGCGCGGCAGGGCGCGGAGGTACGCCTCGAGCCCCGCGACGCTACGAGCTCGGACCCGATAGAAGAGCGGCTCGACCTCGTCGAAGAACGCGCGGAGGCGGGCCGCGTAGCGCCCTTCGGGCCGGACCTCGAGGTAGGCCCAGGCGGCAGCGAGGCGATCCTCAAGCGTGGCCGCGAGCCTCACCCGCCGATAGTCGGCGTAGTCGTTCGGCGTCGCGAGGAAGGCGCGCGCGGGGTTGCATCCCCCGCACGCGAGCGCGAGCCCCGCAAGCATCGCAGGACGAACGAGCCTCGCTCGAGCCTTGGAACCGACGGCGTTCACTTCGAGACCTCGAGCGGCCGCTCGGCGAGCGGACAGAAATTGCACTCGGTGGGGACCGTCGCGCCGGCATCGGCAACGGTGGCTGCGAACGCGTCGCACGAGAGGGCTTCGAGCGCGTTGAGACACACCTCGCCGTCGTGCACGAGCGGGTAGCACCCGTCGTCGAACTCGTTGGGCGGAGCGGCCTCGCATGCCCGCGCGCACGCCTCGGTGAAGAGTCCGCAGCGAAGACAGCGCTGGCAATCGATCGCGGCTTTTGCCTCGAAGAAAGCAACAGGGTCGAGCTCGGCAACCCGTTGCCCGCAGCTCCCGATATCTCCGGCCGTCGGGGCAGCGATCGCGACGAACAGCCATCCGAGGACGGTCGCGCGCTTCACGGCAACACCTCGAGATCGACGAGGAGCCCCGCCTGAACCGAGACCACGGGGAACAGCGTATAAGCCTTGTCGTAGGTGCCAGCGCCGTAGAACAGGTTCCCGACGACCTCGGCGGTGACCCCCAGCGCCCCCGTCGCGAAGACCGCTCCGCCGAGCGCGACCTCGCCGCCCACGTTCGCATCAGGGGCGGCGAGCAAGCACGCCCCGGCGCGCGCCAGACCAAGAATTACCGGAGTGCGACGCATCAGCGCGTAGCCTGCGGAGAGCGCGGGCTGCGCGACGCCCTCGGTCGCGAACGAGGCGTGGACGACCGGACCATGCTGGAACCCGAATGGATTTCCGAACCCAAGCGCGAACCCGGCATCGACGTACGGCGCCGTGAGGGATGGCCCCTCGGGGCTCGCACCGAGCTGCGTCGCGAGGCGAAACGGGTTGTTGAAGCGCACACCGCGCCCGCCGGTGGCCGAGAGAAGCAGACGAAACGAGGAGCCACGTGGCTCGGACAGCCTCTGGAGCCACGCGACGTCGGCGTCGGACACATCAGCCGAAGGCGGCTCGGGCTCGGGGGCTTCATCGTCCGCGCGCGCGCGCGTTGGATTCAACACGAGCGCTGCGGCGAGCGCCACACCCGCCGCGCGAAGGAGCTTCTTCGCGAGGGTGGAGAGAGGCACCTCACCGGGACGCCGGAGCGCGACCTCATCGTAGGGAGAGCTCTGCGCCGATGCGCTCGCTGCCTTGCGACGCGTGGTCTTAGGTTGCACCGCGTCTCCTGCGGTATCGACGTCTCCGCGCCAGACCTCGATGGCGAGGCGACGATGGCTGAGCACGTGGCGCACCTCACCGACGCGCACGAGCACATCGACGCCACGAGCACCGCGAGACTCGAGTTCTCGACGCGCGCCCTCGAGGTCCGCGGCGACCGGCGGCTCCCACATACCGGCGTAGAGGCCGCTCGCGGCCCGACGCCCGAGCATCACCCGACCGCCCTCGGTGATGACGGTGGCGACGAGCGCCTCGGACTTCGGCGGCTTCTTCGCGCCGAGGATCGGGAGGGACTCTGCCCTGTCTTCGCGATGAGCGACGCAGACGCTCCGCAGCGGGCACCGTACGCACGAGGGAGCGCGTGGCGTGCACACCTGCGAGCCGAGCTCCATCAGCCCTTGATTAAAATCACTTGGCCGATCGCTCGGCACCAGCGCGCGCGCGAGGGCCCAGACGCGAGCCTGCGTGCGCGGCTGCCTCATATCCTCGGAGAGCCCGAACACGCGCGAGAGGACGCGGATCACGTTTCCGTCAACGAGCGGCGTTGCCTCCCCGAACGCGATGCTCGCGACCGCACCCGCCGTGTAAGCGCCGACGCCCTGAAGCTTCACGAGCTCGCTCGCCGTCGACGGGAAGCGACCGCCGTAGGCGTCGACGATCTCCCGGGCCGCGACGTGGAGCTGCCTCGCGCGGCGGTAGTAGCCAAGGCCGCTCCAGCGTCGCAACACCTCCTCGAGGGGGGCGGCCGCGAGCGCGCGCACGGTCGGGTAGTCGGCGAGGAACCGCTCGTAGTACGGGATGACCGTATCGACGCGGGTCTGCTGGAGCATCACCTCGCTGAGCCAGATCTTGTAGGGATCACGGGTCCTCCGCCACGGCAGGTCACGCGCCTCTCGCGCGAACCAGCGGACAAGCTGCCCGACGAGCTCTGCCCGCACCGGAGCTGCGAGCGCCTCGACCTCGGTCGAAGCCGCGCTCTCGGTCGCTCTGCGGCCAGCCGCCACTCTCCCTGTCCTTACGCTCACGATCGGCAGGCGCGCTCGATCTCTTCGACGGTCTTGGGGGTCGCGGCGGTCAGCACCTCGTGACCATCGGCCGTCACGAGCACGTCGTCCTCGATCCGAATGCCGATGCCGCGAAACGCCGGCGCGACGGTGTCGTCATCGGCGGAGATGTAGATGCCCGGCTCGATCGTGAGCACGGCGCCAGGGACGAACGGGCGCGGCGCGCCGTCGATGAAGTACGAGCCGACATCGTGCACGTCCATGCCGAGCCAGTGACTCGTGCGATGCATGTAGAACCGCTTGTACGACTCGGTCTCGAGGGCCTCGGCGCGCGACCCGCGAAGGAGCCCGACCGACAGCATCCCATCGATCAGCGTGTGCAGCGCGACCTCGTGCACCTTCTCGATGTTCGCGCCGGGCCGCGTCGCCTCGATCGCCGCGAGCTGCGAGGCGAGCACGGCTTCGTAGACCGCGCGCTGCGGCGCCGAGAAGGTCCCGTTGACGGGGAAGGTCCGGGTGATGTCGGCGGCATAATAGTCGTACTCGCAGCCCGCATCGATGAGCAGCAGGTCCCCCTCTTCCATGCGGCGGCGATTCTCGCGGTAGTGAAGGATGGTCGCGTTGACTCCCGACCCGACGATCGGCGGGTACGCCTCGCGGCTCGCGCCGCCACGACGAAACGCCTCCCGCAGGACGGCGTCGATCTCGTACTCGTGACGCCCCGGCGCGGCCTCACGCATCGCGGCGACGTGAGCCTCGGCCGAGATCGTCGCGGCTCGACGCAGCTTCGCGAGCTCGTCGGCGTCCTTGACGAAACGCAACTCGTGCCAGATGCCGTCGGGGTGGACGATCGAGCGCGGCCAGGGCTTGCTCGAGCGCCCGCGTCCCCGCGCCTGCGTCACCGAAGCGAGCACCTGCGCATCCAAATCACGCCACTTCCCGAGCTCGTAGACGAGCTCGTCGGCGCCGCTAAGGTACTCTGGCAAGCGCTTGCGGAGCTCGGCGATGGGAAACGCGGCGTCGACGCCGAGGCGCTCCTTCGCGTCGTCGATCCCGAGGCGATAGCCATCCCACTGCTCGCGCTCGCGGTCGCGCGGGCGGAGGAATAGGACGGCGCGGTGCTCGGGATGGACCCGCGACAGGATGAGCACGCTGTCGGGCTCCTCGAAGCCCGTCAGGTACTGCATGTCGGAGTCTTGCCGATATTCGTGCTCGACGTCATTGTTCCGAATCGTGACCGGGGCAGCGGCCACGATGGCCACTCCCCGGATCGCCTCGAGCACCCGGCGCCGCCTGTCCGCGAACATCGCTCAAAGCGTACCTCAACCCCCGATGCGAGGCCCGCAAACTTGAAGCTCCGTGCGCACCTCTGCCTCGGCGCCCTCGGCGCCCTCGTCGCGTGCGAGCGCAAACCACGACCGTGGGATGGCGCCCCGAACGGCTCGGTAGTCGACGCGTCGCAGCCGTTCTTGCCGAGCGCGCCGCGCGAAGGGAGCTGGCTTGGCGCGAGCACCTCGTCGCCGCTTGGCTCCGCCTCCGCGGACCCAGGTGAAGCGCCACCGAAGGCCAAGGTTGAGATCCGGGGCGGCGGCCTCTGGCGCAGCTGCTCCGACGGCTTCGAGGCGAACGCGAGCCCAGCGCGCGACGTCGAGCGACTGGCCGCACTGTGCGGACCTCCGAACGGGATGCGCCCGGCAGGCGAGACGCTAACCGGCACCGCGTCCGAGGCGGCCTCGCGGCACCCCTTCGAGGTCAAGAGCGGGGCGTGTTATCGCGTGTTCGCGGTCTCAGAGGGCGCGGCCGGAGGCCTCCACATGTCGGTGCTTTCGGTGCGCGGCTCGCGCCTCGCGGCGGTCGAGGAACCCGGGCGCGTTGCGATGCTCGAGCCCGAGCGACCGTTTTGCTCCTTCGCGAGCGAGACGCTGGTGCTCGAGGTGAGCGCACGCAACGGTCAAGGCCAATACGCGGCGCGGATCTACCAGTTGCCGACGGCCGAGTGACGGGCTACCCCACCCTACGATGGCCGAGGGTCGCCCACCTCATGACGACGAACGCCAGGACGACGACGGGTCGGACGGCGAGCGTAGACGACGTTTCGAGCGCACCGTGCCCGACGTGCTGCGGAAGATCGTCGAGCGCGCGGTGGTGAGCGGCGTGGAGACGCTGGCCGAAGGCCCCGAGAACCTGCGCAAGCACCTCGGCGACCTGAAGGTCCCCAAAGAGGCGGCGAGCTACGTCTACGACCAGATCGACGACACGAAGAAGGGGCTCTACCGCGTCGTCGCGAAAGAAATCCGCGACGTGCTCGAACACATGAGCCTCGCCGACGAGGTCGCGAGTGTGCTCACGAAGCTCTCGTTCGAGATCAACACGCAGATTCGCTTCGTGCCGAACCCTGTGACGAAGGAGCCGCACGACGACGACACCTCGACGGAGCCCAGCGCCGATGCCAGCCAGGGCGCGGACGGCGCGGCCTCCGACGCCCCGGCCGGGGGGGTGCGCCGCAAGAGCCACTTCCCGAGGCCGCAGGTCGTCTCCAAGGTGGTGATGAGGGCTGTGGACATGGTGACGGGTAGCGGCAGCGAGCGGTCCAAGGGGGACTCGGTGCCGCCTCCGCCTCGAACCTCAGCAGACCCGCGCGACGGTACCCCGTGAAAAGGCCGCTTGGAGCAGGCAGCGAGCTCGACGGTTGGTGCACGAAGTGTCGCATGGACCTCATGCATCGCATCGTCGCGATGGCCGATGGCAAGCCGGCGCGCGCCGAGTGCCTCACGTGCCGCTCGCAACACAACTACTACCGCCCGAAATCGGCGGAGGAACTGCGCGCCCCTCGAGTCGCGGGCGTAAAGCGCGTCGAAAATCCCAAGACGACGCCGCGGACCTCGACGCAGTCGGCCGTCGGGCAGCGCACGCACTGGGAGCGCTCGATCGCAGGTCGAGCCGCGAGCGAGTTCGCGCCGTACGCGATCGCTGCGACGTACGTCGTAGGCCAGCTGGTGCGCCACGCGAGGTTCGGTGACGGTGTCGTGACCGAGGTGAACGCGGCGCAGAAAATGACCGTGCTCTTCGCCGACGGACCGAAGCTCCTCGCTCAGGCGATAGGACGCTGATCCGACGCGCGACTCATACCCGACGCAGCCGCCGCGAAGGGGAGGATGCGACCACGACGGCCTCGAGCACCGAAGCGCAGCGGACTCATGTCCGGGAGCATCGGAGCGCAGAGGCCAACGACGGACGCGGCGGCGCTACGCCGAGCGGTCGGGGGAACAACGCTCAGGAGTCAAGGGACAGCAACAGAGGCGGCGCAGCGGAACCCCATCACGAGGTTGTCGGCCGCGGCGAAGTACCAACCACGGTGGGCGGCTCGGACAGAGGCCGGCTCGTCGAAACCCCAGCTACCGCCACGCGGGA
>VGRJ01000106.1 GCA_016875405.1 Deltaproteobacteria bacterium | reverse complement strand
AAGACGGACCATGTCCTCTTGAAGACCAGCGACCGGCAGGACCGGAAGAAGACCTTCCTCGTGACCGCGACGCGCGGCGAGGACCACGTCGTTCGCGTCGTGGCGGTCGACGCGTGCGAGCGGCGGCCCGTGTACGACAAGGACGAGGTCAAGCACGTCGAGACGGTCAATGAATCGATTGGCTCCGATGTCACGTGGGGGATCCTTGGAGGCCTGACGGCGGCGGGCGGGACAGTCCTCGTCGTCGACTCCGCGAGCGTTGCGAACAACGACCCGAGCCAGCGGGCGTTCAACGCCGTCGGACCCACGGCGGCGCTCGGCATCGGCATCGGCACGCTCGCCGTCGGCGTCGGGCTGCTCACCATCCCGCTCGTCGACGGGATCCGCGCGTCGCGCACGCGCGACGACCACCGCCCCTACAAGGAGGATGGCGACATCACGGCGGCGGCCGAGGAGTGCGGCGTCAAGGGCAGCCCCGCAGGCTCCGTCGAGGTCGGCTCCGACGACGTTTTGCCGAAGCTGGATCTCAGCTTCGACGGCGACTCCGAGCCATGGAAGTGGCGAGACGTAGGAGGCGATGGAACCAAAGCGTTCAGCCTCGATCTCGCGCACGCGCTACCGGACGCGGTGCTCCGCGCGGGCAAGAGACCCCAACGCGTGAAGCTCGGCATGGGCGGGACGGAAGTCGCGAGCTATGAAGCGGCCGCGCTCTTCGCCCTCGCCGACGATCGCGCATGGGCCAAGCTATCCGAGTCGCGCAAGCGCTGCGAGGCGCCGGACTCGCTCGATGACTGCGACGATGTCGCGAGGTATTCGACGAGCTATCCCGCCAGCAAGCACGCGAGCGCGGCACAGGAGCTCAAGAAGCGCGCCGAGCCGACCTTCACCAGCATTCGTGACGACGACGCGTACGCTCGGACACAGGCCGCCTCGTGCAAGACACCCGAGACGGAGGACGCGTGCGACGCGCTGAAGGCCTATCTCGCCGAATGGCCAAAGGGCCGCCATGTCGTCGAGGGGAAGGCCGCCCTCGCGGTTGGCGGAGCGGCCGTTGCGAAAATGATTGCGAAGCGGGAGGCCGAGGAGCGGGCGGCGGCGGCACGACAGGCCGCCGAGGAGGCGCGCGAGGCGGCACGGCAGCGAGCGGAGGAGGCGAGAGAGGCGGCGGAGCGGCGGGCGGAGGAGGCGCGAGAGAAGGTCGCGCAGGGGAATCGAGCGTCGATGTGTAGACGATGCTTCCTTATGCCCGCCTCCGCGTCCGATTCGATCGGGAGTTGGTGCGATGCCCAGGTGAGCCAGCGTCAGTGGGAATCATGGATCTCCTGGAGCTGCAACTCGAACTGTGCGAGCCAGCGTGCTTATTCGCGCTGCCTCTCTCAGTAGATCATCGCCCCGCCCCTCGCCGCGTGAAAGCATGACGAGGGGATTGCCGCTGCGCTCCCTCCCTGCCCCCCCTGACGGCCGCCACCCCTCCGCCTGGCGGCCGCCACCTGGTGAGCCGCTCACCGTAAGCAATCCCAACACCTTACGGTTGGCACGGTCGCTGCGATGTTGGGGGCCATGCCCGGCCCCGTGCACTCGAGCCTCGTCGACCTCCTCGTCGGCCACCTCGCCCTGGTCGTCGAGCTGCTGCGCGAGGCGGGGATCGTGCCGCCCGAGTTTGACGAGCTCGAGTTCGGCCTCGACCGAGAGCTCCTCGCGCACGCCAAGAGTGCTCGAGGCGATCGTGGCGACAGGGAAGGTCGCTTCAGGTCAAGAAGGCTGAAGGCCGTCTTGGTCAGCGCCTCCAGCTCCTTGTTCCTCGCCTCGAGCACCCGAAGCCGCGCGAGCTCCGAAGGCGCGCCA
Organism: Deltaproteobacteria bacterium; assembly: GCA_016875405.1. GTDB lineage: Bacteria > Myxococcota_A > Polyangia > Polyangiales > Polyangiaceae > SYFR01. Next base: position 13,836 of record VGRJ01000106.1, on the reverse strand, counting down.
CAAGTGTTCCGCGCCCTCACCGCGTGGAGGCGGACGCTCCTCGCCCTCCATTGCGTGAGTGGCTCGTTCGCTGCCCCAAACGAGCTCAGCCGGCGAACCGGACCCGTCGCCCGCCAAGCGCTGCCTACTCAATTCATGACGCGACAGCAGCACGCAGACATCACACTCCCGATCTCCCACTCGGTGAAGTTCCCGCCGCCGCCGAGCCTACCCAAGACGCATGAGCGGCCTTCGCTCGTGTCGCAGTTGAACATGAAGTTCCCAGCGGCGTGAGCGTAGGTCAACTCGCCCGTGCAGCGTGATCCCGAAGACGAAGAGCGTCGCGCCGAAGCGCGCTCCGCAGCCTCTTCACGCGCGCGTCGAGCCATCCACTTCTGCTCTTCTGCCCGCGCGCGTGCTTCTTCCGAACGCCGCCGTGCCTCGGCTCTCGCCTCTTCGGCAGCCTGCCGCTGCGCCTCGACGCGCTCCTCTTGCTCGCGCGCCGTACGAAGTTGGGCAAGCTTCGGCGTAGCCTTCTGCAGCGCCTTTTCGGCTTCGGCTCGGTGGGAGCCCTCCGGTCGCCGCCTTAGGTAGCCGTCGACGGGAGCGCAAGCGTCCTCGGATGTTGGGGCCATGCAACGAACGACCGGAACGTCAGCCCAATCCTCGTCATCGGCGAGGGCATCCAGCCGTGCTCGGGCCCCGTCCTCCGTCTGCGCGATCCGACTGACCCGCCTCGGGGCGTCCTGAAACAAGCGCGCGTGCTTCTCGAACAGACGACGAACCCGTCCGGCCTCATCGCAATCGTGCGATGTCTCCGGAGCCGCGCAACGCTCCAACCGAGCAGCAGCCAGCGCAGCATCCGCCAACGTAGTCAAGCGCGCACCGTCTAATCCAAGTCGTTCGACCACACTGCCGTGGACTTTCGAAAGGGTCCGCTGAGCGACCGCCGCGCAGCCGGCGGAGAGCAACACGACGCCGTCATGCTTGGCGACCGCCTGTCCTGCAGGCAGAAGCGAGTCTGGGGATGAACTCCTCACCCGCTCGACGAACTCAAAGCACTTCGATGTCTCTGATGCTCCGGCGAAGGGCGCTTTGCACACCGATTCGAACTCATTGACGACCCCCTCGGCGAGGCTTGCCAACTTCGACGGATAACTCGGAGAGAGCGCGAGCGGACGCAACGCGAGGAAACCCTCCATGCCGCCCATGGCCATCATCCCGCTCGCCCCGCGCGCGATCACGGTGCTGCGCTCTGCGAACCCGTTGCTCGCGAGGCTTGGCCGCGGGTCGGTGTCACACCCCATGTTGAACTGGCAGTACGTCGCTCCCTCGACGGCGAAGCACTCGGTCGCTGCCGCTTCGGCGGTCAGGCCGACTTTTGTCCACGCCGACGCGGCTTCTTTCCCGTGGCTCGTTCGGCACTCGGCCTCTGTGAGGGGCTTCTCCCGATAGCCGAGCCGAACCCCGAGCTCCGACGTGCCGACGCACTTTCGGATCACGACGTCACCGGCGGTGTCCTCTTTTAGCGCCGCCACGGCCTGCTCGGCCCGCGACCAGTCGTCCATGAGCGGCGCATCCCAAGTTCCCTTCGCTGGCGCGCGAGCGCCCCCGTCCACCGAAGCCACGCCCTTCGTGGGCGCGCACCCCAATAGCGCCCCTACGAGCCAACATGACCAAAGAGGGTAAAGGAAACGTCGATGCATGACTTGCTACCTCTCCATCACGTCCTGACGATTCGTTCGAGAACATCCAAGACGTGTACGGGCTTACGGTAAGCGTCAAGGTGGCAGCCGACCGAGTGTTCATGCGGCGTCCACAGCAGAGAGTCGGCGGCTCGGCGTCGAGCGTTCTCCGCGACGGACCGCACTCGACGCCCTCGTACGGTTCGAAGATTCTCTCGGCTTGAGCCGGACGAGGGCAGGAGCGTTCCGGGCTCTGTGCATGCCCCTCCGCCGGTCTGGATGAACCGCTCGAGCGGCCTCGTCGATGTGGGGTCGTGCGGCGAACACACGACGGTCATCGTCGCCGTGGCGCTGCTCAGGCGTGACGAAACCCACAGCTCCAAAGTGGCGAGGTTGGTCATTCGAGGGGGGCTTTACCAGTGCTTCTTGCTCGTAGCAGAAGACCCGTCTTTCATTCGTTCGGTGTGAAGGAGGCGTGGTTGCGAAGCGTTGCGAGCATCGTCGCTTCTTTCATCGGGCCGCCGTGAGCGGAATGAAGCGTGAGCGAATAGGCGGCGACATCGTGCTCGGCGCAGGCGCTCGCGAACCGCGGAGGCAAAGTCCGCGTACTCGGTCTCTTGCACCTCCACCTGAATGATACGGCGGCTCCACACGTCGACGAACGGGTGGAGGTCGTCGAACCGGCCCCGCACGGAGCTTCCGTTAGGTCGAGGCGACAACCATCCTGACGCAGGCGGTAACTGACCCTGGGCCACGCGGATTGATCGGCGTCAATCTGCATCCCGTCCTACGCTCGTGAGGCGACGCCCCGCCTCACGAGGCCGAGTCACCCGAGGGCGGCGATGAGGTCGGCTGGCGCGGCGAGCACCCGGTCGGCGCCCGCCTCGCGGAGCTCGCGCTCGGGCCGATAGCCCCAGGCGACGCCGATGGCGAAGGCGCCGGCGCGCTTCGCGGTCTCGACGTCGATCGCGCTGTCGCCGACCATCGCGAGCTCGCTCGCCCGGACGCCGAGCCGCGCGGCGACCGCGAAGAGCGCCGTCGGGTCGGGCTTCTTCGGCACACCGTCGCGCTGGCCGCAGATCTCGGCGAAGCGGCCGGGGAAGACCGTGTCGACGAGCCTCCGCGTCGGCTCGTCGGGCTTGTTGCTGAGCACCGCGAGCGCGAGGCCCCGCGACGCGAGCCGCGCGAGGGCGTCGTCGATCCCCGGGTAGGGGCGCGACTCGACCACCAGCCGCTCGGCATAGCGCTCGCGAAACACCCCGAGGACCCGCGCGCCCTCGAGCTCGTCCTCGTCGGGCGTCGCACGCCGCGCGAGATCGGCCGCGCCGCCGCCGATCCACGCGCGGTAGGACGCGAGCGGGTGCGTCACGTGGCCGCGCGCCGCGAGCGCCTCGTTCATGGCGAAGGCCACGTCGGCGAGCGTGTCGACGAGCGTCCCGTCGAGATCGAAGACCACCGCGCGGAGCCCCGAGCCGAGCATCACGCCTCGTCGTCGCGCTCGTCGGCGCCCGCGTCCTCGCCCTCGCCGAGCGGCGTCACCCGCTTCTCGAGGCCGACGAGGAACACCTCGTAGCTCACGCCGCGCACCGCGTCCGGGCGCAGCGTCCGCACCTTCGCGTAGTGACGACGCAGGAGCGCGCGCGCCTCCTCGAACTGCCGCCCCATGAAGATCTTGCCGACGAACCCGCCGCCCGGCTTGCCGAGGGCGACCGCGACCGCGATGGCCCGCGTCGTCAGCTCGAAGCTCCGGATCTTGTCGGTCTCGCGATCGCCGGTGGTGTCCGGCGCCATGTCGCTCAGCACGACGTCATAAGGCGCGAAGGCCTCGAGCTCGGGCCCGAGGGTCAGCGCATCACCGACCACCGTGCGCGCATGCGGCGGGAGCTTCGCGGCGATCGGGTTGCGATCGACCGACAGCAAGCGGCCGCTGCCGCTGATGCGCCGCGCCGCGTACTGCGACCAGGAGCCCGGCGCCGCGCCGAGATCGAGCACGTGCATGCCGCCCTTCAGGAGCTGCACGCGGCGATCGATCTCCTCGAGCTTGAAGACGCTGCGCGCCGCGTAGCCCTGCTCCTTCGCCGCCTCCGCGTAGCGATCGGGCTTGCGGTAGGGGTTGAAGCCTCCGCCGGGTCGTCCTCGCCTCGTCATCGTCGCCTCGCAGCCTCGCACAAAACGGGAACGGCCGCCGAAGCTCCGAGGAGCCAAGGCGACCGCCGTCTGTGGTCGTGACGGACGACGCGGAGCCCGTGAGCGCCGCGCCGCTCGGGACGCTCACTGCTTCTTGCCGCCGTTCTTCTTCTTCACCGCGCCCTGGATGCGGACGACGGCGTTGCGCGCGCCGGGGACGTTGCCCTCGAGGAGGATCAATTGCTCGTCGGTGAGGAGCTTCGCGATCTTCTGGTTCAAGACCGAGACGGTCTTGTTGCCCATCTGACCCGGCATCTTCTTGCCCGGCATGACGCGGCCGGGGGTCATGTTCGTGCCGATCGAGCCGCCGTGGCGGCGCCACTCGTGGGTACCGTGGGTCATGTTGAGACCCGAGAAGTGGTAGCGACGGAACACGCCCTGAAAGCCGCGCCCGCGCGACGTCGACTGCACGTCGACCTTCTGGCCCTCCTCGAACAGGTCCTCGATCTTGAGGGTCTGGCCGACCTCGAACTTCGCGACGTGCGCGGCGGTGCCGCGGATCTCGCGGATGAGCGCGGGGATCTTCGTGCCGGCCTTGGCCGCCTGACCGGCGACCGCCTTGCTGACGTTCTTCGCGCGCTTCTCGCCGTGACCGACGATCAGGGCGTCGTAGCCGTCTTTCTCCTGGGTGCGCTTGCCGATGACGACGCTGTCCGCCTTGATGACGGTGCAGGGGGACGACGGTGCCGTCGTCGAGGAAGATTTGGGTGGAGCCGAGCTTCGTGCCGATGAGGCCAGGATGCGTGTTCATGCTGCTACGCTGCTTTCTTCGCGCTCTTTGGGTGGTGATGTCGGGGCGGCGGGCGCGTGGCCCGGACGCCTCGGCGGGCCCCGTGGGGCTTCGCCGTTCCGCTACGCCGGCCGGTACGAGCGCGTCGCACCGGGCAGGGGGACACCCTGCAGGCGTGTTGGAGGGACGCGCACTCTAGCCGCCTCCGCCGAAAAAGAAAGGGAAATGGCGCGCGCCGCGGGGCCGCTTGCCCGGCGCGCTCGGTTTTTGTCGAGAGCCGGACGCCGCCGATGCTACTCGATGAGCCCGTGAAGCCCGTGATCATCGGCGCGGGGCGCGGTCGCCGCCTCCGTCACCTCACCGACGACCTGCCGAAGACCCTGGTCCACGTCCTCGGTCGACCGATGCTCGAGAGCATCCTCGAGGCCTTCGAGGCAGCCGGCTTCGCGCGGCGCGACGTGACGTTCATCGCCGGCTACCGGGCCGAGGTGATCGAGGCGCGCTACCCAGAGTTTTCCTACGTGCGGAACGAGGACTGGGAGAACAACAACATCCTCCTGTCGCTCGTGACCGCGCGCGCGCACCTCGAGGGCGGCTTCGTCTCGAGCTACAGCGACATCGTCTACCGGCCCGAGGCGGTGGTCCGCGCCGTCGCCTCGCCGCACGACATCGCGCTCGTCTGCGACACCGACTGGCGCAGCCGCTACGTCGGCCGCTCCGAGCACCCCGAGTCCGACGCCGAGAAGCTCGTCGCAGACGGAGACCGCATCCTCGAGCTGTCGCGCACCATCGAGCCCTCGCGCGCGACCGGCGAGTTCATCGGCGTGATGAAGCTCACCCGCGCGGGCGCGGCGCGCTTCCTCCGGGCGTTCGACGAGGCGCGACGGGAGTTCGAGGACGCGCCGACGTTTCGCGAGGGTCGGACCTTCCGCAAGGCGTACCTCATCGATCTCTTGCAGCACATGCTCGAGCGCGGCGAGGCGCTCCACTGCGTGCCGATGCACGGCGGCTACATGGAGATCGACACCACCGAGGACGCGGCGATGGCCGAAGGGTGGCGGCGGTCCTGGTAGCGCGACGAGGCGCTCACACCGGGGGCGCGCCGCGCAAGACGCGGTCGTGGAAGACCAGCATCTCGGTGGAGCCGGGGCCGCGGTTCCACGGGTAGTCGTGGGGACCCGGCGTCACGAGCAGCTGATGCGGCACGTCGCGGCGGCGCAGCGCCTCGGAGAGCGCGCGGATCGCCTCGAGGTAGAAATCGCCCTGCGATGAGACGAGCCGCAGCGGGCGCGGGCGCGTCGCGTGCGCCTTGGCGGCGAGGTTCGCGAAGTAGCGGACCTCGTCGGGCTTCACGGCGGGCTGCGAGGCCCCGACCGCCGCGAAGAGGTCGGGCCGCGCGAAGCCGAGGAGCAGCGCGAGCCGCCCTCCCATGCTGATGCCGTCGATGCCGAGCGGCGCGTCCGCCGCGGTGCCGCCCGCCTCCCTCGCGCGCGGCACGAGCACCTCCTCGAGCCAGCCCGCCCAGCGCTTCGCGCCCTCGAGCTCCTGCACGTACGGCGTGAACGGGCAGGCCACCGCCACGCCGGCGAAGGGTCGCGCCGCGAGCGCCGCGTTGAGGGTCGAGAGCCGGTCGCGACGCACGAAGCCCCCGAAATCGCCCTCGACGAGCGGCGGCGCCCCGAGGCGCGCGTAGGCGCGATCGAGCCCGTAGTCGTCGCGGAAGCCGCGCGACCCGCCGACGAGACCCTTCGCGTTCTCGCCGGCGCCGTGCAGCGCGACGACGAGCGGCGCACCGGGCTCGGGTCGAACCGTGACGCGCCCGGGCTCGTGGAAGCTCGCGTTGCCGTCGAGATCGAGCTCACGCCAGCGCGACGCGGCGACCTCGGCAGCCCCCGTCGCCAGAGGCGCAGCTCCCGGGCCTGGCGCTGGCGCGCCCGAAGGCTCGGCTCGCCCCTCGCCGCGCGCGAGCGACTCACGGTCGCAGCCGAGCACCGCCGTCGACACCGCCGCGGCGCTCGAGGCGGCCGCCCAACCGAGCAGCGTGCGTCGGCCGATCACGCGTCTTCTCCGACGCGCGCCTCGTCGGGGGAGTGCGCGGCGGAGTCGACGCCTCGAAACCACGCGAAGAAGCGCTGCATCGCGGCCTTCTGGTCGGGCGGCAGGTAGTCGAAGTTGCGGCCGCGATCGATGATCTCCCAGAAATCCTTGGTCTCGACGCGCATGAGCTCGTCGCGGATGCCGAGCAAGCGCTCGTCGGGATCGGCCTCCATGTCGTGGTAGATGCGCCGCGCGCGCTCGCGATCGTCGACCGAGAGCAGGTAGGCCGCGAGCTTGATCTGCGCCTTGCGGACGCCCTTCAGCGACTGCTCCTCGGCGCGCCCCTTCGTCGCGCGGTCGAGCTCGAGGAACTCGTCGAGGAGCGCGTCCTCTTCCGCGAGCCCGAGCTCGTGCGCCGCCTCGCAGAGCGCGCCCATGTCGTAGGCCACCGTCTCGGTGACGAACGGGAGCTTCATGTCGTAGCTGACGTGGCCGTAGTAGCGGAGGTGCTGCATCGCGGCGAAGGCGAGGCTGCCACGGCCCGCCTTCATCAGCCCGAGCACCAGCTGGCGGTACTGGTTCAGCACGTTGAAGGCCGTGCGCACGTTGCGCGCGTTGAGCGTCGCGCGCAGGTACGAGTTCATGTAGCGGAGCGTGAGGAGGATCGCCTCTTCGTCGCGCTGCTCGGTCGCCGCCTCGGCGATGTAACGGGTGTCGATCGCGATGAGGTGATTGATGTCCGGCATCGTCGCGAGCGCCTCGCTGTAGAGGCCGAGGAACTGCCGCATCGCCTTCCACTCGACCCAGGTGCGACGCGCGACGAGCTCGTCGCGAGCCTCCGGGTCGAGCGCGACGACGTCGGGGTTCAGGCGGATCTGCTCGCCGAAGTCGAACCAACGCGGCGGCGTCGACGCTTTGCGCGCGAGGTAGGTGACCGTGAAGTCCTTGATCGCGTCGACCGCGCCGGACGCGATGATCTTGTCCTTGCCCTCGATCGAGTTCGCGACGATGTCGGTGAGCTCCTCGAGCGACTGGAGCACGCGGGCCTGGGTGCGGTCGACGAGCTCGGGCGCAGCGGCGCCGGCGCCGGACTCGAACGCGTCGAGGGCCTCCTCGCGGACCCGCGCGGTGATGTTCGCAGGCTCGAGGAAGGAAAACACGTACGCGAAATACGGCGCCATCAGGAGCAGCGCGAGCATCGTCGCGAGCACCATCGCGAGCACGGTCGTGCGCGGCACAAAGTCGGCCTGAATCGAGAGGCTGACGAGCACGCCGAAGCTGCAGGCGACGACGTAGTAGCCCATCACGCCGATGTTGATGCGATCGCGCACGAACATCCGCGCGACGCCCGCGTAGCGGCCCGCGGACAGCTGTACGAGGAGGCTCACCACGGTGATCACGATGCCGAGCACGCCGGCGGTCATCGCGCCGAGCGCCGAGACGGCGTCGGTGATGTGGTCTTGATCGAAGCGCAGGTAGCGCGCCAGCGGATCGGTCGCGCCCCCGCCGCCCGGGCCTCCGGTGACGAAGTGATCGAAGATGAACAAGCCGCCGAAGGTGAGGAGCGCGACCGAGCCCATCGTCGCGACCGGCGCGATCCAGCCGCGCGTTCCGTCGGAGTCACTCGTCGCCATTCCGCGAAGGGTAGCGGAGGCCCGCGGCGCTGTCATGAGCGCGGGGCGAGACGATGCGCGCTCACCCGTAGAGGCCGTCGAGCTCGCCGCCCTCGAAGCCGTAGGCGCGCGGCTCCGGCGAGAGCCTCACGCCGAATGCGTCGCGCACGCGCGCGCGCACCTCGGAGGCGAAGGCGACCACGTCGACCGCCGTCGCGCCTGGCGCGGTGACGAGGGCGAGGCAGTGCTTCGTCGAGAGTCCGACGGCTCCGCGTCGAGTCCCCTTGGCGAGGCCCGCCCGCTCGATGAGCCAACCTGCGCTGAGCTTGACCGCGGCCCCGTGGCCGAAGCGCGGCATGGGGTCGCTCACGCCGCGGGCACGCGCCCGCTCAAGGACGCGGTCGGCGTCGTCGGGGGACAGCGTCGGGTTGACGAAGAATGAGCCGGCGCTCCGCGCGTCCGGGTCGGTGGCATCGAGGACCATCGACTTGGCGCGGCGAACCGCGAGGACCGCGGCGCGCACCTCGGCGAGGCTCGGCGAGGGGTTGCCCGCGAGCGCGCGCTCGAGCTCGGCGTACGCGATGCGCGGCGGCCCCTTCGAGAGCCCGAGCGTCACGCCGACGACCACGTAGCGCTCGGCGAGCTCGGCCTTGAAGACGCTCTCGCGATAGCCGAAGCCGCAGGCCTCGGCCGCGATCGACGACGCCTCGCCGGTCGCGCGCGAGACGACCTCGACGCTTCGAATCGAGGGGCCGACCTCGGCACCGTAGGCCCCGATGTTCTGCATCGGCGCGGCGCCGACGTCGCCAGGGATCCCGGAGAGGCACTCGAGCCCCGCGTAGCCTCGCTCGACCGACCAGGCGACGAGCGCGTCCCATGGGGTCCCGGCCGAGACGCGCACGAGCGCCGCCTCGCCGCGCTCGTCGGCGTCGATCGACGCGCGGCCAAGGCGAAGGACGATGCCGTGATAGCCACGGTCGGCGACGAGCAAGTTCGAGCCGCCGCCGAGCACCATGATCGGCAGCTCGCGCTCGGAGGCAAGGACCAGCGCTTCGCGAACGTCGGCCTCGTCGTCGGCCTCGAGGAAATGCGCGGCCGGCCCGCCGACCCCGAGCGTCGTGTAGGGCGCGAGCGAGACGCCGCTTCGACGCCTCATCGCCGCGGCGCGGCCTTTCCGCGCGGGCGGGGCGGCGTAGGGGCGCGCTTCGCGGGCTCGCGGCGCGGCGGCTTTCCCGTAACCGGAGCACCTGCCGCAGCGGGAGCGAGGCGCGCGCGGGTCGCGTGCGCGAAGCCATCGTCGATCGCGCGAAGCTCGGAGGCGAAGCGCGGGAGGCCGTCACCCTCGACGACCCCGACAGGCAGGTTGACTTCGAAGCGCTCCTCGAGCGATGCGCCCTCGACGCTCACGCTGCGCCCCGCGACGACGCCGGCGCCGCGGACCTCGAGCGGCGGCGCGAGCGCGCTTACCACGGCCCCGTCGGGGAGCAGGATGCGGCGCGTGACGCGGTAGAGGAGCGGCGTGTCGACGGCGAGGGCGCTCTGTCGATCGGCCTCGGGCGCGTAGCGAGCCGAGAGGCTGCTCGCGCTCGGGCGGGGGAGCACGACGTGGAACGGCTCGATGCCCGGGATGGCGAAGCCCGCGCCGGAGCGGTCCTCGACGTCGGCGAGGTGCGAGGCCGCGATCCGGGCCGAAACGGAGACTTGCCAAGCGCCCTCGCCCGAGGTGAGCGAGACGTCGCGCACGTCGGCCCACGGGACCCAGCCGAGCACCAAGCTCCGCAGCAGATGGGTGCGCGACTCACCGACGAGCGTCTCGAGGGCCCGCGCGACCTCTTGGGCGGCGCGGCCGTGGAGGGCCGCGCGAAAGGTGCCGCGCGCGTCACCGCTGGCGTCGAGCGCGAGGTTGATTTCAATCAAGTCTGCGTCCTCGGCGCTCGACGCGTCGACCTGGACGACGGTGCCGTTCGGCAGGAGCGCCATGCGGCCGCGGAGCTCCGGGCTCACCCGACCAGGCGGCAGCGGCGGCCCGGGGACATCGACGTCGAGCCACACCACCTCCTCGCCGAGACGCGCGCGCACGAGCGGGTGGGTGAAGCGCCCGAGATGAGCGGGCAGCGAAGGCGAGGCCGCGTAGGGACGGGTCTCGGCGACCGCGACCGTGCTGTCGATGCCGGCCTCGCGGAGGGCCCGCGTGAGGACCCACGTGCGGCTGCCGGCGCCGCGCTCGAGGATCACGCGCGCCGGTTCGGCGGCGCCACCGGCGAAGGCCGCGAGGTGATCGCCGAGGGCCCGCGGGTCGGGCTCGCGCACGGCCTTGCCCACGGCGGCGGTGAGCCGCGCGATGCGTGCGCGCGGGGAGAGCTCGCTCGCATCGGGCCCGAGCACGCCCGCCACCCAGCGCCGCATGTCGTCACCGGCGTCGTCGAGGCGCGCGAGGTGCTCGCCGATCGCGCGGCCCAGGCGCGCCGTCTCGTCCGTGCCGAAGCTGACGCTGACCCGCGACTCGAGCTCGGGCACGTCGGGCTCGAGTCGGCGCGGGGCTTGCTCGCCGACCTTCCAGACCGTCAGGCGCTGGCCGTCTTGGCTCGTCGTCGCGCCCGCGCCGAGCAGCGCGTGCGACCAGACGCTCATCGGGACGCGCTCCGGGCGGACGAGCTCGATCGAGGCCTCGCGCACGCTCGTACGCTCGGGCATGAGATCGGGCCCATCGACGACGAGGTGCCCATGATCGTCGGGCAACGCCCAGCCGACGACGAGCCGCTCCACGTAGTCGCCCTTCTCGAGCTGCGAGAGATCGGTGTGCCCCTGGCTGCCGCGCGCGTTGGGATCGGGGTCGAGCACGCGCCCGTCGCGCTTGTGGATGGTCCGTCGGAGCACGCGCGTCGTCCAGCGGCCGACGACCCGGGGCTCGTCGGCCTCGGCGCCCGTCGCGACGTCCTCGGTGTCGCTGACGCGCCGCAGATCGTACGTGAGGTACGTGAGCTGCCCTCGCTCGGTGAGCTCGTAGCGCTCGAGGTGCCTCAAGACCGCGGTGCCCGCATCCGGCAGGAACGCGCTCGCCCGATCGGCGGCGACGAGCCGACGCCCCTCGGCGACGAGCTCGGGCGCGGGGTCCGGCACGGCGCCGACGAGGCGCGCGAGCGGCTCCATGCCGAAGGGCGCGTCACCGAGCACCGGCGCGTCACGAAGCAGGCGGCGCCGCGCCTCGGCCGGCTCGAGCACCGCGAGCACGGACGTGTCGCGCTGGGCCGGCGGCATCGCCTCGTAGAGCCGCGCGGCGCGCTCGATCTCGCCGTGCGCGACGAGGCGGTTCTGCTCGAGCTTGCGAAAGAGCGACGGGCTGCCGCGCAGCCGCCGAAGCCGCGCGAGCTCGCGGAGGGTGCCGTGGAGATCGCCGACCTCGACGAGCGCGGTCAGGCACGTCGAGGTCCCGCGCGACAAGCCACCCTCGCAGCTCGCCCGGACGTCTTCGGCCCCGACTCGAGCGCGGACCTCGGCGTCGACCATCGCCGCGAGCGCCGAGCCCGGCGCCTTCGCCTCGAGCGCCTCGAGGGCGGCCTGCGCGAGATCTCGAAGGTTCGCGTCGTTCGCCATCGTCGCGAGCGCCGCGAGCTCGGGGGCGCGGCGGTCGGCGGGGAGCGGCGTCGGGGGCGCGACGATTCCGAGGGCCTCGAGGGCGGCGAAGGTGCCCGCGTCCTCGCCGCGCTTGTCGACGAGGGCGCGCGCGTGCGCGAGCCGCGCCTCCCAGCTCTGAGGGTGCGCTGCGTGGACCTGCGCCGCGAGGCTCGCGAGCTCGGCCGACAGGATCGGCTCGTGGCGCTCCTCGGAGACGCGCGCGGCGCGGGCTCGCAGGCGCGCGACATGCGGCGCGGGCGAGGCGCTCGCGCCGCCCGCTTCGAGTCGGCGCGCGGCCCGGCGATCGAGGCCGAGCGCGAGCTCGGCGCTCGCGGCCGTCAGGCTCTCTTCGACGGAGCGGGCCTCCGGTACGAGCTCGATGGAGGCGGCGCGGCTCGCTCGGGCGGACGCGACCTCACCGGCCTTGGGGACGACGGTCGCGAGCGGCGCGCCGTCTTCGGTGACGAGCTGCAGGGTGACGCGCTCCTCGCGCTCGGCCGGCGCGACCCGTACGACGAGCCGGACGCGACCGCGCTCGACCCACGCGCGGCCGACCGACACGGCCGTCCCCGCGGTGACGTCGAGGACCCTCCGCAAGACGACCGTGCCGCCGAGCTCCGCGACGAGCGGTGAGCGGCCGGCGAGCGAGACGTAGACCCAGCCGTCGCGCGGAACGAAGGCGTCGACGACGAGCGCGCGGAGCCCCGTCGCCGTGCCGGTCGCCTCGAAATCGTACGCGCAGGCGTCCGCCGCGACGCGCTCCACCGGCGCCTCGCTCACGAACGGCGGCAGACCCTCGACGCGCCCCGGCAGCGGGCCGAGCGAGGACAACGCCGAGGGCCCATCGAGCGAGGACAGCGGCGGCCACGCGAGGGGGCCCGCGACGAGCGCCTCGGGGACGCACCCTCCGCGGTGGCGCAGCGAAGCGGCCTCGGGCTCGGCGCCGGTCTCGAGCGCGAGCTCGTGCAAGGAGAGCGCGAGCATCGGACCGAGGATCGGGTGGCGCTCGGCGCGCGCGTGCGCGAGCGAGAGGCGGCGCGCGACCTCGACGAACCCCGAGCGCGAGCGGTGGACGAGGGCATGATCGATCGCGCGCGGCAGCTCACCGGTCGGCCACACGAGCCGCTCGAGCGCCGCGGCCACGACCGGAGTCGCCCAAGGATCGTTCCAGCGGAGGAGCGCCGCGTCGATCGCGTCGAGGTACGGCGCCGGGTCGCTCGGATCGACCGACTCGCGCTGCAGCGCGCGGTCGAAGCGCACGGCGAGAGCAGGCTCCGGGGGGCCGGGCGCGCGGGGCGGAGGCGCGCTGCACCCCGCGAGGAGGAGCGCCGTCACGAGCGCCGATCGAGCGAGCCGTCGCATGGCGCGGAACTCTGACCCAACGACCGCGCCGCGTCCACGATGGACGCCCGCGGCCAGGGCGCTCGCGAGGGACCTCGCCCAGGCGTGCGACGAGGAGCATGCCGAGGTCGAGCGGCATCGAGTCCGCAGACCAGCGGGCGCCTGCCTCGCGGCGTGCGCGAAGCCTGCGCCGTGTCGCTCGCCAAGCGCCGCACCGTCAGCGAAGCCTGCGCCGTGTGGCTCGCCAAGCGCCGCACCGTCAGCGAAGCCTGCGCCGTCAGCGCGGCCTGCGCCGGTAGCGAAGCACACGTGCAAGCCAGGGATGGTCCCCATCCCCGCGGGCTCGTTCAGGATGGGCGACGACGAGTACGCGAAGAAGGCCGGCCAGGTCGCCGTCGAGGCGTTCTGCATGGACCGCACCGAGGTGACGACGGCCGCCTACGCGGCGTGCGTCTCTGCCGGCAAGTGCACGCGGGCCCACACCGGCAGCGTCTTCGCTTCTTGCAACGCGGGCGTCTCGGGCCGCGAAAACCACCCCATCAACTGCGTCGACCGGAACCAGGCCGACGCCTACTGCCAGGCCCAGGGCTTGCGCCTGCCGACGGAGGAAGAGTGGGAGTACGCGGCGACGGGCGGCGACGGCCGCACC
>VGRJ01000105.1 GCA_016875405.1 Deltaproteobacteria bacterium | reverse complement strand
ACACCGTGGCGACGGTCGGAGTCGGAGGCTCCCCTTCGACGGATACCGTGGCGACCGTCGGGGTCGGAGGCGCGTCGGCGGAGACCGTGGCAGCCTCGTCGAGCGTCGCGACCTCGTCGAGCGTCGCGACCTCGTCGAGCGTCGGGGCATCGTCGAGCGTCGGGGCATCGTCGAGCGTCGCGGCCTCGTCGAGCGTCGGGGCCTCGTCGAGCGTCGCGGCCTCGTCGAGCGTCGCGGCCTCGTCTTCCTCGACCGGAGGCGGCACCGCTGAAATTGCGTGTGGCGTTGAGACCTGCGCCTTTGGCTCGGTGTGTTGCTTCAGCTCAACGGACTCGACCAAGAACGTCTGTTCGGCTCCCGGCGGATGCCCGATGGGCACGGTCTCGCTCGCGTGCATGGGCGCGGGGGACTGCGCGATGGGCGAGCGCTGCTGCGCGACCTTTCAGCAGTTCGGTCCCGGCCTCGAGGGCTACAAGGGCGCCGCGTGCAAGGCGTCTTGCCAGGTGAACGAATTCGGAAAACTCGGCCTGACCCTGTGCAGCGACGAGCAGTCGTCGTGCCCGCAAGGCACGAGCTGCAAGGCGAGCCAGGTGCTGCCCGCCGGCTTCAAGGTGTGCATGCTCTGAGCGCAGACGTCCGGCTCACGGGGCCATCTTCACGAGCCATTCGGCGATGAGTGCGAGCTGTTCCTTCGGCATCGGCGGCGAGCCGGGTGGTGGCATCGAGCCGTCCTTCAAGCGTTCGAGCACTTTCGCGCCGAGCGCCACCGCCGTCTCGTAATCCGTAAAGTCTTTCGCCGGAGCTCCGTTGGTCCCCTTCTCGTGGCACGAGGCGCAGTAGGTCTGGAAGACGGGAGCGATGTCCGAAGCGAAGCTCAAGGGGCTCCCGGTGGCGAAGCGTGTCGCGACCCCGCCGTAAAACGCCCAGACGTCGCCGGTCTTGTCGACCGCGAGGGTCGAGGCCGCTTGGGTTGCGTCGATGCTCGCGACGAGCGTCGGGCGCGCGCCCGTCAAGACGCGGACGAGGACGGCCGTCGAGCCAGCTTCGGCGAGCGCGTAGAGCCGCTGGCTCACCTCATCGAGCGCGAGGGCCCGGACCGCGAGCGGCGTCTCCCCCTCGGCGGCGAGCGTGTAGAGCGCGTATCGACCATCTGCGCCGCGCTCGAGCAGGCCTGCATCGGTCCCGATGGCGATGACCGAGCCGGGCGGACACGCCAGCGTCGAGCAGGCCATCGCCGTGATGCGTCCGAGCTCACCGCCCACTCGGTGCGTCTGCAGCGTGGCCCGGTCGATCTCGTGCAGCCGTGCGTCGTAGGCCACGAAGAGTCGGTCGCGCTGCACGAGCGCAGCCGATGGGGCGCCGGTCTCCCCTGGAATCGACCAAGTGCGCAGCACTCCGTCCTCGAGCTCGATGAGCCCGCCCTTCGTTCGCAGCGCGAGGTGAGGCTCAAGCGCGCCGTCGTCGTCTTCATCGGCGGTCCGGCTCGAGAGGCCGATGAGCCCGAGAGGATGCAGCGCCTCGTGTCCGCCCGACAAGAACAACGCGCCGTCCTTGGCGAAGAGCAGCGCCTCATCGGCCGCGACGAGGAGCCCGTCGCCGTACGGGGCGATCGCTCGCACCGCGCCGCTCGAGGCAGGCAAGGCGGGTTCGTCACCGAGCAGCGGCAGCGGGAGAACGCCGGCGTGGCTCGCCTCGCTCGCGCCGAGCGAGGTGCCCACCAACGTCAGCCCGCCGCGCGTACCCGCCGCGACCGCATAGCCGTCAAACTTGAGGTTCTCGCGCGCGACCATCGGGTCGTTCCCAGTCGGTGGGCCATGGACGACGACGAGGCGCGTGTCACCGCCCCCTTCGCCGCCACCGCTCGTGGTCGTGGTTGTTGACGCCGCCGCTGCGTGGTCGGCCTCGCGCGAACCGCACGCGACCACGAGCGCGAGGCCTGTCACGGCGAGCGCCCCGTACCTGCGGACACCCTGGGCGCGAGAGAAGCTTGGCGCGTAGAACATCGATGAAAAGGCTAGCTCCTTTGCCTGGGTCGCGGCTACGGCTCCAGCTCGTCGGCCCATCGAGGCGCGCGGCGCAGCAGAACTCCAAGGAGTCACGCCGGTGCTTGAGCTCGTGTGCTGTTTCCGAGAGAATCGGAGCCATGCTGCTTTGAAGAGTCCACGATGCACACCATTCACCGTAGGGCCAGCCAGACGCTTCTCGGCGTGGCGCTCGTGCTCACAGCGAGCGGCACCGCCTGGGCCACGCCGCCTGCCACTTCGTGGCAACCCATCGAGCGTGCGGTCCGACAGCTCTCGCTCGACTTGCGAGGCAACGTCCCCGAGATGAGCGACTACGAGCTCGTCGAGGGCGCGGCCGAGCTCCCCGACGCGCTGATCGACGCCTACCTCGCCAGCGACGATTTCCGACTCCAGATGCGCCGCTATCATGAGGCGCTCCTCTGGACGAACCCTTCGGTCTCGTTGGCGTCCGTGTCGACAGCTCTTGGCTCCGTCACCATCGACGGAGTCCAGATCTTACGCTTGACGGGACGACGGTCGCTCTATCGCGGCGGAGACGGAACCGCCGATTGTCAGGCGAAGCCCCAGGCTGTCCTCGGATACGAGGCGGACGGCACCCCAAAGACGGAGAGCTTCGGCGTCGTCGGCGGCAATCCCGTGCGGCGAGAGGGCTACGTCGAGATCCATCCGTACTGGGAGGCGAATCCGGCGACGGTCGTCAAGGTCTGCGCGTTCGATGCGCAGACCACCGCGAGCTATTCGATCGCGAGCGGCCCGGATGCCGGGACCTTCTCGTGCAACACGTTGCAAGGCGTCAGCCGTTCGGCGTCCTGCGGCTGCGGCCCCGAGCTTCGCGGTTGTACGGTCACGGCGGTCGGTAACGCGGTGCTTGCTGCCTTCCGTGAACAACTCCTTCGCTCGGTGGACGACCACACGGTCGGCGGCGCGCCGTACTCGCAGCTCGTGACGACCAAGAAGGCCTACGTCAACGGGCCGCTGTCGCACTTTC
The DNA here is from genome assembly GCA_016875405.1 of Deltaproteobacteria bacterium. Taxonomy (GTDB): domain Bacteria; phylum Myxococcota_A; class Polyangia; order Polyangiales; family Polyangiaceae; genus SYFR01. Next base: position 12,960 of record VGRJ01000105.1, on the reverse strand, counting down.
TCTCGCACGTGGCGCATACCTTGCCGCTCTCCAGCATCCAGAGCGGCGTGCAGCCGTCGGACGGCGCGGTGCCGAGCGTCCCGTACGCCGCGGGCGACACCTGGATCTCGTACGAACGAGAGGCTCCGCACGCGGGGATCCTCACGCTGCCGGGCTATCTGCTGCGGTATCAGACGCTGCGTGGTCGGGCGAACCGCTATCGCATCGTGTTCCGCGGACAGTACTTCGAGCCGCCGAGCTCAAAGGACACCGGGTGTCTCGACGTCGGCGATGATCTCACGCTGCGCTGCGTCTGTCGCGGCTGCCACACGACGCTCGAGCCGCTGGCCGCGCACTTCGGAAAGTTCGCCGAGGCCGGTTCGGTCTCGATGGCGGATTTTCCGCTGAGCTTCGCCACCCGTGCGGCCTGCAACGCGGCGGTCGCCCCATCCTTGACGGCCTTCTGCGACAGGTTCTACGCCGTCGTTCCGTCGCTCGAGGATCCCGACATCCGCACCTGGCGCCTGAAGCCGCTGCGCTACGCCGATTCCGCACATCCCGAAGTGCAGCCGAATTTCGAGGCCGGTCCCGATGGGCTCGCGCAGTCGGACATCAAGAGCGGGCTCTTCCACGAGGTCGCCGTCACGCACCTCTTCGAATTCCTGATGAAGCGTCCGCCGAATCTTGACGTAACCTCACCGGATTACGAAGGTGAGACGCTCGCCACGATCGCGAAGGATTTTCGGGAGCAGGACGATCTGCGCGAAGCGGTCCGTGCGCTCGTCAAGCTCCCCGCCTACCGGAGGCTGCCATGACACGCTGCGTGCGATGGTCCTGTGTGCTCGCGCTCACCGGTTGCTCGCAGGCAAGCGTCGTGTCGAACGAGCCGACTCCGACCTCGACGACCGTCCCCCCTCCTCCGTCGACCGCTGAGATGAAGCCGGGCGAGGGCCCGACGGAGCTCGAAGGTGGCGACCGACCGCCTCTTGGCCGTTTGGTCAGACGCCTCCCGCTCGACACGCTGCAGGCTGCCATGACGCGCGTCGCGGGCACGGACATCAACGGCAAACCCCTCGAGTGGACAGTGAATGGGGTCAACGGGTTCAGCGACGCCGCGTTCGGCCGAGCCCTCGGGCGCCCCGACTACCGTGCGGCGACCGAGGAGAGTGGCGTCTCGACAGCGCTGTACATGAAGTTCGTCGGCGACGCGGCGCGAGATCTCTGTGGGAAGATGGCTCGCAACGACCTGAAGCGCACCGACCCCGCCACGCGCGCCTTGTTTCCCAAAGCCGATGCCGACGGTGGCGCGACCGAGGAACAGCAGATCGCAAACGTGCGATACCTCATCTTGCGCTTCCTCGGACTGCGCGTGGCAGCGGAACATCCGATGGTCGCGCCGCTGCGCGAGGTCTTTCACTCCGGGCGTGACACGGCCGTTCAAGCCGGCGCTGAGCTCTCGCCCTCGGCCGAGGGCTGGCGCGGGGTCTGCGTGACGCTGTTCGAGTCCCCACTCTTTCACAACGACTGAGCCCCCGACGACTGCCCCTGCGAGGGGCGCCTCAAAGACGACCGACCGAGCCTGCGACACAAGAGGAATCCGACGCCATGACGAAGCGACGAACGCTGACACGACGCGCGGCCGCCGGAGCACTTGGACTCGGCACGAGCGCCTTGCTGCTCGACGGCTTCCTTGGGCTGCCCCACGCGAACGCCGAGGCCGACGAATGCGTCCCGCCCGACGAAGCGCCGCTCTTGGTCATCTGCGAATTCTCGGGCGGGTGGGACACCCTGCTCTCGCTCGACCCGCGGAACCATCAGGAGTTCGATGACCCCGCACAAGGCATCGAGACGGCTTACGACAGCATCACCGATCCGCAGACGGTCGCGCTGCTCGCCGAGACCGGAGGGACCGGGCTCTACCAGCCGCCAGGCTCGAACGTCGCGTACGGGCCGGCCATGAGCAAGAAGCTCATCGATGCGCACAAGGACGACCTCTGCGTCGTGCGCGGCGTCGACATGGGTACGCTCACCCATGAGGTTGGTCGTCGCTATTTCCTGACCGGAAAGTTTCCGCGCGGCCTCGCCGCGTCGGGCAGCTCGCTCGAGACCGCCTGGGCGGCGCTCTCGGAGAGGCTCGACGAGTATCAGATACCGAACCTCGTCTCCGGCGGAGCCGAGACCTACAACCAGGGCTTCAGCCCGCTCGCCAGCGGGCTCAGCGTCCCGGGTTACGCCGAGATGTCGCAGGCGTTGCGACCGCTGAACGCTGCGCTCGAGCTCGATGGCGAGGTGGTGAAGGCCGCCGCGAAGTTCCACCAGGCGGACTTCGAGTTTCACCAGGCGCTAGGGGCGACCGAGCACCTGAAGGCCCATCGCGCGGCGTGGTCCACCGCACGCACGCTGACGGCGGGTGGCGTGTGGAAGAACTTCGACTTCAAGGCGAACCCGGCCGCGGGGAGCGCGCTCGACCGGCTCTACGACGCGTTCGGCGTCATCAAGAGCAACCCTGGCGCGACCCTCTCGGGAACCGCGAAGGGGCAGGCGGCGCTCGCGGCGCAGGCGCTGACGAGCGGCGTGAGCCAAGTGGTGCTGATGCGGATCATCAACGTGACCGACGCGCACTTCGACGACGACTGGCAGACGAATCATCCTCGTCGTCAGCGTGAGGGCTTCGAAGCGGTGGGCGATCTGATCACGCTCCTCAAGTCGACCGAGGACACCAACGGCAAGAGCCTGTGGGACCGCACGACGCTGGTCTGCTTCTCGGATTTCGCTCGCACGCCGATCCTCAACGCGCAGGGCGGTCGCGACCATCACCTGGCCTCGAGCTGCCTCGTCGCAGGCAAGGGGATCAAGGGTAACCAGGTGGTCGGCGCGACCAAGGACTCAACCTACGATGCGCGTCGGATCAATCTTACGACGGGCGCGCCGGACGATGCGATGGGCGAGCGGCTCCGTCCGTCGGACATCCACGCCACGTTGCTCGAGGCCGCGGGGCTCTGCCACACGCACCTCTCGAACCAGGATCCGAAGCTCATCACCGCAATGTTGAAGCAGGGCTGACGCGCCACCGTGCTGGCCGCGCGAGCAGACGCGCAGTCGAAGCGTCGGAGCGGCCCCCCCCGAACGTCAGAGCGGTGGAAGCACCGTGGTCGGAGAACCGTGGAACGGGACGCCGCCCCCGAGCTGCGCTGTGTTGGCGCTGCCCCAACACATCAAACGTCCATCGTCACGGATCGCGCAGGTGACCTCGTTGCCGACGCTGGCCGTCTTCCACTTCCAGGGGACGGGCACGAGGAGCATCTTGTTCGAGCTCGTCAGGGTTCCCTGCCCGAGCTGACCTATCGAATTGCCGCCGACGCAGTGCAGCGCCCCGCTCGTCTTGCGAGCACAGCCGTGGGTGCCTGCGCCGAGATGGACCGTTGACCAGTCGGTCTCGCTGCCGACCTGCGTGGGCGTCGTCACCGGATTCACGCTGTTGCCGAGCCCTAGCTCGCCGGAGCTGTTGCGTCCCCAGCACCACAGCGTCCCGTCGTCGCCGCGCACGGCGCAGGCGTGGCTGCGCCCCATCGCGACGATCGCGTAGCTCGCGGCCCCTACCTGCTGCGGCGCGGTCACGTTCGCGGTGGAGCCGTTGCCTTGCTGCCCCTCGGCGCCGCGCCCCCAACACCAGACCGCGCCCCCGGTGCGACGGGCGCAAAATGCGTCGGCTGCCGCGGTCACCGACTCCCAGTTGGCGACCTCCGCCGACGAGATCTGCACCGGGCTGTGCTGGGAGCCGGTGATGGCGCCGTTGCCCACCTGACCGGCCGCATCGCTGCCCCAACACCACAGCGTCTTGTCGGAGCGCAGGCCGCACGCCGTGTTCTCGCCCGCGGCGAGCGCGGTCCAAGGCGAGCTGTTGCCAGGCGTCGGCGCTAGCGGGCTCGGGAGCATCTGCGCCCCGACCATCGACCCGTTGCCGAGCTGACCCGAGCTATCGATCCCCCAGCACCGCACGTCGCCCCCGCTCGTGAGGCCGCAGCCGAACGCGCGGCCGACGACGACGCTCGCGTAGTCGATCAATGGGTCGATCGCGGTCGGCGTAACGCTCGAGCTCGTGGTGCCATCTCCAAGGTTTCCGAGCAGGTTTCGCCCCCAACAGTAGAGCTTCGTGCCGCGCAGACCGCAGGTGAAGTCAGCGTGCGCGGCGATCGCGGTCCAGTCGGAGTCCGTGCCGACGAAGCTCGGCTCGAGCCTGTCGGACGTGAACCCCGAGCCCGTCGCCGCCCGACTCGTCGACCCCCAAGAGACGAGCTCGCCGTTCGCCTTGATGCCGCATGCGAAGCGGCCGCCCAGCCCCAGGTCGAGCCAGCCGGGCTCGCCACCGACCTGCACGGCCTTGGTCGTCACACTTGGACTAAGCGGCTGTGCCGTCTGTCCGACGCTGCCGTCTCCCCAGCAGTAGACGCGACCGTCGACGCGCACTCCACACGCGAAGGACTCCGCGCTCAGCTGCACGACGCTCCAGTCGGTCTCCTCGTCGGCGCGCTTCGGCGTGGCCGAGGTCGAGGTCGTCCCGTCGCCAAGCTGCCCACTCCCGTTCGCCCCCCAGCACCAACGCTCTCCGTTGAGCTTCACGGCGCAGGTGCCGTTCGCTCCCGCGTCCACCGTTGCCCAATCGGTGGCAAGGCCGATCGGCACGGGCGCTTGACGCTCGGTCGTCGTGCCATCGCCGAGCTGATTCGAGCTGTTGAGTCCCCAGCAATAGAGCGCATGCCCGGTCGTGACACCACAGGTGTGCTCGTTGCCGGCCGACAGCACGAGCCACGTCCGGTCGCCGACGATCGCAACCGGGCTCGGCTCGTTGTCGGCGGTGCCGTCGTTGTTGTTGTCCTTGGTCCCGTCACCGAGCTGCCCGTTGGCGTTGCGCCCCCAGCAGAAGCCCTTGCCGTCCGACTTCAGCGCGCAGATGTGCAGACGACCCGCCTCGATCGACTTCCAGCCTGCCGCGCCACCGGCCGCGAGGCTCGGCGTCGACTTCGAGGTCGTCGTCCCGTCCCCGAACTGGCCGGAGCTGTTCGAGCCCCAGCACGCGACGGCGCCGATCGCATTCATCGCACACGAGAAGTTCTCGCCGACGCTCACCTCGGACCAGTCCGTGGCATCACTCGGCGTCACCGGGCGCGTAAACCATGGATCCGGGAGGCCAGTGCCGACCTGATTCGAGGTGTTGTGCCCCCAGCACCACAAGGTCTTGTCGCTCCGGATCGCGCAGGCGTGGTTGAAGCCAGCCGCCACGGCGACATACGTCGGTGCGCAGGTCTTCCCGTCGCCGACGAGGCCGCTCGGACACGCGCAGGTGAAGCCGCCCTCGGTGTTGGTGCAGGTCGCGTTCGACGCGCAATCGTGGAGAAAGAATTGACATTCATCAATGTCGGCGCACGCGGTTTTTCCGTCGCCGTCGTACCCGGGCTCGCAGACACACTCATAGAAGCCAGGCGTATCGACGCACAGCGCGTGAGGGGCGCAGCTCGCCGTGCCGTCCATGCACTCGTTGATGGCTGGAGCGCCGCCGGCGCCTCCCGAACCTGCGCTCGAAGGGCCGCCGGCGCCTCCCGAACCTGCGCTCGAAGGGCCGCCGCCGCTGCCGCCGAGACCGCCGGTCGCGGTCGAGCGGTCCCCGTCGCCACCGCACGCGGCGAGCGCCCCGACGAGCAGTAGCGCTGCGACCCGCGTTACGCGCCGAACGACGCGAGGTCGCAGGCTCATGGTGCCTCCACGATCGCGGACGGGACGGGCGACCAGGACGATGCGAGGCCGTTCTGCCCAAGCTCGCCAGAGCCCCAGCACCACAACGTGCCGTCCGTCTTCACGGCGCACGTGTGAGTGAATCCGACCGCGACGTCGGCGACGGCGGAGTCGAGCACGAGGGCCGGCAGCTGGCGCTGTCCCAGGTCGCCGACGCCAAGCTGACCGACTCCGTTGGTGCCCCAGCAATAGAGCGCGCCGCTCGTTTTGGTCGCGCACGTCGTCCGATTCCCCGCGGCGACACGCGCCCAGTCCGTCGCGACACCAATCTGCACTGGCGCCAATTTCGCGACGGTTGTGTTGTCCCCGAGCTGGCCGCTCTGGTTTCCGCCCCAGCACCAGAGAGAGCCGTCGTTGCGGATCGCGCAGCTGTGGTTCACGCCAGCCGCGAGGTTACCGGACCAGCCGAGGCCGTGGTCAAACGGCGCGGTCTTGATGGTGCAACTCCCGTCCTCGGCCTTGCCGTTTCCAATCTGACCGTCGATGTTGCGCCCCCAGCAGCGGAGGCTCCCATCGGTTCGGGTGGCGCAGTGGTGATTCTGGCCAGCCGCGAGCGCGCTCCAACTGTCGGAGAGTGCCGGCGCGACCTTCGTCAAGCTCGTCACCGAGTTGCTCGTGAGGCTGGCATCGACCTGCCCGTAGCAGTTCGCTCCCCAGCAATAGAGCGCTCCGCTCGTCGCGATGGCGCAGCTCGCGTTCTCGCTGCTCGCCACCTTCGACCAGACGAGGCCCGCCCAGGGCTTCCCGGTGCTCGCGATCAGCGCGAAGGCGCTTGCGCTCGCCGTCGTCCCGAGTCCGAGTTGGCCATTTCCTCCCAACCCGGAGCAGCGGACCATGTCACTCTTGTCGATCCCGCACGCGTGCTGGCGGCCAGGAGCGACCCGCGTCAGCGGCGTGATGAGCGGCGTCGGAGCGGCGAGGCTCGCCGTCGAGTCGAGCCCGAGCGAGCCGAGCTCGGTCGAGCCCCAGCAGGAGCTCGTCCCGCCCAGAGAGCGCGCGCAGGCGGTCTCGCCGTAGGCGTGCACCGAGGTCCAGTCCTTGGCGGAGCCGACCTGCGTCGGGACGAGCGCATAGTCGAAGCGTCCCTGACCCGTGGCACCGAAACCATGGGCGCCCCAGCAGCGCACACGCCCTACGTCGTCGAGCGCACAGCTGTGCAAGGTACCGAGGGCGAGGTCCACCCATTGGCTCGCGTCATCGACGAGCGCGGGCGTGGTCACGCGAGCTGCCGCTCCGGCCTTGACCTGCGCCGCTTGGTTTCGACCCCAGCAAAAGAGCGAGCCGCTCGCCGCGATCGCGCACGTGTGAGCGAACCCGGTACGGATGAGCTTGAACGCCGTGCCTGAAGCGATGAGCTTCGGTGCGGGGGACTTGGTCGTCGTGCCGTCGCCGAGCTGGCCCTCGGCGTTGCGGCCCCAGCAGTAGAGCGCGCCGGAGGTCTTGATGGCGCAGCTCGTCTGCCCGGTCGCGAACGTCGTCCAGTCGATGTCACTCCCGCCCGGCGTCGACTCGACGAGGTGGGGAAGGGTGACCGTGCCTCCGCCGCTCTTCGAGGTCTCATCGTTCGCGTTACTGCCCCAGCAATACAGGCGACCGTCGTTCTTTTGCGCGCAGGTGGTGTCGCGCGCGGCGACCACGCGCTTCCAGTCGCCCTCCGGCGTCACGTTCACCACGACGTTGACCACCATCGGCGCGAGCTGCGGGCTCGCGGTCGAACCGATGCCCAGCTGCCCGGACGTGTTCCGTCCCCAGCACAAGAGCGCGCCATCCTCGCGAATGGCGCAGGAATGGTTGGCCCCGACCGCGACGTCGCTCCACTTCGTCACGAGCGAGTGGTAAGCCGGCAGAGTCTGCTGCTCCGTGTTGCCTGTTCCAAGCTGGCCGAAAGAGTTCGCGCCCCAGCACCAAAGATTCCCCGACGTCTTGATGCCGCAGGTGTGCGCATCGTTCGAGGCAAGACTGAGCCAGTTCGACGCCGCGCCTGCCTGCACCGGCACATTGCGATTGGTCGAGGAGCCGTTGCCGAGTCGACCACTCGAGCCATTGCCGAAGCACATCGTGCTGCCGTCTTTCCGCCGCGCGCAGGTGTGGAGCTGGCCTGCGACCACCGCGGTGTAGCGAGCCTCACACCCCACTCCGGCAAACGAAGGGTCTCCCTCGGTTCCTGGCGGGCACACGCAGCTGAAGCTCCCATCGGTGTCGGTGCATAGCGCGGACGCATGGCAGGCGTCGGGCTGCTCCTTGCACTCGTCGATGTCGCCGCACGCCTGGCCATCCCCAGTGAAGCCGGCATCGCAGACGCAGACGCCCTCCTCACAGTGCGCGTTTTCGCCGCATACAACGGCGCACGGGGCTCCGCCGCCACCGGTCATGGTGCCCGACATGCCGCCGGCTCCCTGACTCCCCGGCGACGCCGCGCCGGCGCCGCCGTGGCCCGGCGTACCCCCATGGCCGTCGCCACCGGCGCCGGTCGAGGTCGTCGAGGAACCGGCGACGCCCACGTCGGGCTCCGCGCATGCGAGCGGACAGAAGAGCAGCCCGAGCAATCTCAGTAAGGCGCGGCGGAACGTGGACACTCGAAGCAACTTATCAAAGTGCGCGTCAGAGCAGGGGCCCGCCGTGCTGCGACGAAGCCCCAAGAGCGACTTCGCGAGTCACAAATCGCTCACCTTGAACCCGACACCTCGTGGCCATTCGCGCGGATTAGCGAGCGCGGAGAAAGACGCTCGACTACTCTCCACTCGCGTGGCACCCCCCAAGCGGTCCCTTCTTGCGCGCGCGCGCCTCTTGCCCTTCCTCGTCGTGCCGCTCCTCGCGGTCGGCGGCATCGTCGCGAAGAAGCTCGCGCCGCTGCCCGTCGGCGCGACGAAGGTGGTGCGCGGCACGGCGGTCGAGGCGGTGTACGCGACGGGGACGGTCGAGGCCGAGTCTCGGGTGTTCGTGCGCGCCAAGGTCGGCGGCAGCGTGAGCGAGCTCTTCGTCAAGGAGGGCACCGCCGTGAAGAAGGGCGACCTCCTCGCCCGCATCGACAACCCGGTCGTCACCTACGATCTCGAGCGCGGTCAGGCCGAGCTCGCCGCGGCGTCTGCCCAGGGCGCCCCCGACGCGCCACGTCTCGCCGCGCTGCGCGAACAAGCCCGCAGCCTCGAGGCCGACCTCGGCTTTGCCAAGCAAGAACGCGAGCGCCACGAGAAGCTCGCGAAGGCCGCCGCCGTCACCGAGACCGAGGTCGAGCGCGCCCGAGCCCGCGTCACGCAGCTCGAGGCCCAGCTCGCCGCGACGCATGCCGAGGAGCGCGCGCTCCGGATCGATCTCGGCGCGAACCAAGCGCGAAGCTCCGCGAACGTACGGGCCCTCGCGTCGCGTGTCACCGACACCGAGGTGCGAGCGCCGTCGGACGGGATCGTGCTCAGCAAGCTCGTCGAGGTCGGCGAGGTCGTGACGATGAACCAACCGCTCTTCAAGGTAGGCGACGTCTCGAGCTTGATCCTCGAGGTGGTCGTCGACGAAGCCGACGTCGCGCGCATCAAGACGCCGTCGCCGCTCGACCCGAAGGCGCAGGGCTCGCGCACCGCGGTGAGCCTCTACGCCTTCCCGAAGCAGGTCTTCGAAGGGCGCGTCTTCGACGTGATGCCGGACGCGAACCGCGAGCGGAAGGCGTTCCTCGTGAAGGTCCGCTTCGACGCCTCGCCGTCGGGACTCCGGAGCGGCATGAGCGCCGAGGCGAACGTCATCCTCGGGGAGAAGCCCGACGTCGTCCTCGCACCGGCCGGCTGCGAGTCGGAGGGCGCGGTGTGGCTCGTCGAAGACGGGCGAGCGCGGCGGCGACCGATCACTCCCGGGGTGCGCGATCTGCTGCGCTTCGAGGTCAAAGAGGGGCTTGCGGGCGGCGAGACGATCGTGACGACGGGCGCGGACAAGCTGACCGACGGCGCGCGCGTCACCGCCACCGTCAAGGAGCCCAATCGGCTCGAGCCCGTTCCTGCCACGAGCGGCGCGAACCGCACGGCCCTCTAGGCAAACATGTCGCGCGTCGTCTTCTTCATCGCCCTCCGCCAGCTCTGGGACCGAAAGCTCTTGAACGGCATCGCGGTGTGCGGCGTCGCGCTCGGCGTCCTCACCTTGATCGGTATCAACGGCATCATGCAGGGCTTCCAGCAGAAGTTCCTGAGCAACATCCTGCGGATCAGCCCCCACGTGACGCTGTTCGATCGGCAGCTCCGCCCACAGGCGCCGATCCTCGCGCGCGCGAGCGAGGGCTTCGTGGTCACCGACGTTCACCACGAGAGCCCCGCCGACCGAATCCTCCGCATCAGCCGCCCTGCCGAGATCGTCGAGGCGCTCGAGGCGATGGACGAGGTCGTCGCCGCGAGCAAGCTGCTCGTCGGGTCGGCGGTCATCTCGCGCGGGTCCCAGCAATACCCCGTGGAGGTGCGCGGGATCGAGCCTGCGCGGCAGGATCGCGTGACGCCGATCGCGTCGTACCTCCTCCAAGGCAACTACCGCACGCTCGAGGCGTCTCCGGATGCCATCGTCCTCGGCTCGGGAGTGGCCTCACGGCTCGGCGCCAAAGTCGGTGATGTCATCGTGTGCGGAAGCTCCCTCGGGCAACGCCTGAACTTGAAGATCGTCGGGATCTTCGAGGCCGCGATCCCGCCGGTCGACAACACGCGCGTCTACGTCACGCTCCGCAACGCCCAAGCGCTCCTCGGGCGCCCGGACACGGTCGGCCGCATCGAGCTGAAGCTGCGCGAGCCCGACGCCGCGCAGGTGGTGACCGCGCGTCTCGAGGAGATGTTCGGCTACGACGGCGAGAGCTGGCAGGAAACGAACGCGAATTTCCTCGCGCTCTTCAAGCAGCAGAACTCGATCATCGACTTCGTCGTCGGAGCGATCCTCGCGGTCGGAGGCTTCGGCGTCCTCGCGATCCAGATCATGATCGTCCTTCAGAAGACGCGCGACATCGCGATCCTGCGGAGCGTCGGCTTTCATCGGCGCGACATCCTGTCGTGCTTCCTCCTGCAGGGCGCCGTGATCTCCCTCCTCGGAGCGTTCGTCGGCGACGTGTCGGGGCACTACCTCATCCAAGCGCTCGGGAAGCTGAAAACCAAGCAAGAGGGGCTCGTCAAGAGCGAGACGTTCCTCGTCTTCGACGATCCGCGCTTCTACTGGTACGGCTTCGGCTTCGCGCTGGTGGTCGGCCTCCTCGCGAGCCTGATCCCTGCGGTGCGCGGCTCGAGGGTCGAGCCGGTCGACGTGCTGCGAGGTCAGCTCGGCTGAGCCATGAGCGACGAGTCTTCGTTCGCTCCCGCGACGGAGGGCGCGCGCACGCCCTGGCCGGAGCCCGGCAAGGTGGTGCTCGAGACGCGCGGGCTCGTGCGTGACCTCGGCAGCGAGGCGGTCAAGACGCGCATCCTTCACGGGATCGATCTCACCATCCGCGAGGGCGAGTTCTTGAGCCTGACCGGCTTCTCGGGGTCGGGCAAGAGCACGCTCCTCTACCTCCTCGGTGCGCTCGACAGGCCCACGAGCGGAGAGGTCTCGATCGACGGCGTCGAGATCGGCGCGCTCGACGACGACGACCGCGCGACGCTGAGGGGCGAGAAGCTCGGCTTCGTCTTTCAGTTCCACTTCCTCCTGCCCGAGTTCACCGTGCTCGAGAACGTCATGCTGCCGATGAAGAGGCGCGGAGCGCGGGCACAAACCGCCATCGAGAGCCGCGCGCGAGAGGTCGTCGAGTCGCTCGGCCTCGGGGAGCTCGCGGGGCGCCGCCCCAACCAGCTCTCGGGTGGTCAGCAGCAGCGGGTGTCCATCGCGCGCGCGGTCGCGAACGATCCCCGGATCGTCCTCGCCGATGAGCCCACCGGCAACCTCGACAGCAGGAACGGCCTCATCGTGATGGACGTCTTCGAGCGGCTCGCGCGCGAGCAGCGGATCACGATCGTGATGGTGACCCACGAGCGGAGCTTCGCCTCGCGGACCTCGCGGCAGCTCGTGATGAAGGACGGACGCATCGTCGAGGACCTCGACCAGCGTTGAGGCCCCGCCCGCGCGGAGGCTCCGCGGAGCCTCGCCGTAACGTGCTTGGCCTCACGCGCGCCGTGGTAGACACGCCGCGATGTTCGCCGTCCCGCCGCGTCCTTCGCTCCCGCCCGCTCAGTGCGCCGCTGGCCCGATGAGCCTCCGCTTCGAGGACGTGTCGCAAGACGGCCGCCTCATGCTGCGCGGGATCCCGCACGGGCTCGGTGAGGTCTTGTGGCGTGAGGTGCTCGCGCGGCACGCGATCTACCGGGGGCTCCTCGCCGAGGGGATCGTGCCGATCCTGTCGCGACTCGTCATTGGCAGCCTCGAGTCGCCGCTCCCGATCTCGAAGCCGCTCGAGGCGAGCGCGGCCTACCAGCTCGCACACACCGTCGACGCGACCGGCGAGGTCGATCGGCTGGTCTTGAATTTGTGGCTCGACGTGTACGGCGAGTGCGGTCTCACCTACGGCGCGCCGCCGCCGCGCGCGGGAGAGCGCCTCGAGGTCGGACGGGTGTTCGCCGAGCACGTATTCACGCGGCTCTTCGCGGACCCCGGCGACCGAAAGATCCGACGCTTCGAGGGCCATGGCTTGCCGCCGGTCCCCGAGGCTCGCTACGAGTGGCGCGCCGCGGACGCGCTGCTCGACCTCCCGCCAGACGGCGAGTGGCTCGACGCGACGGCCGTGTCGGACCCGGCTCCGATCGTGTTTGGTCTCGGCCAGACCGACTCGAACCAGCACGTGAACTCGCTCGTGTACCCGGAGCTCTTCGAGCGCGCCGGCTTGCGTCGCTTCGCGGCGCTCGGGCGGTCGACGGTCGTCCTGCCGCGCTTCGTCGAGATGGCGTTCCGCAAGCCGAGCTTTGCCGGCGAGACGGTGAGCGTTGCGTCGCGTGCGTTTCGGCTCGGCGATCGCCTTGGGCTCGCGGCGGTGGTCTCGCACGAGGGCGAGCCGCGTCCGCGGGTCATCGCCCGCATGCTGTACGAACCATGAGTCCTTCGACGAGCACCGGCGCGACGCGTCGTATGACCGAGCGACGCACAGCCGCGCTCAGCTCGCGAACATCGTCACGTCGGTCGCAGCCGCAAAGCAGATCTCCTTGGCCGCATCCCAGTCCGGGTGGCGGACGAGCAAGTAGCCGTCCGAGACCAGCGTCTGCTTCCAATCGC
>VGRJ01000104.1 GCA_016875405.1 Deltaproteobacteria bacterium | reverse complement strand
TAGCGGAGCCCGTGCTCTCGCGAGTTCACGGCACCCATCGATCCCTCGTCAACCTTGGCGCGTGTCCCGGTCCCGCCGCGTGGGGCGCTCTCGACGGGAGACTCGACGACGACGCCGGCCGGGGCGGCCTCGGGCTCGCGCTCGGCGGACGCTTCGAGGTAGCGGCTGATGAGGTAGCGCCGCTCGGCGGTGAGCTCGGCGGCGTCCGTGTCACCGAGCTCGGGCGTATGGTGTGCGACGGCGAGCATCATCGCACCGAGCGCGATCCCCGTGGCCGCGACGTGCATGACGGCCGAGCCGCCGACCGCGGCTGCGAGCGAAAATGCGGCCATCGCCTTGCTGCCGGCCCGCACCCCCGCGAGCTCGATGGAGAGGTCCGCGAGCTCGAGTCGCACCCGCGTGCCGCGCTCCAGGATCAGCGAGGCTCCGACGGCGTCGAGCGGTCGGCGTGCACCGCTCGGCTCCTCGACGAAGCCCGCTGCGCCGGCAGGCACCCGCACCCGCGCCGAGCCACCGTCACGCTCGAGGACCACCAGCCGCTCGACGCCGAGCTTCTCCTTCGGCAGCGCGAGGTCGACGCGCCCCGATGCCCCGCCCTCGCCGACAGCGAAGCCCGCCGCCGTCGCGAGGTGCGCGACGTGCACGAGGCGATCGCCCCACAGCACGCGGACCTCGACCGCCGTCGCCGGCGTCTCGAACGCGCCCTCCGCGAGGACGTGCTCGTCGCTCGCTGCCACCGTCACGCCACGCACACCCTCGATGCTCGCTGCCTTCGTCATCATCGTGAACCTCCCGTCGTCGTCTCGGTCGAGGAGGCAGACAGCCGCCGGGCCACGCTGGGTCCGAGCGCGCACGATTTTGACGGAGGCTGGCTCGCGCGGAGGCGCCTCGCCGCCGATGAGCCTGGCAGGGGCGCACAAAGCAAAACCGACCCAGACGTGACGTCCAGGCCGGTCGAGCAGGCGCGAAGGCCTGAGTGGAGGGTCGGGCTCGGGCGCGCCGAGCCAGGCGCTCAGGCGAGGCCGGGGACCTTGAAGCCGTTCTTCTTCGCGTAAGCGACGAAGCCGATCTTGTCGATGCTGCGGATGTCGCGGGTCGTCACCGTGAGCGACAGGTAGCGGCCGAGCTCCGGCACCCAGACGCGACGCTCGCGAACGTTCACGTTCTGCCAGCGCTTGGTCTTGATGTTCGAGTGAGAGACCAGGTTGCCCTTGAGCTTGCGCTTGCCGGTGATGTCGCTCTTCGCCATATCGGTATCCTCGTGCGCCGGGAGCGCGTAGCTCCACAGGGGACCGCGGTTTTAATGGATCGACAGGGAATGTCAAGTCGGGACCGCATTCGCGCCCTCCCCCTCACTCGGACAGTACCGCCGCCCGCGTCCCGACGACCAGGTTTCGGAGCGCGGCCCGGCCTCCGTCCAACGGTGAGACCGCCGCGAAGTCGATGCCGTCGAACTCCCGCGTCCGAGGCCTTGTGAGGGTCACCACGACCGAGCGCTCCCCGGCGTCGAGGAGAACCGCCCCCGGCCCGAGGGACGCTTGTCGAGCCGCAGGGTCACCTCAGCCGTCCCGGCGGCGCTGGGGATGGCCACCTCGAGCGAGCCGTCTCCCGAGGTCATGACCTCCGCGCGCGCGCCGCCCGCCTTCACCACGAACTCCTTGCCCGCGTACGGCTCATACTGCGAATCGGTTAGCTGCAAACGCAGCGGCTGCGTCAGCGGCTTGCCGTCGTCGTCGCAGAGCTCGCTCGGAGCGTTCGTGTCGCACGCGCGCTTGCCGTCGATGTGTGCGTCCTCGTCGAGGTCGATGCTCGCCTTCGACGAGTAGATCCTCACGTTGTCCGCCGTCAGCTCGGCCCTCTTGTCGAGGAACAGGTGCGGACCGTCGCCGCTCAGGCCGATCTCCTCGGAGGCCGAGGGCCTGAGCTTCGGCGCGTGCCGCTTGATCGCGTCCTTGGAGCTCTCGATCGAGCTTTCGCCGCAGCTGAAGCTGATGCTCTGGTCGGCACGCAAGGCGATGCCGAGCCCCGCCCCGACCATGGGGTGGCCCCACGAATAGAAATCGATGGTGCCGGGACGCTCGCGGGTGCCGGCCTCCACACTGAAGGTTGCATCGGTGCGAAGGTTGTCATTGCCGCCGATCGAGTGCACGGCCCTGCCGGCCACGCGGACGACCTCGTCGCCGTCGGTGACCCGCCGCTCCCCGCCGCCGACGCGCTGCATTCGCTCGCCGCCGACGTGCTGCTCGCTGTCCCCCAGCGTCTTGACGACCTCGGCTCCCAAGGTCTCGTGCAGCCGCGACCCGGTCACGCAGGTAGACTCGTCGCCCGAAACCGAGACGCGCTGACCGTGAGACACGTTGACGGTGTGGTCATGGCCCACTTGCTCGACGAGATCGCGCTCGGCGCGCACGAAGACCTGCTCGGCACCGGCCTTGTCCTGAAATGAAAGCTCGTTGAAGCCCGCCGCGCGCGGCGTGCTGCAGGTGCGAATGCCGCTTCGGGTCTTCTCCTCGGGCACGCGAAACGGCAGCGGACGCGTGACGTTGTAAACGCACCCGAGCACGAGCGGCTTATCGGCGTCGCCGCCGTCGAACGCCACGACCACTTCCAGTCCCGCCCGTGGGATGAACTGGCCGCCCCAACCTTGTCCGCCCGAACCTTGCATGGCGCGGATCCGACACGAGCTCTTCTCGTCCTTCTTCCCGTCGCGATCCCAGCGAAACTGGACCTTGATGCGCTCCTCCGCATCGGCGTGGGTCTCGTCCTCGCCTGCGCCCACGACGGTGGCGGTGAGCGCCACGAGCACGTTGCGACGTTTGGGGCGTGGACGGAAGTAGGTCACGTCGGCGGGCACGCACTCGAAGCTGTTCTTGTAGCTCTCCCGTCGCTCGGCACTCGGCATGGCCCAGCCGCGATGGCGCAAGCGCACCTCGGCATACTCCGTGTTGAGCCGCTCGATCGGGTGACCCTCGAGCCTGAACGCGCGACCCGGCGACAACGACGGCGCGAAGCTCGTCCCCTCGGTGACCGACGCGCGCCGCCGTTTCTGCCGCAGGATGCGCTTCGGTTCGTGGTGGCCAAATTCCCATTTGCGAAATGGATAGGGCGCGTGGTGCTCGTAGTGCTCGAGCGCCCCGTCACCCACGCCGTCGATTCTCTCGCTGGCGGTCAGCAACGCCTCGGGCCGCGCTGGGTCAAACTTCGAGTAGCTCGCCGCGGTAAACGAAAGTCGCTGGCGCGACGCGAAGCCATCGACGCGGTCGCGAGCAGTGGCGGGAGCGCCGTCGCCCGCCAGCCAGGGCAGCGCGTGTGCGGGCGCCCACTCGCCGTACGGCTCCTTCCCGAGACTGATCGGCGCGTAGAGGTACGCATCGTCTGCCAGCACGAGGTCGTCGTCGATGATCTTCCAAGCTTCTCCGGCGAGCGCGTGCCGAAATCGGAAGGCGATTCCGTACTCGGCCATGAGCCGCCGCAGAAAGTCGTGGTCGCTCTCTTCGTACTGGGTGCAGCATTCACGCGGCGGGTGCTGCTGCGACAGCCGCCAATCGAAGCCGATATTGGCTTCGCGCAAGAGCGCCGACACACCTCGTCGACTCTCATGTTCTGAAACACTCGTGAACGCCGCTTGAAGCGCATCGGCCACAGCCTGGACGCCACGCGAACGCGAACCTGGACGAACCCGTGCCGCGCATCGCGGCCGGTCTCTCGAACGCTGGCAACAATGCCAGAATAGGCGCGCGCGATCCGATCGGCGGACAGCACCACGCCGGCTTGTCGCCCAATCAGTGGCCCGGGGCCATCAGCCAGAACGGGGAGCAGTACGTCCACGTCGAACCGCCAGCCTGTGTTCATGCGCTCATCGCCGGTGAGCTCGAGGACGCGGATGGGTTCGCTCCCGAGCAACGGCACGTGCAGCTCGAACGGGTGCTCGCCGAGGGCCGCCGAGGGCACCGACGGAGCCTGCGTGCCACGCGGTTACGGCCGCGGTCCGGCGGACTTCCCGTGCGCGGGAGTTTGCGGCGCAGGCACGATCGGGCCGCTCGCCACGTTGGGCGGGGGCAACAGCGGACCCTTCGCCGTCCCCGGAGCCCCTTCGATGCTGGCGCTCCCCTTGCCAGCTTGCGCTGTAAACATCCACATGGTCGGCGCTCATCCTTGTTGGAACGCCAACCTCCGACGGACCCGACGGCGCTGTGCCCGAGCCGACCGTAGTTCAAGGGCCGGGCACTCGCGGATCGAGGCGACAGGAAGATCGCGCACGCACGCCCAGGCCGGTTCTTTCGGAACCTGAGACTGACCTTCCACCCGGACGCGAGGTCAATCACGTTGAACATGGAGCGTCGTCGCCACGCGTCGCGCGCCGTGTTGGGGGTCGACGTCGAACGTCCCGCTCGACATCGATGCGAGGCGCGTGTCGAGCACTGCAGCGCTCGGCGGATCGAGCACGAGGTCTTGCGTGCCCCGTGAAAGACCGCGTACGGGGCTCGCGCACGACCCGCTGGCGTCGCCCACACGGTGGGACGCGCGCGAGCGAAGTCGGCTGAGACGCTGAGACGCTGCGGGCGAGCGCTCCGACCCGCTGGCGGAACATGCGGTTTGAACTGCTGTGCGCCGTCTCCAAATTGGATCCCGAAAAAGGGGCTGGTAGCCTCCTTCCCGTGTCTGCGATGACCTGCTCCCGGATGCATCGACTCGCTGTGGTGCTCCTTTGCCTTGCCGGGTGCGGCGCCGAGGCGCCACCACCGGGTCGCGGCCAAGACGCCGGCGGCGGGACGAAGAACGACAGCGGTGCCACCGCTGGAGGTGCCGATCACGGGACCGGTGGCTCGGGCGACGGCACCCCTCATCCCGCCCCAGTAGAGTATGACCCTCCGACCGGCTCTGCCGGCAGCGCGGCCGACAAACAGGGGCCCGGGGTGCGACGGGTGCTGCTCGCCAAGTCCGCGGACAGCGTCACCTTCACGCGCCTCGATCAAAGACTGCTCGACCAGGCCAACACGCCGAACATGCTGGCGCTGCCGTCGGGGCGCCTGATGGTCTACTTCACGGCCTACCAACTGGCCGGGGCCCATGACGGCGTGGGCGTGGCCGTCTCGGACGACAACGCCGCGAGCTGGCGGTTCTACAAGGTCCAATTCGCGGGACTTGCCGTCCCGCCAAGCATCGTGGACCCGGATGTCGTCTACGACGCCGCGGCCAAGATCTTCCGACTCTACGTCACACAAGGGCTGGGGGCGAATGCCATTGCCATCAAATCCCTCACGAGCACCGACGGCTTCAACTTCACCTTCGAAGGTCTCGCCTTCAACCCGGGCTCAACGTCCTACCTGGACTCGCTGACCCATAAGGTCGGGAGCGGGTTCGTGCAGTTTCTTCTGCACCATGCGGACATGACGATGGGGCGCGGAACGTCCACGGACGGCACGACCTTTACGCTGGCTGACACCAAGGCCTACACGATTGGCGGCGAGGCGTACGTGCTGTCCAACTGGTTGGACCTGGGCAACGGCACGCACCGTGTGTACGCGTTCCGTGGCTTGAACGCCGCATCCGTGATCAAGAGCTTCACGACCACGGATGGCGTGACGCTGACGCCGGAGACCACCACGTGTCTCGCGCTTGGAAACAGCGCACTGGAGAAATCCTTCGTCAAGGACGCTGCGGTGGCACGGATGGCAAACGGGACCTACCTGATGGCGTACGTCTCGGAAATTCCCTGACGCGCCACCATCCCCGCGAACACCCGCCCGCCCGGTTGCGGCGTCATCACGCCGCTGAGTCGGCGAGACGGGGCTGAGCGGGCTCGGCGGGTCCCCGAGGCGGAGCCCGCGGGGTGAGGGCATGCTCGACGAGGATCTTGGCGCTCGCCTCGGGCGTGGGGTGGCGACCGAGGCGAGACCGACGGAGCCCCCCCAGAGGCCGCGATTGCTAACGTCCGCCCTTGAGCGGCAGCCCGGTCACGAACGGCATCCCCACCGGTACGATGTGCACTTCGAGTCCCTTGCTGCTCAGCAAATTCTGGGTCTCTAGAACCTCGAAGAGCGCCGACGAAATGGCCCCGCTTTGCGAGATGTGCGCCAGCGCCTTGCCGACGATCATGGGACGCGTCGCGGCAGCCTTGGCGAACTCGACCGCCGCTTGCCGCTCTGCTGTGGAGCGAATGACGTTCACGCGGTTCGTGCCGTCTTGCTCAATGGTGGCGGTAACTTGGCGCAAGCGGTTGACCACTTTCTGCTCGATCTGCGAGATCATCCCCGCGTCGCGAAAGTGAACCTTACGGATGTAAACGCTGCCCACTTGGTAGCCCCACTCCTGAGACTTGGCAGACGTCTCCTGGCGGACCACGCGGCTCATCGCATGACGACACTCGAGCATCTCGGCGAGCTTCATGTTGCTTAGGCAACGCACCGTGGCGTTCGAGATGTTCGCGCGGAGTGAGCCCTGCGGGTCCGTGTTCTTGTACAAGTACGCGAGCGGATCGCTCACGACCATTTCGCACCACACCCCAATACCCATCGGGGCGCCCTCTTCCGAGTTCACCGGCTGGCTGCGCAGGTAGGTTTGGTCGAGGCGCAAATCGACGGTGAACTTCTTGCCAAAGAGCGGGACGAGCATCGCGAAAGGCCCCATCCCGAGCCACGGGCAATGAATCCCAGGCTCTCGGATCACCTGCCGCACTTTGCCGAACAGCTCGAAGACGACGCACTGACGCTCGCGCACGACGACGTAGAGCGCAAACCAGCGCGCAAACGCCAGGAGGATCGGCACGAACACGAAGCTAGCGACGAACGTGATGACGACTGCCTTACCAAAGTCGTTCATCGGCTGCCTCCGTCCACGTCGTTCAGCACCACTTGGCTAGCGCGACGGTGCAGCGCCAGCTTCGCGTTACGCACATAGGCTGCGACCGCACTGGGGCCACCTTGCCCGGCGAGCTCTTTCAATTGCTCCGCTAAAGCCAAGAGCGGCTCCACCTCGGCTTGGGCGTTAAGCGTCTCGATCTCGACGGCGCGCTTCGACTGCACGATGCGCTGATCAGCCGCGGCTTGCGCCAGGCTGATCTCGCTGGAGACGTGGTTATGGGCGGTGTTGATGGCCGCCAGCGCCGAGTCGACCTCGGCAGGCGGGTCGATGCCCGTGATGAGCGCGGCGTCCAGGTGAATTCCGTAACGCGCTGCGGCTTCGGCGCACTCTTCGTCCATGCGTTCGTTCAAGTCACGCAGGTTCTTGCGCAAATCATTGATTGAGATGCCTTGCACGCCACCACCTACGTCTTCGGGACCAGCACCGAGCCCGGGAGCTGCCGCGGGCGCCTCGAAGTTGGCAATGCGATCGCGCAAAATGGAAATGAAGTAGCCCATCACGTGAGCCACCGGGTTCTTCACTCCAAACAGGTACGCATAGAGATTGCGCTCGGTCACAGTGAAACGCAATTGGCCGCTCAGGCCAGTGTTCAATTGATCTTTGGTGACTGCTCCCAAGACATGGCCACCCGCGTTCGCCATGTTGTCTTCCGGGTCGTAGGCGATGGACACGGTCGCGGTCGCCACGGAAGCTCGGTGCAAGGACTGCCACGGCAGCTTCCAATAGAACCCGGGCCCCGTCACCCGAACTTGCGGATATTCGTAGCGCTCACGATCCTCGGGCTTCAGTCTGTATGCGATCGGATCGTGCAGGGTCGTCACGTTGTCTAGCCGTTGGGCGCGACCAAACGTGCACAACACCGCTCGCTCATTGGGACCGACCGTAAAGAAACCGCCCAACCCGTAGCGGGCAAAAAACCACAATACGAACCCAAAGATGCTCCCGAACAGGATATCCATTCGGCGAACGCTACCCGCCCCGGCTCCCTCGCCGCTACCGAAAACCTCAACGAGCGGCGCTCGTCGCAGCGCGGCGACGAGCGAATGCGAAGCAGCTCATGCCGGTCCATCGGCCCGCGGTTTCGGTCCCCGCTTCCTTCCCACGGTCGGTCGCCCTTCCGGAGTTGCGGTTCGCTTCGACCAAGCTGGTCTCCTCTCGGCGGGACTTGCACCCGCAAGGTCGCGCCCATGCTGGGCGCACACAAGAGAAGAGGCCCGGCACATCGACTGATGGGCGTCGTCCGACGAAACGCCCGCTGAACACCGAGGCGCCGTCGCTCCGTCAGGGGGCCGTCACCCACACCACGTAGCCCTCGAACAGGCATTCGACCGAGAGGTCTTTCGTGTTGCGGCATTGCTGGAAGTAGCTGTTCGGCGGGGGCTCGAGGCCGCCGGCGATCTTGAGCCAGACGAGATCGTTCGCGTCGTCGAAGTACAGCTTGCGCCCGTCCGGATTCGACGCGGCGCTGATGAAGTCGGCCAGGCTCGAGGCCTGCATGTCGATGGCTCGATAGGACTGCGCGGGCAATGGGTTGGGGAGCGTTCCGGTTTGCCCGAACGTCGACCACAAGTACTCGAAACCGACGTTCGCGACGGGCGGACTCGAGCCCGACCAGGGGACGGCGACGACGATGAAGTCGTTCGGGTTGGGTGACGGGCTCGGAGCAGGGAGCGAGCTCGCGTTGTTGAGATTCATGCGGAAGCGGCCGCTCGGCGACGCTCCTCCCGGAAAGCTCAGCTTCAGGTGATGACCGGCGAACACCGTGGAGAATCGACCCCCTGGGATCCAACTCGACGGGCTGGGGATGTCGTGCATCGCGATGTTTCGGCCGGAGGAGGGGTGCAGCACCGGAGCGAGCACCCCGTTCGGGCTCGGGACCTGGAAGCCCGTGGTGGTCAGCCGCTCGAAGCGCACGGCGCTCGTCAGAAATGGCTCATCGAGCATGTCTCGCGAAAGGTCGCTAATACCCACCACCAACCGGCTCGTCGAGACGCGGCCCGAACCAGGCGCAAGCACGATCTCCGAAGGGGCGAGCCCGTGGGTGTAATACGGCGCGTCCGGCACGAGCCAGTTGCCCTTAGGCCCCCAGTATCCGTAGGGATCGTAGGTCACCGAGATGCTGTAGTTGCGGTTGAAACCGTTGAGGGTCGTGGGGAATTGGTCGAAGTGTGGGGGGACGGTCAGGAAGCCGGCGACGGTATTGACGAGCTGCCACCCGGTGTTTCGGATCAAGTTCAAGTTGACCGGGAACAGGTAGAGGTCTTCGCCGTTGAAGAAGCCTCCTGCCCGAACGAACTGTCCGTTGTTCACGATCTCCGGGGCGCTCCCGGCGAAGTTGACGGCGGTGACGTCGATGAAATCGATGGTGTGGTGGTAGCTCGCCACGGCGCGGCGGTTGCCATCGTCTGGCGTGTTGGGGAGGGCGCTCGCGTCGTTGTGCGTGCGGCCGACCACCAGCGTGTCGACGAGGGAGCCAAGCAGCGTGGCGCCCATGAAGCCGACTTGATTGTCGGCGACCATCCAGCCTCGGTAGCGCGGGTCGAAGACCTGATTGCGGTAACCGATGATGTTCTTCCAGGAGCGATTGCCAGTGAACTTCGGCGGGACCTCGGGCTTATACCTACGGGCTGCATTTCCGTAGTAGTTGCTCGTATTCCCTGCCTCGTCGAAGACGCCTTGGTCGGTGCGGATCCCGGCGTCGGCGTTGCCATGCACCTCGTTGTCCCGGTGCTCGAGCAAGGGCATCGTGATGGGTGAGAACTCGGCGGTCGGGTCCAGGGGATTCTTCGCGCCCGCGAGCGCCGACTCGCCGAAAATGTACGCGGAGAACGAGTTCCACATCCCGCTCGAGGCGTCGGAGGCCACGTTCTCGACGACGCGGTTGGTCGGGTTCGTGATCCAAAACCCCGTCGGCTGCTCGTCGTGGACCTTCAGGGCGCACGAAACCCCAGCGACGCGGCACGGGCGCACCTTCATCGCCACGTTGCTGCGAAGCGTGTTGTTCATCTCTGTGCCGTCTTCGAGGAAGTACGCGTGACCGAGCACGTCGACCGCGACGTTGTTCTCGAGTCGCGCGCCGCTCGTGCCGTGAATGGTGTAGGCACGGTTCACGCTGCCGAGCACGACGGAGTTTTCGATGAAATGCTTCTGCGGGTCGACGTCGCCGAGGAACGCCCCGTCCGACAACGAATACGACAGCATGTGCCAATGAAACGGATAGCGGCCCATGGCCTGCCGCTGGCCGCCGCGCTCCACAATGGCGCCGCTCACGCGGAACACCGACGACAGCCCCATGACCATGATGTGCGCGCCGAACCCGGAGTCCCGCCAGTGGGCGTCGTCGGCGCTCTCGACCGTGATCGGGCGTTCGAGCAGCACCACGTGGGCCCGCTCGTCGATGACGAGCGGCGTATCCTTGCCCGGTGGATGAAACGGGCCTTGTGCGAGACTCACGCCACTGCCGTCGACCGGAACGTCGAGCGGGTATTGCAATCGCCCCCAGCGCCCTTTCGACAATGGCGTCTCGAGTGTGAGCGTCGTGCCGCTCGCGCCAACGGCGGCGATACGGTGCACCTCCGTCTCGCTCACGCCGTAAAAATCCGTCGTTGAGATCGCGATGCGGTCGCCCGACTTCCACTCTGAGACCGAGTCGGTGACGACGAGCGTCGTCGCGCCGTCGGCCGCGTCGGCCGCGAGGCGCGTACGCAGGCGCGATGGGACGGCGCCGAACCACGACACCTCGCCTCCGCCCTGGACGTGCAGCGCGCGGCTCTGGCCGTCGTTGTCGAGCGCATTGTCGTTCGCGCGCAACATATGCAAGCCCCGCTCCCCGGTCAGCGTGACGCGCACCCGATGCGCGTACGGAGCGTCGGGCTCTCCGATCCGGAACCTGCCGCCATCCATCACGTGGATCGAGCTCGCCGTGAGCGAGACGTCGCTCGCCGCGTCGACCCGCAGCGAGCCGTGCACGTGCAGCTCGCCGAGCAAAGCAGTGTCGCAATCAAGCCGGATGGACGCGCCCTGCCCGATCGTCACGTTGGCGCCATCCGCGGGCACAAGCCCGCTCGGCCAGGCAGCGGGGTCGCACCACGACATCCACTCAGGCTCGACCACGCCGCCTCCGCTGCCGCCCGCGCCCGTGCCCGTGCCGCCCGCGCCCGTGCCGCCCGCGCCCGTGCCGCCCGCGCCCGTGCCTACACTCGTGCTTGCGTCGCCCGGGTCTCCCAGCTTCCGGTCGCCGCATGCGAGGAGGAGCGAGCAGACGGACAGCGAGACCAAGATCAAACGTCGACGTTGCATGTTGCTCGTTAAATCACCTTCGACTTGTCAAAGCAATGTGCTTAGATTGCAGGTGACGCGTGGCCTCGAGGGGCTCCCCGGGCGCTCCTCGGCGCGCGTCAGGTAGGCATCGAAGAGCAGCGGGTGCCGGAGCGACGTTCAGGGCGCCGGTTCGAGAGCGGAGATGGCGTCGCGCCGTCGGGCCCGCCGAAGCTCCTGCCGCGGCCCCCGTCGGGCGGACGACGCTCGCTCACGATGCGCGCAGGTCCGCGGACCGCAGAGTAAGGCGTGTCGTTGACGACCGCGAGGAGGAGGCCGCGACCCTCGAAGTCCGTGTCGTTAGCGCTCGGCGACGACGCGCTCACATGACGATGCACCGTGGATGCTTCAATATTTCTGAATCCTACAGTGCGCGCATTCGACGATTCATGGGTCATGCTCGTGACAATATACTGTGCACCATCGTCGCAGGCTCGACCAGCGCCACGCGCGTGACGTGCGGTCAGAGGAAACACGTTACGGTAGCAACGCTCGGACTCAGCGTAAGCTGCCTCGCGCTCGGGGAGCGTCGGTCTAGCGACTGCGACCAACGTCGTGACCGACGAGCGCCGGTGCGTCGGCTTGCTCCGCCAAAGAGGCCGGACTACCCGTGGGTCATGCTCGATCGACTGAAGGTGGGGACACCATGCGTTCGGTTCGTTTCGGCAGGTAGTGGCACCGACGCCCCGGCTCGCTGCGCTCGCCTACCGGCGATGGCGGCCTTGCTCGCGCTACTCCTGGCGCTCGGCTGCGCGTCGACGCCTGTCCCCCCGATCGCGGAGTCGCCCGTGCCCCTCTCGTTCACCGTCAATCTCTCCGACAAGCCCCTGTTCGACCAGCTCCACGCCCACGCCATTCAGGGCTCCTCAGGCTGGAGGGCTCGGCCCTTCGCCCGCATCGGCAACTTCGTGGAAGCGCGCTGGTGCTCGCCCACGGTGCGCGAGGCGGCCTGCAGCGGTGGGAGCGTGGTGAACGACCAGGAGCCCGGCACCGCATGGTTCCAGCTCGCCACGCTGCACTACGACTCGAGCTGGCCGGCCACCTTCGGGGTGGTGTGGCACGCCGGCGCCATTCCCGCCGAGGGGATCGGCGTGAGCACCTTTTACGCGCGGAACGGCGCCAGCATCCTGGGCGAAGGCTTCGGCGCGCAGGTGCTGCGCGTGGCCGGGAGCCGGGTGACGGACACCGCCGCCCTGGGACAGTGGGAGCTGGTGCTTGGGGCCAGTCGCCTGCGCGTGGCCACCACCCCTGACGACGAGGTCCGCGCCTTGCTCGTCTCGGTGGACAGCTACCGCCAGCGGGTCGGGGCGCGCCTCGCGGCGCTTCGCGCGCAGCTCGACGCGGCCGAGCTCTCCGTGTGGCACGAGGGGCCCTACCTTGGCCGTGGAATCCCGCCCGAGCGCACCGAGGCGAGCGCGACGCCCGAGGAGGCGAGAGCGCTGCGCGCGGAGGGGACCGCAGAGCTGGCGCGGCGCGAGCAGTTGCTCCTCGACCACGCCGAGGCCGTCCATGCGGGGTTGGCGCGCCTATTTCCCGCTGGCGCGCCGTAGCTGCGCGGACGCTTCGCGCCGCACCCGGGTTGCGCCCTCGAACCGCCCGCGCGTGCCAAGCTCCGCTCGGCCTCGCCGCGAGCCAGGCGTCGCGGGCCGTGCGGCCTCACGCGTGCGGAGCGAGCCGCGCCGCGAGCGCGACCACCGCCGGGTCGTCGTGGTGCCTCGCCGCATCCAGGGCTCGCCGAGCATCCGCGTCGTCGGGAGCGCGGGCGAGCCTGCGGGCCGCGAGGCGTACGGCGCTCGCGGCGAGCGTGGCCCGGGTGGCGCGGCGCACCGGCGAGGCGTCCGTGAGCCGAAAGAAGGCCGACTCGTCGAGCGTCACCAGCGTCGCGAGCCCCACGTCGCCCCAGCGCTCGAGCGGCGCGAACGGGGCCGCGTTCCCCGAAGGAGCGACGCGGTTGTAGGGGCAGACCTCCTGGCACGCATCGCAGCCGAAGAGCCGCTCGCCGAAGTCGGCCTCGAGCGCGTCCGTCGTCCGCCGCTCGATCGTCTGGTAGGACACGCAGCGACGCGCATCGAGCACGAACGGCGCGACGAAGGCGCTCGTCGGACACGCCTCGAGGCAGGCCGTGCAGCTCCCGCAGCGCTCTCCGATGGGCGAGCCGTAGTCCTCGGGCGCGAGCTCGAGCGTCGTCAGCACCTCGCCGAGCAAGCAGTAGCTCCCCTGCCCCGGCACGATGAGGAGTCCGTTTTTGCCGATGAACCCAAGCCCGGCGCGAGCCGCCCAGGCCCGCTCGAGGACGGGCGCCGCGTCGACGAACGCACGCGCGCCAACGCCCTCGCCCAGCCTTCGGATGAACTTCGCGAGCAGCCTCGCCCGCTTCTCGACGAAGTTGTGATAGTCGCGGCCGCGGGCGTAGCGAGCGATCGTCTGCGCGAGGGGCGGATCGCGGTCCTCATCGGCGCGAGCGTAGCGGCGCGCGAGCGCGATGACCGTCCTCGTCCCCTCGAGCAGCTCGGGCACCGAGACGTCGCGTCGGAGCTCCACGTTGTCGGCGAGGTACGACAGCTCGCCGTGGTACCCGGCCTCGAGGAAGGCGCGGTAGCGCGAGTGATCGACGTCGAGCGGCACCGCGCGCGCGAACGCCACCGCGTCAAAGCCAAGCTCGCCCGCTCGTGCCCGGATCAGGTCCGCCGCGCTCACGGCCGCGAGCTTACCGGACCCGCGCGGGATGTGGCATCGTGCGACGCATGACGACCCGCGTCCTCTCGGGGATCCAGCCCTCGGGCACGAAGCACCTCGGCAACTACTTCGGCGCGATCCGCCAGCACATCCAGCTCCAGGACGCGCACCCCGGCCAGTGCTTCTACTTCATCGCGGACTACCACGCGCTCACGACGCTCCACGACGCCGACGCCTTGCGCGCGAGCGTGCGCGAGCTCGCCGTGACGTACCTCGCGCTCGGGCTCGATCCAGAGAAGGCCACGCTCTTTCGACAGAGCGACGTCCCGGAGGTCACCGAGCTCGCGTGGCTCCTCGCCACCGTGACGGGCATGGGCTTGCTCGAGCGCGCGCACGGCTACAAGGACAAGGTCGCGAAGGGCATCACGTCCTCGGTCGGGCTCTTCACCTACCCGGTGCTGATGGCCGCCGACATCCTGATTTATGACGCCGCGCTGGTGCCGGTCGGCAAAGACCAGATCCAGCACGTCGAGATGACACAGGACATGGCGACCCACTTCAACCAGACGTACGGCAAGGGCACCGCGTTGCTGCAGCGCCCTGAATTCAGGCTCTCGGAGGCACCATACGTCACCGGCACCGACGGCCAGAAGATGAGCACGAGCTACGGCAACACGCTCCCGCTCTTTGAGTCGGGCAAGCGCTTGAAGAAGCTCGTCGGCGGCATCGTCACGGACTCGACCGAGCTGGGTACGCCGCTCGACCCGGAGCGCTGCAACGTGTTCGCGCTCCTCAAGCTCTTCGCCTCGGCCGAGGAGCTCGAGCGCATCGCGGGCGACTACCGTGCCGGCTCACGCGACGGCGAGCCCTTCGGCTACGGCCACGCGAAGCTCGTGCTGGCAGAGCACATCGACCGGCACTTCTCGGAGGCCCGCGCGCGGCGCGAGGAGCTGCTCGCGCACCCGGAGCGGGTCGAGGCCGTGCTGCAGCGCGGCGCGGCCCGGGCCAGGGCCACGGCGCGCGCGACGCTCGAGCGCTGCAGGCGCGCCTGCGGCTTGATTTAAATCAAGCCGCACGTCGCACGAGCGGCCGGAACGCCTTCGAGACACCGCGGTCCTACGGCGCGAGGCGCTCGGAGGCCCCTCGCTGGACCTCACCCCTCAGCGCCGGCGCTTGGGTCCGAGGACGCGGTAGACGCTGCGCCCGCCGTCGTCTTCGGTCGGCGCCGCGATCTCGAGCGTGTCGAGGCGCAGCACGCAAATCCGGCCGCTGGCGATGCGCACGCGCATGCCGCCGGACTCGTCCTCGCCGACGACGTCGCAGGTGCCGAGCTGCGGGTGCACCAAGACGTGGCCCGCCGAGACCTCCGCCCAGTACTCCGCGTCGTCGGCGCCGAGGGACGCCTCACCCCGACCGACCGGGACGAGCATCGGCTTCGACAGGAGCCCAAGCCCCGGCGAGGAGCCACGCGGCGCGGGCACCGGCTCCGACGTCGGCACCACGGGTCGCGCGCGGGCCTCGCTCGGAGCCGGCTTCGCCGCCCGTACGAGCGCGGCGTCGACCACGAGGAGCACCTCTCCGCCAAGCGCCGCGACGATACGGCCAGCGTGGACACGCCCGCCTACGAGCAGCTGGGCGAAGAGCCGTGCCTCGGCTCGCGCCTCACCGCGAACGACGAGCCCGCTCAGCGACAGGATCTCGGCGTGCTCGAGCGAGCTCGTCTCATCCCCTTGCGCAAGCTCGACGAGGTCGAGCCGCCCGGCCCCTGCGACGTGCGCCTCCCGCCATTCGGCTGCGAAAGCGATGCCCTCGAGCGACGTGACGAGGTCGTCGCCCGGCTCGACCCGAACCATTCCCCGAACGATCGCGTTGTTCTCGACGAGGTGCACGAGGGCGTCCTATCACACATCGTCTCGCGACGAGCACGCCGACGTTTCTCGTTGACCTCTGCGGGCCCTCAAGCGTACGACTGCGCCACCTCGAAGCCCTCCGGCTCCGTGGGCGAAGGTGGCGGAATCGGTAGACGCGCTGGTTTCAGGTGCCAGTGGCCTCGCGGCTGTGGGGGTTCGAGTCCCCCCCTTCGCACTCCATTTGTTTTTGGCTCTTCGCGTGACCGCTCATCGCGGCGTGAGTTGGCTCTTCGCGTGACCGCTCATCGCGGCGTGAGTTGGCTCTTCGCGTGACCGCTCATCGCGGCGT
>VGRJ01000103.1 GCA_016875405.1 Deltaproteobacteria bacterium | reverse complement strand
CACCGCCCTCGTCGCCCTTGCCGCCGCGCTCGCGTGCGCGACCGCCGTCGTGCCCGCCCGCGCGGACGAGCCGGCCCAGGCCACGGTGCGGATCGGGCCGTCCCCATCGGCCGGAGCGGGCGGACGGCCCATCGCGCGCTCGGACGCGCACGCCCCGAAGAGCGCCGGCGCGACCACCGTCATCCCGAGGCCCCTCGGCGCCGCAAGCGCGACCAAGCCCGCGACCCCAACGAAGGCCACGCCCACCGGGAAGCCGGTGAAGCTCGTCGCGCGCCCGCCGAAGAAGCCGAGCGACCTCCCGCCCGGAGCGAGGTGGCACACCGTGCGCGCCGGCCAGAAGCTCGGCTCGATCGCGCGTCGCTTCAACGTCACCATCCCCGCGCTGTGCGGCGCGAACGACCTCGCGCGCCGCGACAAGCTCCAGCCCGGTATGCGGCTCGTCGTGCCGGCCCCCGGTGACGACGACGGCTTCGCAGCGCGGGCCGCGAGGCGCAAGGTCCTCGGCCTGCCCGCGGAGGGTGCGGACGCCTCGGCACGCCGCGACCTCGAGCCTCGCGAGCCCTCGCTCTCGAGCGCGACGCGCCAGGGCCATGCGGCCCCGCAGCTCGATGCGCGTCGCTCGCAGTATCGCGCCCCGAAGGACGCGAGCTTTCTCCCCTTTGTCGAGAAGCCGCGCAAGAAGGGCGTCGTTCGATTCCGTTCGCGCGAGCATGACTGGACCGGGCGCCTGCTCCGCAAGTCCGGGCGGGTGAACCCGTCGGCGCGCCGAGAGATCGAGAAGATCTTCGCCGCCGAATCCAGCACTGGCATCGACGTCGAGCTCTTGCGGCACCTCGTTCGGATCAGCGACACCTTCGGAGGTCGCACGCTGCGCGTCGTGAGCGGCTACCGCACCGCAGGGGCCGTCGAGCGCTCGCGCCACAAGGAGGGCAAGGCCCTCGACTTCACGGTCGATGGCGTCTCGGTCGAAGCGCTCTACGATTTTTGCCGAGCGCTCGACGGCGTCGGCGTCGGCTATTACCCGACGAGCGGCTTCGTGCACCTCGACGTCCGCGATCGCTGGACGACCTGGATCGATGAGTCGGGGCCCGGTGAGCCGCTGCGTCCGGTGAACACGAGCCACCCGGCCCCGGACGCAGGATCTCCCGCACCCGCGGCGACACCGACCAGCGGCGACGTGGTCGCCGCGCCGCCGAAGACAACGCCCGAATCGACGGCGCCCGCGACCTCGAGCGCGCCCGCAACCGCGGCCCCCGTCGACGACGCCGCGCGCACGAGCCCGTGAGCGCACCCTCGGGCCCGGGCCCTCGTCTCAGGCGACGCCGTGCGTTCGTGACGCGACGCGCACGCCTCGGACGATAAGGCTCAGCCGCGCGGGAGCTCGACCCAGAAGAGCGCTCCGCCGCTCGGCGCCCCGATGACGCCGACACGGCCACTCATCGACTCGACGAGGTGCTTGACGATCGACAAGCCTAGACCCGTGCCCCCGACGTCGCGCGAGCGCCCTGGGTCGGCGCGGTAGAAGCGCTCGAACACCCGCTCGCAATGCTCGGGCGCGAGCCCGGGACCGTCGTCCTCGACCTCGATACGAACGAGTCCGTCGCGTGGCGCCAGCGCGCGGAGGACGACATGCCCTCCCCGCGGCGTGTACTTCAGCGCGTTGTCGAGCAGGTTCGTCAGCACGTGCTCGAGCGCCGCGCCGTCGGCCGCAACGAGCAGGTCGTGTGCGCCCTCGAGCGCGACCGCGATGCCGTGCTCCTCGACCCGCAACGCCATCTCGTCGAGGGTACCCTCGAGCGCCTCGAGCACCGGCAGCGGCTCGACGTGGAGCGAGTAGTGACCCGCCTCGATGCGCGAGAGATCGAGCAGATCGCTGATGAGTCGGGCGAGCCGCTCGGAGCTGCGCACGATCGCCTCGAGGAACTGAACCGCGGTCTCGCGGTCCTCGAGCCCGCCGGCGAGTAGCGTCTCGGCGTTGGCCTCGATCACGCTGACGGGCGTCCGGAGCTCGTGCGACACGTTGGCGACGAAGTCGCGTCGCATGGCCTCGACCCGCCGCGCCTCCGACACGTCGTGAAGGACGAGCACCGCGCCGCCGATCGACGCGAGCGGCGTGACCCGTACGAAGTGGCGACGCGGCGGGTTCGCAGGCAGCTCGAGCTCCAGGTGCGAGGCCTCCCCTGCGAGGCCCCGCTGCGCGAGCGCCACGAGCGGCGCGAACTCGGTGAGCTCGGCGAGCGCCTTCGTCGGCGGGGGCTCGCGCCATCCGAGAGCGTCCCGCGCGGCCGGGTTGGCGAGGCGAACCTGTCCGAGCTCGTCGAGCGCGACCACGCCCTCGGCCATCGCGACGAGCACGGTGTGGAGCCGGGCGCGCTCACGCTCGAGCTTTACCTCGGCGCGGTGGAGATCGTCCGTGATGCGATTGAAGGAGCCCGCGAGCTTGCCGAGCTCGCCTTCGACCTCGAGCGAGATGCGCTCGTCCTTGCCCTTCGCGACGCGGCGCGCCTTCTTCACGAGGATCCGGAGCTGCCGCGTGAGCAGCTCGGCCGCGACGGCGCTCGCGACCGCCGCAACGAGGAGGCCGAGCCCGGCCGCGAGGGCCATGGTGGCGTGAAGATCGCGGAGCTCCGCGACGACGTCGCTGTGACCGCGCGCGAGCACATCGTCGCGCAGGTACCCGTAGAGGAAGAACCCGCTCGCCCCGAGCACCAGCGTCGTGAGCACGAGGGACGCGCTGAAGAGCTGGCCGCGAGCGCCGAGCTTCATGAGCGTCGCCGCTGGGCCGGGCGCTCCTCGGGCACGTCGGCGACCATGCGGTAGCCGACGCCGCGCAGCGTCTCGACGTAGGCCCCCGCCGCACCCAGCTTCTGGCGGAGGCGCTTGACGTGCGTGTCGACGGTCCGCGTCGTCACCTCGGGCGACATGCCCCACACGTCGATGAGCAAGGTCTCGCGCGACTGCACCCGCCCGCGCCGCTCGAGCAGCGTACGAAGGAGCCTGAACTCGAGTGCGGTGAGGATGACCTCCTCACCGCCGACGAACACGCGGTGCGCCGGGACGTCGAGCCGGAGCCGCCCGTGATCGACGAAGCCCGCGGGCTCGCTCGGGGCGTCGGGCCTCGCGCGTCGGAGGACCGCGCGCACGCGGAGCATGAGCTCGCGCACGCTGAAGGGCTTGGCGACGTAGTCGTCGGCCCCGACCTCGAAGCCGACCACCCGATCGACCTCATCGGTCTTCGCGGTGAGCATCACGATCGGCGTGCGTCGCGTCGCCTCGTGAGCGCGCAGCTGTCGGCACACCTCGGTGCCCGGCAGATCGGGCAACATCAGGTCGAGCAGCACGAGGTCGGGCGTCTCGGGTCCGGTCGCGAGCGCGAGCGCCTCACGACCGTTCGACGCGGTGCGAGTGCGGTAGCCCTCGCGGCGCAGGTTGTAGTCGAGCGCGGTGAGAAGATCCCGCTCGTCCTCGACGATCAAGACGAGCTCCGACATGCGCGGGAGACGTAGCACGAGTCGGTGACGCCGAGGTGACGCGCCGGTGCCGAGTCGGTGCCGCGCGCGTCGAGGACGCTCCCCGCGCGAGAGGACCTGCGGTCAGGGGACGAACAGCGAGCTGAGCGGCTGCATGCGCAGCTGGGCGCGCCCCTGCTCGTCGAGCGTCTCGGCGAGCACGCGGCAGATGGCGCGGAACTCCTCGGCCCGAACGCCCGCCTCGGTGCAGACCTGGCTCACGACCGCGTCCGGAGCCTCCTCGAGCACGGTCGCACGCTCACGCGCGGGCTGGAGGTGACGGGCGAGTTCGGGCGGGAGCTTGCGCGCGACGGCCTCGGCATCGGGCGCGCGTAGGCGCTCTCCGAGGGCCTCGAGGGTTGCCGCGATGGCGCGCTCGAGGTGTACCGAATCGCTCGACCCGCTCTTGGTGCGAACCTGCTCGACGAAGTCACGATAGCTCACGAGGACCTTCCCCTTTCTCGGCTGACCCGTCGCAAGGAGCGTGCCTCTCCGGGGCGGGCTCGCGACTCTAGGAGAATCCCTGCGATCGGGGCAAAACCTCTGCAAATTGCTGCGAAATCGTCTACGCAGTTGCGCGCGCTCGGGTTCGCAGCACATGCTCTCGGACCCCCGTGCTCACCCAGCTTCGCTCGAGCCGTACCGCCCCCGCGCGTGATTTGCGCGGGTTCTTGCCGACGACCCGTGAGGAGATGGCGGCCCGCGGGTGGGACGAGCTCGACATCCTGATCGTGAACGGCGACGCTTACGTCGACCATCCGGCGTTTGGCGGCGCCTTGATCGGTCGCTTCCTCGAGGCGCGCGGATTTCGTGTCGGTATGATCGCACAGCCCGACTGGACGTCGACCGACGCCATCTCGCGGCTCGGACGCCCACGGCTGATGGTCGGGATCACGGCGGGAAACCTCGACTCGATGTTGAACAAGCTGACGGCCCAAAAGAAGGTCCGCAGCGAAGACCAGTACTCCCCCGGCGGCCGCACCGGCGCGCGCCCGAACCGCGCGTCGATCGTCTACTCGAACCTGTGCCGGCAGGCGTTCCCCGGCGTGCCGATCGTGCTCGGAGGCATCGAGGCGTCGCTCCGGCGCATCGCGCACTACGACTACTGGTCCGACTCGGTGCGGCGCGCGATCCTCCTCGACGCGAAGGCGGATCTCTTGATCTTCGGCATGGGGGAGCGCCCCGTGTGGGAGGTGGCGCGGCGCCTGCGCGACGGCGAGCGCATCGACGAGCTGCGCGACGTGCGCGGCACCGCCTACGTGCTCCGAAAAGGCGAGTGGGAGCAGCTCGAGGCGTCTCGCTACACGACCGACGGGAAGACCGTCATCCTCCCGAGCTACGAGCAGGTGTGCCAGAGCAAGGAGGCGTTCTCGGCGATGTCGCGCGCCTTCCAGTACGAGACCAACCCCGGAAACGCGCGCCCGATCCTGCAGGCGCACGGCGTCGAGGCCGTCTACTACAACCCGCCCGCGATCCCGCTCGAGACGGCGGACATGGACGCGCTCTACGACCTGCCCTTCAAGCGCGCCGCGCACTGGTCTTACGACGCGCCCATCCCCGCCTTCGAGACCGTGAAGCACTCGGTCGTCACGATGCGCGGGTGCTTCGGCGGCTGCACCTTCTGCTCGATCACCGAGCACGAGGGCCGCGTCATCCAGTCTCGCTCGGAGGAGAGCGTCCTCCGCGAGATCCGCGCGATCCGACGCATGGGAGACTTCCGGGGGACGATCTCCGACCTCGGCGGGCCGACCGCGAACATGTACCGCATGACCTGCCGCTCCGAGGAGATCGAGCGCGCGTGCCGTCGCCTCTCGTGCGTTCACCCTGGGATCTGCGAGAACCTCGTCACCGATCACGAGCCCCTCATCCAGCTGATGCGACGTGCGCGCGAAGAGGAGGGGGTCAAGCACGTGTACGTCGCGTCAGGCGTTCGCTACGACCTCGCCGAGCGCTCGCCCGAGTTCATCCGCGAGCTCGCGCGGCACCACACTGGCGGCCAGCTGTCGGTCGCGCCCGAGCACAACGACGACGGCGTCCTCGACAAGATGAAGAAACCGCCCGTCCGCTCGTACGAGCGCTTCGTCGAACAGTTCCAGTGCGCGAGCAGCGAGGCCGGCCGCGAGCAGCACCTCGTGCCGTACTTCATCTCAGGTCATCCGGGCTCGACGTTGAAAGACATGGTGAGCCTCGCGCTCTGGCTGAAGGAGCGCGGCATGCGCCCGCGCCAGGTGCAGGACTTCATTCCCACGCCGATGGCGATGGCGACGTCGATGTACTTCACGGGCCTCGAGCCGTTCACGGGCAACCCGGTCTACACGGCCAAGGAGCTGCGCGACAAACGCCTGCAGAAAGCGCTCCTCCTCTACTGGGATCCGGCGCACCACGAGGAGACGCGCGAGGCGCTTCGTCGTGCCGGGCGGGCCGACCTCATTGGCAGCGGGCCGCGTTGCCTCGTCCCGCCGGATCGCGGCAAGGGCGCGCTCCCGATGCACGTCCAGAAGGCGCAGGCTCGGAAGCGAAAAGGGCGGCCGACGCCCGGCGATACGCGAGCCCCGCGCGGACGCTCCTGAGCACCCCGCCTTTCACGCGGCGGGTGTAGGCTTCGCGGCGTGATCCCCTCGACGCCGTTCGAGTCACGCGAGAAGCGCCCGCCGGTGCGCGGCTTCGTCGCGCGCCTCGGCCGGGAGGGGATCGAGGCCTACGAGGAGCTCGCGACGTTGCTCCGCCTGCTCGGGTCGAGCCTCCGTGCCGCGGTCGCTCCAGGCAAAGCCGCGCGGGGCGCCGTGCATCGCGTGACGCTCGCGCAGATCGTCTTCACCGGCGCCGAGGGGCTCCCGTTCGTGACGGCGACGGCGTTGGTCCTCGGCGCGACCCTGATGCTGCAGATGCGCGTCGCGGCCCCTGGCCTCCCAGGTGAGATCGTCGGCAAGGTGCTGGTGACACTGGTGCTCCGCGAGCTCGCGCCGCTCGTCACCGCGATCATCGTCGCCTCGCGCTCGGGGACCGCGATCGCCACCGAGATCGGGAACATGAAGGCGAGCCTCGAGGTGCTCGGCCTCGCCTCGATGGGGATCGATCCCGCGCGCTACGTCGTGCTGCCCCGCCTCATCGCCGTGGTGGTGAGCGTGCTCGTCCTGATGGTGTACTTCGGCATCCTCTCGCTGCTCGGTGCGTTCGCGCTCGCCGCGGTGTTCGGTACCCCCGATCTCGGCTCGATCCGGGCGGGGCTCGCGGACACGCTCGGCGCCCCGGACCTAATCCTCTTCGCGCTGAAGGGCATGGGCTGCGGCGCGGTGGTCGCCGCGATCTGCTGTCACTACGGCATGCAGGTGACGGGCTCGATCACCGAGGTGCCGATGTTGACCGGCAAGGCCGTCATCCGCGCCGTCCTCGGCTGCGTGCTCTACAGCTTCGGCGCGACCCTCGCCTTCTACTCGCTCGTCGGCACGCCGGCCTCGCAGATGTAGTACCGTCCGAGCCCGTGACGGACGGGCTCGAGCTTCGCGACGTGTCGCTCCGACGCGGGCGTCTCAACGTGCTCGACCACGAGTCGCTACGGGTCGCGCGCGGCGGCACCCTCGTCGTGACCGGCGCAAACGGGATGGGGAAATCCTCGTTCCTGCACCTCGCGGGGGGCCTCGTCTCACCCGACCTCGGCGAGGTGCGCATCGCGGGGCACCCGGTGAACCCGGCGCGCCCGGAGGCGCTCATCAACGTCGGAGTACGACGCGGCTTCGTGTTTCAACAGGGCGGCCTCGTCGCGAACCTGAGCGCGCTTGACAACGTCGCCCTGCCGCTCCGCTATCACGCCGACAGGCTTGGGCTCAGCGATGCGCTGGTCGAGTCGCGCGCGCGCTTCTGTCTGGGGGCGGTCGGCGTCGAGGGCGCGAACCTGCACGCGCTCCCCGGTCGGCTCTCGTTCGGCATCGCGAAGCGCGTGGCCTTCGCGCGGGCCGTCGCGATCGAGCCAAATTTCGCCTTCTTCGATGACCCCGACGGCGGGCTCGATCACGAGAACGCGGAGGTCGTGCACGACATCCTCGTCAGCTTTCGGGACGATCCGAACGTCACCATGATCGTAGCGACGAACCACCGCGGCCTCATCGAACGCCTCGCGCTGCCGGTGCACGAGCTCGCGGGAGGACGGCTGCACCGCGCCGATCCCTCGACGACGCCGCTGCGCTCACTCATCTGAGCCACGACGGACGTCGAGGCTCAGCGGGCGCGCAAGGCGTCGATCCGCTCGCCGATCGGCGGGTGCGTGGAGAAGAGCCTCCCGATGCCGCCTTGGATCCCCATCGCCGCGAGGCTGCTCGGGAGCGCCCCCGCCTCGAGCTGTCCGAGCCGCCCCAGCGCACGCATCATGGTGTCAGGCTGGCCGAGCAGCTTGGCGGCGCCGCGATCTGCGCGGAACTCTCGCTGCCGCGAGAACCACGCGACCACCAGCGACGCGAGGACGCCGAGGACGATCTCGAGGACGATGCGGATGAGGAAGTAGCCAAGGCCGGGGCCGCGGCGGCGCTCACCGTCCTCCCCGCGAGACAGGGCATTGTCGATCGCGAAGCTGAGCGCGCGACTCGCGAAGATGACGAAGGTGTTCATCACGCCCTGAATGAGCGCCATGGTGACCATGTCGCCGTTGGCGACGTGCGCGACCTCGTGAGCGAGCACGGCCTCGACCTCGTCCCGAGGCATCGCTCGGAGGAGCCCCGTCGAGACGGCGACGAGCGACGAATCGCGAAACGCGCCGGTCGCGAAGGCGTTGGGCTCGCCGTCGTAGAGCGCGACCTCAGGCATGCCGATCGACGCGCGCGCCGCGAGTCGCTCGACCGTCGAGACGAGCCAAGCCTCTTCTTCGGACCGGGGGGACGTGATCACGCGCGCGCCCGTCGTCCATTTCGCGATGGACTTCGAGAGAAGCAGCGAGACCGTCGCGCCGCCGAAGCCCATCAAGGCCGCGAAGATGAGGAGACTCGGCACGTCGAGGCCGGTCGCGGTGAGGTAACGGTCGACGCCGAGCAGGCTGACGACGACGCCGAGGACGAGAATGATCGCGAAGTTGGTGAGCAAGAACAGGACGATGCGCTTCATGGTGGAGGGCCGCGTCGCGGCCATGACGAAACGATAGGTCGGAAGCGCGCGAATTCAAGGGCGACGGCGGTTCTGCTTGCGCTGCGCTCGGAGAGGAATACGACGGTTCGGTCGTGTGCTTCCCCAAAGGGGTTTCGGCGCACGCGGGCACACCCTCCTCTCCATGAAGAAGCCCCTCCGCTCGAACGGTTCGCGCGCGCTCTCGCGGCTCATGCTCACGACCACGCTCGCCCTCCTCGGCCTCGGCTGCACGCCGGCCGCGTCTCCCGCTGGGGGTTGCTGCAAGAAGGGGCAGCCCTGTTTGCGCGCGCACGGCGGGGGCCACGCACACGGCCACCCGCACGGTGCTGGGCACGATCGAGGCGAGGGCCACGCACACGGCCACCCGCACGGTGCTGGGCATGGTGATGGCGAGGGCCACGCACACGGCGGTGGGCATGGGGATAGGCACGAGCATCGGCCTGCGCAGGCCGAAGGCCACGCTCACGGCATGCCGCACCGCTTCGAAGACGCGGAGGCCTGGTCGAAGCGCTTCGACGCCGCCGAGCGCGACGCTTGGCAAAAGCCCGACGAGGTCATTCACGCGCTCGCGCTACCCACCGACGCCATGGTGGTCGATCTCGGCGCGGGCACCGGATACTTCGCGGTGCGGCTCGCGCGGGCGCTCCCCAAGGGCCGTGTCCTCGCGCTCGACGTGGAGCCGAACATGGTCCGCTTCATGACCGACCGCGCGACGCGGGACGGGCTCCCGAACCTCGTCGCGCGCGAGACCCCGAAGGACCGCGCGGCGCTCGACGGTGCGGCGGACCTCGTCCTCGTCGTCGACACGTACCATCACCTCGCCGCTCGACCCGCGTACGTTCGAGCGCTGCGCTCGAGCCTCTCGCCTCGCGGTCGGGTCGCGATCGTGGACTTTCGGCTCGAGAGCGAGCGTGGCCCGCCGAAGGAGCACCGACTCGCCCCCGAGCGCGTGATCGAGGAGCTCGGCGAGGCAGGCTTCGCGCTGAGCGCGCGCTACGAGCTCCTCCCTGACCAGTATTTTCTCGTGTTTTCGCCGCGCTGAAGTTGGCATGACGGGGAGCGCGAGCGTCCCCCCGCCGCTCCTTCAGCGTCGTCGACGAAGCAACGCGACCGCGAGCGCGAGCATCGACCAGGTGAGGGCACGACCGGTGGTCTCGCGGCTAGAGACGGCGCAGCTCGCGCCGCACGAGGGAACGCAATTCATCTCGCCACCGCCGCTTCCGACACCGCCGCTGCCAGCGCTGTCGCCGCCGCCAGCGCCGCTCCCCGTCGATGCCATCGAGGCGCCACCCGCCCCGGGGTCGCCTCCAGCGCCTCCCGCACCGCTCGAGGCGCCGGAAGGCAACGAGTCGAGGTAGACGGTCACGCCGTCACTCAGGACGTCGGGCGAGCGCGCGCCGCCTGCGACCGTACGAACGGCGAAGAAGTACCGCCGACCGTCGACGAGCGAGAGCCCGTCGAGCTCGGCCTTGGTGACCTTGCCGACGTCGGTCCACGGCCCCGCCGATACGAAGCCACCTCCGTCGACCGCGTCGCGCACCACCGCGACCTCGTAGGACTCCGCACCTGGAGCCGGCTTCCACGATCCGTAGAGCGTCGACTTGGATACGATCGCGTCGACGTCGGACACGTTGATCCCGTTCGGCGGATCGGTGTCCACCAC
Source organism: Deltaproteobacteria bacterium (assembly GCA_016875405.1). GTDB lineage: Bacteria > Myxococcota_A > Polyangia > Polyangiales > Polyangiaceae > SYFR01. The sequence goes on along the minus strand of VGRJ01000103.1, from coordinate 5,955 downwards.
GAAGGTCGGCGGCGCGACGCTCGTCTGACGGAATGCGTAGAGGTGTCCGTCGGCCGCGGAGGCGAGCAGGTCATCCTTGCCGTCACCGTCGGTATCTCCGAACGCGATGGCGCCCACCGGCGCACCGATCTCGTGGGCGAACCGCAGCTTGCCGCTGCACGCCTCGACGCCGTACAGCCAGCCGTCCTCGGAGCCCATGACGGCGACCGCGATGCCGTCGCCCGCGAGATCTTCGTGGATCGCGGGCGAGCCGAGCTGGCCGAGCGTCACGTTCGCGGCCTTCGCCGCCGCGAGATCGGCGAACGCCTTGCCACCGCCGAGGATCTGCTCGACCCGCGTCCCCGCCGCCGCGCCGCCCGCAGTGATCCGGAACAATCGAGATGGGACCGAGAGCGAGCCGCCGAGGAGCATCCCGCTGGAGCCACAGGCCGTCATCGCGCCGTAGGTGCCGGGGCGATCGTCAGCCTGGCCCTGCCAGAGGTAGGACGTGAGCGCGTGGTTGATGGTCCCGGGCGCGGTGTAGCCAGCGTAGAGCGTCACCTCGAGATCGCCGCTCCCGTCGACATCGAACAGGATCGGCGTGTAGTAATCCCCGCCGAGGGCGCTCTGCTGCAAGACGCTGCCGGTCTTGCCGTCGAGGACGGTGGTCTTCGAGACAGCTTCGAGGACGAAGTCCGGAGTCCCGTCGCCGTTCCAATCCGCGAGCGCGCCGCCTGGGGGCTGGCGATTGCCCGGCCCGAGAGGAGCGGCCTGCCACAAGACCGCGCCGGTCGCGCCCGAGTACGCGGTCACCCGGTGGAGGGAGTCGTTCGCTTCACCATGCTCGACGATGACGTCGGGGACCGCGTCGGCGTCGAGCTTGCCGACCACCATGTCGGCGAGGATGTAGCCGAGCGTCTCGGTCGACCAGAGCACGCTGCCGTCCGCACGAAGCGCGAGCAGGCGATCGTTCGAGCCCAGGTTTCGCTCGAAGGCGACGACGCCGGGCTTCGCGGGGGCGACCGAGGCGTCAAGCCCGGCGACGAGCTGCGGAGCGCGCGTGGCCTCACGGGTCCAGACGACGCTGGGCGGATCGGCGAAGGAGGCCTTGCGCGCATCGAGCCGCTGGAGCGCCCCACGACTATTGACCAACATCAACCCTGGTACACCATCCCCGAGGTCGCCGACGACCGGGTGGTTCCACAAGAGGCGGAACTGCGAGCTCGAGAAGTAGCTCCCGAACTGCGCGCCGTAGCTCGCGTTCCCGCTGACCGGCATGAGCATGGCGTCGAGGACGTGAGCGTTTCCGTCCGACTGAGCGACGGCGAGCGCCGGCTTGCCGCCGCTCGTGATCCGCCACGCGGCGAGGATCGTCGACGCCCCTGGCGCCCCGTAGCTGCCAACGACCTTCGGCATCGCGCCGACGCCGCGGACGAGCTCGAGCGTACCGGTTACGCCGTCGAGCGTGCCGACGTCGTCGACGCCATCGCCGTCCACGTCGAGCAGGACGAGCCGCTGGCGGATCGAGGAGCGCTTGCCGGCTTCGACGTCGAGGGTGCCTTGAAGCGCGCGCTTTGCAAGGGTCCAGCGCGCCTCGAGCATCCCGCTCGAGCCGGGCGCGAGCCGATAGGCCGAGAGGGCTCCGCCCGCCGCCGTCAGCACCGCGTTGCCCTTGTTCTCGAGGATCGGCGCGACGCCGACGGCTTCGGCTCCGACAGCCTTCGCGCGCTCGGCTCCGGTCGCGAGATCGAATACGTAGGTCGACCACTCGGTCGGCGAGCTCTTCGCGGCGAGCACTACCTCTCGTGTGCCGTCACCGTCGAGATCCGCGATGAACCCGGGCGGAATGCGGACGGCCCCGTCCTGCGTCCCGACCTGCGCCTCCCACACGACCGCGAGGCGCGGCGACGGCGCGGCCTCGTAGTCGACGAGGTAGACGCGGCGCCCGTTGCCCGTCGGACCGTTGGAGTCGCTGAGAACGCAGAGCAGCTCGTCGAGCCCGTCCCCATCCGCCTCGACCGGCTCGCACTGGCTGGCCTGCACCACGTCTCCGAACGCGCTCGTCGCAGCGACGACCGCGCCGCTCGGCCCATCGAGGAGCTCGAGCCGAGTGCTGGCGCCGAAGACGAGATCGGCTTTGTCCTTTGCGCGCATGCGCGCCACGGTCGCTGCCTGAGAGCCCCCGCAGAACGAGACGGGAGGCGACCACATGAAGGCGGGGCTCGCGAGAGACGCTCCGGCGCCCGCGAAGCGATAGACGACCGCGCTCTTGCCGCTGTTGATCGCGCAGCAGCCGCACTCGTGGATCACGAGGTCATCGCGTCCGTCGCCGGAGAGATCGGCGATTCGGATCGCCGCCAAGGTACCCATCTCGCCGACCGACTCGGCCCACAGCGTCGCGCCATCGGAGAGCCGCAGGAGGTACGCGCGCGAGTTCGTGTGTGCGACGAGCTCGGGTGTTCCGTCTCCATCGACGTCCGCGAGGCCCGCGAGGCGCGGCGCCGCGGCCCCTGCGAGGGCGCCGTTCTGCCAGAGCAAATCGCCGTTGACGGGAGACTTGGCCGAGACGCCATTGGCCCCGGCGAGGATCGCCTCAACGCTCCCGTCGCCATCGAGGTCGACGAAGAGGGCTCCGTCCGCGCCGATGGATCCGCCGTGGAAGAATCGCCAGAACGCCGTCGGCTCGAGGAGCGCGGAGTCGCCCGACGCGGCGGCGGTGCGGCGCGCGTCGTGTCGCGCCGAGGGCCAGTCGGCCGACGCCGGGTCGGACGTTGCGCCGAGGGCGAGGAGGACACCTAACGATACGAAACCACGCCACGCACGCATCATGGTTCGAAGCTCCTTACTCATCACGGCCAGTGACCCACGAGCTGCCGTGCCGCTCGGTCGGAGCGCCCCCACGCCGCGCCAGCATCCTCATGCCCTGGTACGACAAATGTCAATTCTGTTCGACGAGGCGCCCCGAAGGACCCCGGCGAACGCTACCCTGAGCCTCGATGCGCGTGGTACGGTACTCATTCAGATGGTGCCGCGCGCGACCTTGACCCTCGTAACGCTCCCTTTCCTCGCGGCTCTTGGTTGCACGTCGGCCGACTCCAGCACGGCCCCGACGACCTCGGGCGCGACCGCCGGAGCGGGCGGAGGCGCGACGGGGGCCGGCGCGTCGTCGGCGAGCGCGAGCAGCAGCACCTCGAGCGCGAGCAGCAGCGTGGCCTCGAGCGCCGCGTCTACCGGGTCCGGCGGGTCGTCGTGCGTCGGGCCGAAGCCCTCGAGCTTTCCCTACGAGCCGCCGTGCTGCGGATACTCGGTCGCGATCCCCGAGGTGAAAGAGTCGGGCTTCGACGACGGCAACGGCAAGGCCCCACCCGATCACGTACACGTCGGCCTCGCCGGCCCGAGCGACACGAGCTTCGTCGTTGGCTGGCGCACGGACGACGCCACCACCGTGACACGAATGCTCGTCGGGACGGACAAGGCGGCCGTCGAAGCCGCCAACGACGCGACCGCCAAGGTCGCGCTCTACGCCGGGCACCACATCCTCTACGGCTCGGCGCTCGACGGGGACAACCCGACCCGCCACCACGAAGTGCACGCGTGCGGCCTCGCGCCCGCGACGTCGTATCACTACAAGGTCGGCGGCCCAGGGGGCTGGAGCACCGTGCACACGGTCTCGACGGGCCCCACGGTCGGCTCGAGCGAGCCGCTCCGCATCGCCGTGCTCGGGGACAGCCGCAACGATCCGAGCGTCTTCGCGAAGATCGAGGAGGCGCTCGCAGGAAAAGGCGTCGACTTGCAGATCTTCACCGGCGACGCCGTCGCGACCGGCGCGATGCAGACGCAGTGGAACAAATGGTTCGAGTCGACCTCCGGCAGCTTCTCGGTCGAGGCGATGCTCGCGAGCGCTCCGTTCATGCCCGTGAACGGCAACCACGAGGGGCTCGCGATCAACTACCCGGCGCAGTTCGCGATGCCGCAGGACCTCGCGACCAACGAGAAGGCACAGGGCGAGGAGTACTACTCGTTCGAATACGGCAACGCGCACTTCATCGCCCTGAACGACACGCCCGAAGCGGGCGCGCTCGCGGCGACCCCCCAGGTCGCGTGGCTGAAGGCCGACCTATCGAAGGTCGACCGGAAGAAGACGCCGTGGCTCTTCGTCATGCACCACCGGTCGACGTACTCCTGCGGAAATCACGGCTCGGACCTAGACCTCCGCAAGGCGTGGCAGCCGCTCTTCGATGAGTACAAGGTGGACGTCGTGTTCTCCGGGCACGACCACCTGTACGAGCGTTCGAAGCCCATCCGTGGCCTCTCGGGGAGCACCGGCATCCTCGCGATGGCCGGGCCCAAGGGCACCCCCGTGAAGGGGTCTGGCACGCTCTACGTCGTCACCGGCGGCGCCGGCGCGCCGCTCTACGACGTCGGGACCGACTGCGATCACACCTTCGTGACGGAGAAGACGCGAAACTACGTGGTCGTCGACCTGAACGGGACGACGCTGTCCCTAAAGGCCTACCGACTCGATGGCTCGGTGCTCGACGAGCTCGAGTTCACGAAGTGACGTGACGCGCGCCGTACTTCTGACCCTCACACTCGCGGCCCTCACCTCCGCGGGCACGCTGTCGGCAAACGCACCGGCGGCTACGGACGACCTCGCGCTCGCCCAGGCCGCCGAACAACGCCTCGAGCCTGCGCAGGCCCTCGAGCTCTACCGACGTTACCTCGCAGCCCACGACGGACGGCGCCTCGCGCGACGGGCAGAGGCGCGCATCGCTTGGCTCGAGGCCCGCGACGAGGGCGGGTTCGGTCCGCTCACGGAGCTCGAACGACTACGACGCGTCGACCATGCGTCGCTCCCTCAGGATGCGCTGCGCGAGTTCGCGGCGAAGGTCGCGCGCTTTCCGACAGGACGGGTGCGCCGCGAGTCGTACCACCTCCTCGCCGATCGCTGGCTCGCTCGCGGGGAGGCGGCCGAGGCCCTCGCGGCGTACGCTGCCTGGCTCGGCGAGCCCGGGCTCGATGAGGGAGAGCGCCAGCTCGCCGCGTCGGGGGCCGCCCTCGCGCGCGCTCGGCTCGGGCACGCGGACGCGCTCTCGAAGCTCGACGACGCGGGGCTCGGCACGCGGGCCGAGGGGCGCTACCTGCGCGCAGAGCGAGTCGGGCGCGCGCTCTCGCTCGTGTCATGGACGGCGCTCGCCGCCTTTGCTTTCCTCGCCGCGATGAGCGGCTGGCGGCACCGGAGGGCGCTACGGTTTCGGGCCGCGGTCGGTCGCGGCGAGGTCGCGCTCGCGGCGTTCGCGCTCGGCGTGCCCGTCGCGCTCGTTCGTCGGTACGACGAGCACTTGGTAAGCCAGTTCAGTCCATCGATGCTCGCGAGCGCGGGCGCGCTCGGCCTGGCTTGGTTCGCCGCCAGCGTCCTCTCGCCGCCACCGAAGGAGCGGCGTCGCCTCGCGTTGGCGAGCGCCGCCGCGATCGTCGCGGCCAGCGTGCTCGCGTGCCGTCACAGTGGCATGCTCACCGACGTCTTGATGGCGGCGTGGGAACCTCATTGATGCCGCTCCCTTCAGTCGTCATGACGCGGCTCGGCTCCCGTGAGCTGCTCACGACGCCGCCGCCGTGCCTCACGGGCGGAGGCGGCGTGCTCCTCGAGCTCTTGCTCGTCCTCGGGACGGGCGTTGGTGCGGCGCTCGCGGCGCGCGGTTTCCGCCCTCGCCTCGAGACGCACGGCCCGACCGAGCCCGTCGAACCCTCCGACCATCGCGAGGATGCGCCGGCGAGCGCGGACGCTGGAGCCGGCTCATGAGCGCTCGCGTCGAGCCCGAGGCAACTCGGGAGGTGGCGCGTCGACGCGACCTCCGCGCGCGCGCCCTCGCGCTCGCCGGTATCGCGTTCGCCTTCACGGCGCCGCTGACGTACGTCGTCGAGCGGGTGCTCGAGCGAATGCGAGCGCCCGCGGTCGATCCCGGGCTCATCCTC
>VGRJ01000102.1 GCA_016875405.1 Deltaproteobacteria bacterium | reverse complement strand
ACTCGCAGCGATTCCCACAACTCGGACACGACCGGAAGAGCCACCCCGCCGCGCAGTTGTTGCACCAGACGAAGCCGCACGCCTGATTCGTGCATCGCCACTTGAACACGATCGTCAACCCACCGCAGCCTGCACACGCCATCGTCGTCCTCCTCGGTTACGCTCGCATCCCCATGCGATGCTCTTTCGCCGTCGAAATCAAGCGCGTTCGAGACGTCCGAAGATCGCCCTCGACCCCGACCGCGACTACACTGCTCGCATGCCTGCCCGACGCCCTCGCCTCCTCTGCACGCTCGCGTTCGTGCTGGCGCTCTACGCGCCCCGTGACGCGAGCGCCCAGGCCAACCAGGTCGACGAGGAAGCGTCCATCGGCGACGACGACGATGACCGACCGCCCCCGCCCTCCGTGCCGCCCAGCGTGGTCGTCGGGGTCGGCATCGGCTCGATGTGGCTCACCGATCGGGCGGGCCTCGCGGACGCGGCGCGCCGCCTCGCGCTCGGTGAGCTCGGCCGGTTTGCCGTCCTCCTCGAGCCGCGCGCCGCGATCCATCTCGAGCGCTTCGTCCTGCCGCTCCGGCTCCGATACGCCACGACGACGAGCGACGGCGAGATCGCGCTCACGACGCTCGGCGGCATGGCCGGCGCCGGATACGTCGTGCTCTCGCGCCCCGACGTGCTGCTCTACCCGAGCGCGTCCGTCGGTGTCCTCCGAAACGAGCTCCGGCTAGGCTCGAGCCGCGTCGCCTCAGGCCCCCTCACCTTCGACAAGCTCGCGTCCGCGACCGGCCCGGCCACGCTCGAGAGCGTCACGGTGGTCGTCGAGGCGGCGATGGACGCGTCGTACCGCGTCGTCGGGCGCGGCTCTGAGGCGCGCGGCCTCTACGTCGGTGCGCGGGTCGGCCTGACCGCCGCCGTCTCGCACACGCCCTGGAGCCTCGACCACCAGGACGTCGCGAACCTCGCAAGCCCCGGCCCCACCGCCCCGACGAGCGGACCGGCCTTCTCCATCACCATCGCCGGCAAGTACTGAGCGGGCGGACAAATGAAATACGTTTCAAGGTCTGCTGCCGCGCAGAGAAACTTGTTCTAGTCTTGTCGCATGGCGCGCCGTAGCCGAGCGAAGTCCGCCCAATCCAGCCCTGTCGACGCCGACAAAGACCGCCGCGACCGGATCCTCGACGTCGCCATCCGCCTCGCCGAGGAGGGCGGCTTCGAGAACGTGCGCCAACGCGACGTGGCGCAGCAGGCGGGGGTGGCCCTCGGCACCCTCTACAAGAGCTTTCGCGGCAAGGAGGACTTGCTCTCGGCGGCGCTCGAGCGCGAGACCGAGGTCCTCGAGAAGCGCCTCGACAGGCGGCCACCGAGCGGCTCCACGGCCCTCGCGCGGGTCACCGAGTTCTTCGACGCGCTGACGCGGACGATGTGCAAGAAGCCAAACTACGCGCGGGCGATCATCAAGGCGATGGCGTCGGGCGAGCCCGAGGTCGCGAGCAACATCGTCGCGTACCAGTCGCACATCTACCGCATGCTGGTCTCCGCCATGCGCGGGCCCGACCATCCGGAACCGGAGGGAGAGCCCACGGCGGATGAGCTCGCGGTCGCCCTGCTGCTCCAACAAGTCTGGTTCGCGGCGCTCGTCGGCTGGTCCGCGAAGCTCCACGGCGTACCGCGCATCATAGAGCAGGTGTCCGTCGCGATGCGGCTGCTCCTCGCGGGCCTCGCGGTCGAACGACGCCTCGAAGCGCGCGGCTGACGCGACGACGTTACGGGCGAGGCCTGCCGCCCCGGTCGACGGGCGCCTGCACCAGCTCGAGGAGGACACCCTCGCCACCGCGCGGCGCGGTCGCGTCCCCCTTCGGGTGGATGAAGCACACGTCGTGACCGGCCGCTCCCCGACGGATCCCGCCAGGAGTGAAGCGCACGCCTCGAGCCGTGAGCCAGTCGACGGCCGCCCGAAGATCGTCGACCCACAGTCCGATGTGGTTCAGCGCGGGCTCATGGACCCGAGGGCGCGCCTCGGGATCGATGGGCTGCATGAGGTCGATCTCGACCGCCGCGTCACCGGTGCCGCACACCGCGATCTGCTCGTCGACGTTCTCACGCTCGCTGCGGTACGAGCCCGTCACCTCGAGCCCAAGGAGGCCGACCCAGAGCGCGACGAGGCTCGCGTTGTCCCGAGCCCCGATCGCGATCTGCTGGACGCCGAGCACCTTGAAGGGGCGGTCCGTCGTCATGCGTGCGTAGCCTCCTCGACTTGGGTCAGAGCCGAGGACCCGCGGCGACGACGCCCGGCGCCGCGCCCTCTTCGTACTTCTTGAAGTTCGTCTTGAAGAGATTCGCGAGTCGGAGCGCCGCAGCGTCGTAGGCGGCCTTGTCGGCCCAGGTGCTCCGCGCGATGAGGAGCTCGCTCGGGACCCCCGTCACCGCGTTCGGGATCTGGAGCCCGAACATCGGGTCCTCGGTCGTCGCAGCGCCCGCGAGCTCGCCGTTGTGGATCGCGTCGATGATCGCGCGCGTGTACTTGAGCTTCATGCGCGAGCCGACGCCGTAGCCTCCGCCGGACCAACCGGTGTTGACGAGCCACGCATTCGCCTTGTGCTCCTTCATCTTCTCTGCGAGGAGCTCGGCGTACTTCGTCGGATGCCAAACGAGGAACGGGCCGCTGAAGCACGGCGAGAACGTCGCCTCGGGGTCCTTCACTCCCATCTCGGTGCCGGCGACCTTCGCGGTGTAGCCGCTGATGAAGTGGTACATCGCCTGCTCGGGCGTCAGCTTGCTCACCGGCGGAAGCACGCCGAAAGCGTCACAGGTGAGGAAGATGATGTTGTCGGGGTGCGTGCCGACGCACGGGAGCTTCGCGTTGGGGATGTACTCGATCGGGTAGGAGCCGCGCGTGTTGTCGGTGATCGACGTATTCGTGTAGTCGACCACGCGCGAGTGCTCGTCGTAGACGACGTTCTCGAGGACCGAGCCGAACCGAATGGCGCGGAAGATGTCGGGCTCCGCCTCCTCGGTCAGGTTGATCATCTTGGCGTAGCAGCCGCCCTCGACATTGAAGATGCCGTTGTCGGTCCAGCAGTGCTCGTCGTCGCCGATGAGCTTGCGCTTGGGATCGGCCGAGAGCGTGGTCTTGCCCGTACCCGAGAGGCCGAACAGGATCGATGTGTCGCCCTTCTCTCCCTCCGTCGCCGAGCAGTGCATCGAGAGCACGCCCTGCTTCGGCATCAGGTAGTGCATGATCGTGAAGACGCCCTTCTTCATCTCGCCCGCGTACTGCGTGCCGAGGATGACGAACTCGCGCGCGGCGAAGTTAAGGTCGATCGTCGTCGTGCTGGTCATGCCGGTCGTGTAACGGTTCGCCGGGAACGCGCCGCCGTTGAAGATGACGTAGTCGGGCGAGCCGAAGTCCTTCAGCTGCTCGACCGTCGGGCGGATGAGCATGTTCTGCATGAAGAGCGCGTGGTAGGCGCGCGCGCAGATGATGCGGACCTTGATCCGGTACTGCGGGTCCCAGCCGGCGAAGCCGTCGACGCAGTAGAGGAAGTCGCGCGTGTTGAGGTAGTCGATCGCGCGCTCGCGGTTGATCTGGAAGGTGTGCTCGTCAAGCTTGATGTTGACGTTGCCCCACCAAATGTTGCCGGACGACGTGGGCTCGTCGACGACGCGCTTGTCCTTCGGGCTTCGACCGGTCTTCGCGCCCGAGAGCGCGACGAGGGCGCCGTTCGAGCTGATCGCGCTGCCCTTCTCGTGCCGGAGCGCGAGCTCATAGAGGACGGCAGGTGCCGCGTTGCGGATGATGTTGGTGACGTTGATTCCGTGCTCTTTCAGGCTGAACTCGGTCACGTGGCTACCTCGCTTCGGCCGAAGACTTTGAACGGTTCTCCGAGAATTGCAAGGACGGCGAGCGGGCCCAAGCGCGACGCAGCGCGTCGAGGCCGACCCGTCGCAGCATCACGCTCGAGCGGCACGCGGCAGGACGCCGAGGCTCAGTCTTGCGCCGGACGCGCGAGGCGGGCGAGGGCCCTCTTGCGACGGCGGAGCTGCGCGAGCTCGACCGTGAGCGAGAAGCCCATCGCCGAGTACACGTAGCCCTTGCTCACGTGTTGACCGAAGCCCTCGGCGACGAGCAGCACGCCGATGAGCAGGAGGAACGACAAGGCGAGGATCTGCATCGAGGGGTTCTTCGAAACGAACTCACCGACCGCACCCGCGAAGAGCATCATGACGATCACGGCGAGCACCATCGCCGTCGACATCACCCAGAGCTGCTTCGCAATCCCGACCGCGGTGATCACCGAGTCGAGCGAGAAGACGATGTCGACGAACATGATCTGCACGACCGTCCCGAGGAGCCCACGCGAGCGCCCCGACGCCTCGTGCGCCTCCTCCGCAGAGAGCTCCACCTTCTCGAAGATCTCGCGACTCGCCTTGAACACGAGGAAGGCCCCGCCGAAAAGGAGGATGAGGTCGCGCCCCGAGAGCGCGTGGCCGAGCACCTCGAAGAGCGGGCGCGTCAGCTTCATCATCCAAGAAAGCGTGAAGAGCAACGCGAGCCTCGAGATGAGCGCAGCGCCGAGGCCGAGGCGATAGGCGAGCCTTCGCTCCGCCGCGGGGAGGCGCTCGACCATGATCGCGAGGAACACGATGTTGTCGATCCCGAGCACGATCTCGAGTCCCGCGAGGGCCACGAGGCTCACCATGATCTCGGCGGAGAAGGTCATCCTCGGGTCAACCCGCGGTGCTCGCGTCGAAGAAGCTCTTGGCGGAGCGTCGAAGCTCGGGGTCGACGAGCAACTCGGCCGCCGTCCGCGCCATCGCTTTCGCGGCCAGGATCATGCTGTCTAGCCCGCGCTCGCTCACCGCACACTCGGCGAAACGCCGCTGGTGGCAGAGCGCCTCGCCGCGGTCGCAGATCGCGAGCCACGGGTGAATCGCGGGCACGGCGTACGACACATCACCCATGTCCGTGCTGCCAGTGCCGACGTCGGGGTCAGTGAGCACCGCGCTTCGCCCGAGTGACTCGAGGTGCGCCGCGAATCGCTCGGCCATCGGCAGGTTGTTCCGCATGTTGCGGTAGCCCTGCCTCGACTCTATCGAGACCTCGACGTCGGAGGCCATCGCCGCGGCCCGCGCGCAGCGCTCGACGATCGCCCGCACGCGCTCGAGCTCGCCGAGGTCGAAGGAGCGCACGCTGAACTGGCAGACCGCGCGCTCGGGGATGATGTTGACGGCCTCGCCGCCGTCCTTGATGAAACCGTGGACGCGCACGCCGTCGCGAAAGTGGACGCGCTGTCCATCGACGAGGCGGAAGGTGTCCATGCACGCGGTGAGCGCGCTCGCCCCGTCGTGCGGCGCGACCGCCGCGTGAGCCGGGCGCCCCTTGAACGTCATCTCGAGCCAATAGGTCGCGAGCGTCGGGTGCGCGACGAGATCCCGATCGAACGGGTGGAACATCATCGCGGCGTCGACGTCACGGAAGGCCCCCGCCTCGAGGAGCTTGATCTTGCCGCCTCCCCCCTCTTCTGCCGGCGTCCCGACGAGCGTCACGCGACCACCGAGCTCGTCAGCGACGGTCGCGAGCGCGAGGAACGCGCCGACGGCCCCGGCAGCGATCAGGTTGTGCCCGCAGGCGTGGCCGATCTCGGGGAGCGCATCGTACTCGGCGAGCACCGCGACGTGCGGCCCGCTCTTGCCGGCGCGCGCAGCGAGCGCGGTGTCGAGGCCGCCGAAGGGCCGCTCGGTCGGGCGACCGTGTCGGCTGCAAAGCTCGACGATCCAGGCGCTCGCGCGATGTTCGGCGAAGGCGAGCTCGGGGCTTCCGTGGATCGAGCGCGCGAGTTCGTGGAGCTCGACGCGCCGGGAGTCGATGACCGCGTCGAGGCGGTTCGCGAGGTCGGAGCTGATCATGGTGAAGTCTTCCTAGCGACTCAGGAGCCACCGGCGCAAGCCAATGCGCCGAGGTAGGCCTTCGAGGGTGTGCGAGCGGCCCACGTCGACGCGCGCCTCATCCCTGCTTTTTCAGGTAAAGGACGACAACGAGCGAGACGACCACGACGAGCAAGACGACGCCGATCGCGAGGGCGATCTTCAGGCCACGTCCCTCCGACCCCTGCGCGGGGGCCATCGGTGGGACCGGTCCGGTCGGCGGCGTCGGGAGCGAATATCCTGCGAAATTGCCCGACGACGCGGCACCAGGCAGGGCGGCGAGCACCCCAGCCGGTGGAGCGTGGAGAGGCGCCGCAGACGCTCGCTGCCCCGAGAGGCCGGCGAGCGGCTCCGGGCCAGGAGCGCTTGATCGCCAGGGGCGATCGAGCAGCTCGTCGACCGCGCTGCCGCTGCCGGGCATGGGCTCGGTCCGCGCGGGACTTGGGGCCCTGGGCGCGCGGTTCAACGACTCGGCGATGGCGGCGTTGACGTCGAGCGGTCCGACGTCGAGCATCAGGGTCGCACCGTCGCCGTCATCTTCATCGTCGTCGTAGTCGGCCTCCTCCACGGCGGGTCGAGGTCGAGGCCGGCTCGCGAGCTCGGGCGGAACGCCGAGGCTTCGCATCGTCGACTGCTGCTCGCGAGCGGGTCCGGGCGGGAGCACCGGTGCAGGCGAGACAGCAGGAAAGGCCGGAGCTGCGGGACTCGCCGGGCGCGCAGGGAACGCGGGCGCTACCGGACTCAGCGGCGTGGCTGAGAGCGGCGGAGGGCTGGGCGCGGCGGTCGCGGCCGCGAGCAAGGCCTGGATGTCGCCGACGTCGCGCATCTGCGTCGCGGCGTTGTCGTCGTCGTCATCCTCGTCCGGCGCGGGCGCGGCGTGCGCGGCGCCGCCGTCGAGCGGAGGGAGAGACGCGACCCCGTGAGCGGCGCCCCACCCTTCGAGGAGGGACCGTAGCTCAGCGACCCGAGCGATCCGCTGGGGCTGAGCGCGCGCGAGGCATCGATCGACGAGGCCCTGCAGCTCTTCGTCGTCGACCCCAAAGACGGAAAGCGGAGCACAGGCGCCTTGCGCCATGCGCTGCCGCACCTCGACGTCCGAGCCGCCGCCGTGGGGAAGCGAGCCGGTCAGGAGCACGTACAGGGTGACCCCGACAGCCCACGCGTCGTCCGCGGCCGTCGGGCGACCGAACACGTCTCGCTCGGGGCACTGGTAACCCGGGACGCGCGCGGTCTCGTGGGGCGCGAGGAGCCGCCCACTCGAGGTCGGCGTGTGCCCGTCCACGAGGATGGCGTCGGCCGCGATCGAGCCGTGCGCAGCTCCGGACTGGTGCAGAGCCTCGACGCACCGCGCGAGGCGGATCACCCAACCGACCGCCTCCGACTCGAGCAGCGGGCCCATTCGCGACACGACGGCGGCGAGCGACTCCACAGTGTCGTACGGTACACGGAATTGAGGAGCGTTGGCGCACACTTTTCGGTGTAGTCTCGCGACCTTCCAATGCAGCGCCGTCACCTCGTCGCCTTGCTCGCGCTCACGCTTCCGACCGTCGCGTGCGCCCGCTCCGTCGACCTCGGCGGCAGCGCGCAATCGCCCTCGGTCCTCATGAACTACAACGGGGTTCGCTCAGGCGCCCGACGCTTCCCCGACTACGGCTCCGTCGATCGGTCGATCCTGGCGAGGCCGCGATGAGGGCCGCCTTGCTGGTCACGGCCCTCTCGCTTACCGGTTGCGGCGGCGCAGGGCTCGCCGCCGACGTGCGCGAGTCCGCCTCGCCCGCGCGACTCCCCAAGGTGCTCGGCTGCTACGAAGAGGCCTTCGAATCGGCGGGGTTCGTGGGCGAGTACGACGCGACCGTCGAGCTCGAAGCCGAGGCAGCCACCGGCGCGATCCGGAATGCCCGAGTCGCGGCGCTCGAGGGACGCGGAGGCAAGGTACCGCAGACCTTCGAGGGTTGCCTCGTGAAGGCGCTCGAAGCGAGCGAGCTCCGCCCGCGCGGCGAGGCCCCGTCGAGTCGTCTCACGGTGCGAGGGCTCCACTTCTCGTTCCGCGACGGCTCCTCGGCAGCACGCAAGGACTCGAGCGCCGACCGTTCGCCGGTCCTCGTCGGGCCACGCGCCGATCGCTGCCAGGGGCTTTATGGCTACACGCCGCCGCGGGCCATCGCCGACCTCTACCGCGAGCTCGAAGACGCGCAGACGAAGCTGGCGTCGACGAAGCAAGAGCCCGACTCGATGGCCCGTTCGCTGCAGCGAGCGTACGACGTGGCCCTTGAGCTCAGGCGGCGGATCGAGCTCGACGGGTGGCAACCGGATGTGCCCGAGGAGTCGCGCCGTCGATTCGCGAAGGAGCTCGCGAAGGTCGAGCGGTCCGCGATCGAGCTTGGCGCGCAGATCGGCTGCACCCCGAGCGCCGAATAGGCACCCGCTAGGCGGAAGAGCGACGCGAAACGAGCGTGCACGCCCCGCGACGACGGCTCCGCCGCAAACCGACGCTCAGTCCCCGATCCGCGCGGCGGCGAGGATCGACGCCGGATCGGGGCTGTGCCCGACGGCCTCGAGCAGGCGATGCGCGGGCGAGCGCCCAGTCGATACGAGCGCCTCGAGCGCGTCGAGGTGTCGGCCTTCGTCACGACCACTCGCGTCGAGTCGTGCACGGCGCGACAGCCCTCCGCGTGCGATGCCGAGCATGCGCTCGGCGAGTTCACGGACGTCGACGCTCCCTTCGCGGACCTCGAGACCACGCTCCGCGATGCCTCGACGTGCGAGCGCCAGCTCCTCATGACGGAGCGGCGCGACGAGCTCCTCCGCCTCACCGAGCGCTCGCTCGTCGTAGAGCAGGCCGGCCCACAGGGCGGCGAGCGCAGCGTAGGTGCTGCGCGGCTGGGAGTCGGCGCTCCGCATCTCGAGCGTCGTCTTCAGCCGCACCTCGGGGAACATCGTCGCGAGATGCATCTTCCAATCGCCGGTCGTCGGCCGCTCACCCTCGAAGCCGTCCTGCCAGAAGCTGCGGAAAGACTGGCCAGTGTTCGCGAACACCGTGCCCTCGCGCTTGAAGAGGTACATCGGCGCATCGAGGGCGAACGCCGCGTAGTCGCGGAACGTGGCGCCCGGTCGCCACAGCTTGGGCAGGAGCCCGGTTCGATCGGGATCGGCGTCGAGCCACACGCACGCGCGCTCCGAGAGCCGGCCGGTCGGTCGCCCCTCGAGGAGGGGCGAGTTCGCGAAGATCGCCGTGGCGATGGGCGAGAGGCGAAGCGCGATCGAGAGCTTTCGCATCGCGTCCGCTTCGCTCGAGAAGTCGAGGTTCACCTGAACCGTCGCCGTGCGGCGCATCATGTCGAGGCCGCGTGAGCCGCGCGTCGGGAAGTACTCGCGCATGATGGCGTAGCGGTCCTTCGGGACCCACGGGAGCTCGTCCTGCCGCGCGAGCGGGTGGAAGCCGGTCGCGAGCCACGCGAGATCGAGGCCCTCGGACACCGCCTCGAGTTCGCCGAGGTGCTCCTCGAGCTCGGCGTCGACCTGATGCACGTCCGAGAGAGCCTCGCCCGACAGCTCGAACTGCGCGCCGGGCTCGAGCGTGATGCTCGCCGTCCGCCCGTGTCGCCCGATGCGCTCGAGAGCAACGACAGGCGCCCCCGGCTTCTCGACGACGGGTCGCCAGCCGTGCGCCTTGGAGAGGCGCTCGAACAGCGTCTCCACGCTCGCACCGGGGCCATGGTAGCGGAGCGGCGCGAGCGTTCCTCGCACGACGCCGAACTTCTCGGACTCGACGCCGAGCAGCTGCTCGCTCGAGCACGCCTCGAAGAAGATGGCGAGCAGGTCGTCTTCGCTTCGGATCGGTCGGTCCATGAGGACCGGGGAAACTAGCACATCAACCGCGGGCGAGCCGCTTCGAGCCGCCACGAGCTGATGCTCGCGCGCGGGCGACGCGGAACGAGCGATCAAAAAGGCGCACGCGGCGCAGCAGGAGATCCATGAGGAACACAGCGATCGCCGCCATCACTGCGCGCGACCACAGCTCCCCGTGCGAGGGGATGCGCTCGCCAGCCGGATCGACGACGCGCGCGAGGCCATCCGGCGCGAAGCTCCCTCCACCGACGAGGGAGAGCCGCTCGAGGGTCGCCTCGTCGGTCTTGAAGGACGCGTACTCGCGAGGGTACGGGTTCGATACGTGACCTCGGCTCACGGCGACCGGGCGGAGCGTCCCGTCCTCGAGCTCGCGAACGTGCTCGGCGCGCAGCAAGAACGAGCCGTGCTTCTCGAGCGGGACCTCGACTTCGTAGCGCCCCGGCGCAGTCTGCCGCATCGGCACGACGCGCTTGTCGCTGCCGGGGAGCGGGCCTGTGATCGTGAGCCGCGAGTCGAGCTGGTTGTCGAACCGCTCGTCGGCCGTGAACGCGTCGACCGAGGCGTGGAGGATGCCGCTGCGGAGCTCGGCGCGGAGCTCGAGCTCATGCCGGTCCTTCGTGCGCATGTGCTCGCGGACGAGCTGCCCCCAGAACTTCTCCCAGCCGGACCAGCCGACCCACTCGGTGGCCCAGCGCGTCTTGACGTCCGTCGTCCAGGCGAGCACCCATCCGGTCCCCACTCGCCAACGCGCGAGGATCGGCTCGTCGGTGTCGGCGTTGGCGAGGAGCTGAACCGCCGGCGGCGGCTTGAGCCTCGTCGTCACGTAGCCGTGGAGCAGCGGCGCGCTCCGAACGTCGAGGCGCTTCAGGAACGACGCGTGGTCGGTCTGCACGACCGGGAACCACTCCTCCACCGCTGCCGCACGCGCGATGCGCTCCGTCTCCTTCGTGAAGATCCGCGGCAGGCTGTTCGGGTCTGGCGCGTGGTGATAGCGACCGCCACCGACCTCCGCGATCGTCCGGAGGAGCTGCTCGTCGACCTCGCTGCCGAGCCCCACGCTCGTCACGGTGATCGACTCGGCGATCATCTGCGAGACAAGCTCACGGATCCCTCCCGACGGCGCCTTGCCATCGGTCAAGAGGATCACGTGTTTCTTGCGCGCCTCGGTGACGTTGAGGAGCCCGTACGCTCGGTCGAGCGCCGGGAAGATCTCGGTTCCACCGGCGGGCTGCACCTGCGAGATGAGGCTGCGGATCCGCGTTCGGTTCCGTACCGGCTGCATCTTCACGACGGTCTCGGGCGTGGCGTCGAAGACGACGACGCTGACGAGATCGTCGCCGGCGAGGACGTCGAGCGTCGCCTTGGCCGCCTTCTTCGCCATCTCCATCGGGAGCCCGGTCATCGAGCCCGAGTGGTCGAGCACCAGCGCCATCGCGACGGACGGCGTCCGGTTCATCCGCTCGGCGTCCATGCGCACCGGCAACACCCTCGCGAGCGGTGTGTCCTGCCAGCCCCCGAGCCCGTAGCCATTCTCGCCGCCCGCGAAGAGGAACCCCCCCCCGAGATCGCGCACGTACGACTCGACCAGCGTCTGCGCCGAGGCGGGAAAGCGCTCTCTCGGAACGTCGCTGAGGATGACGAGGTCATAGCGCTCGAGCTCCTTCAGCGAGGTCGGGAACCCCGACGGAGGCCGCAGGTCGACCTCGTATTGCTGGGCGGTCAGCGCGCGGGCAAGCGGGCCACCGTACTCGGGTGCGTCCTCGACGTAGAGGATCTGCGGACGCCCCGGGACGTCGATTGTCGTGGCGATGCGATTGTTC
The DNA here is from genome assembly GCA_016875405.1 of Deltaproteobacteria bacterium. Lineage (GTDB taxonomy): Bacteria > Myxococcota_A > Polyangia > Polyangiales > Polyangiaceae > SYFR01. The sequence continues at coordinate 5,399 of VGRJ01000102.1, read as the reverse complement.
TCGGTGAAGCGATCCGCGGACACCTCGGCGAGCTCGAGCGCGTACGTCACCTCGCCCGGGAGCCGCACGACGCTCTTCCAGACGACGCTGTTCGCGCCCGGCTCGAGCTCGACGTCTCTCACGCCGTCGAGGCCGTTCAGCGCCTCGCCCTGGTAGAGCCGCATCTTCGCGCGTGCCGCGCGCGTCGCGAAGACGTCCGCTCGTACCTCGAAGGTCTCTCCGACCTTGACACGCTCGGGGAGCACGAGCTCCCGCACGGCGACCTCCGCGGGCGGCTCACGGCGGTACGGGATCGCGTGGATGCTCACGCCGTACTGGCGCGCTCGGTTCGCCTCGGCGAGCACGTCGCCGTCGGTCTCGAGTCCATCCGATACGACGAGCGCGCGCCGCAGGTAGCCAGGTGGGAACAGGCCGTACGCGAGCTGCAGCGCGGCTTGCAAGTTGGTACCGGCGCCGACGTCGTCGCGCGCCGCAGCCTCGCTCCGCGCATGACGGACGAGCGTCGGGGGCGCCGCGCGCCCGTCGGGCGAGGTCGCCTCGACGAGTCGCGGGCGCTCTGCGAAGGTCACCACCTTGACGAGATCGTCCGGCCGCCCCGCAGCGAAGGCGTCGTTCACCACGCGCTGCGCGTCGGCGATGGCCTCGTCGGCGACCGAGTCCGACACGTCGACGAGGACCACCAGCGCGACTCGATCGCTCTCGGTCGCACGAACGGGGCGAGCGAGCCCGAGCCCGAGGAGCAGCGCGAAGCCACTTCGCAACAGAACCGACAACAACCGCTGCTGCCAGGGCAGATCCGCGAGCGACCAGGCCAGCACGCCGACGAACCAGGGCGCGAGGAGCGCGGTGCCGAGCATGCGCGGCGCGAGCAGCTCGTGGCGAACCCCCTCACGGATCCAGACGAACGCCCCGGGCGGCGCCAGCCAGACCCGTCGCCAGTAGAGGTAGGCGAGGACCGCGAACGCGACGGCGCAGACGGCGACCCAGAGGCCGCGCAGAGTTCGGGTCGTCATGACTCCTCCGCGGCGCTCATACCGTGACTCTCCGGTGATACGTGAGCCACTCGAGCGCGCTGACCACGAGCACGGCGACGAGGAAGTAGACCCACAGCTCTCGACGCGCCCCGACGGTGAACCCCTCGAGCTCTCCAGCGCGAGTCTCTCCGACTTTTAGCTCAGGCTCGGGAGTGATCGCGCTCTCTGCGGGATCCGAGAGATTTGCGGCGAAGCCCGAGCGCTCGCCGCCGAGCGAGAGGCCGTAGAGCCCAGCCTCCTGCCCGAGGTACACCGCGCGCCCATCCTTGACGGGGATCAAGCACTCTGCCCCATCAGGGAGCGTCAAGGTCGCGGTCTTCTCGGACGCCGCGGCAGGAATGCTCCACACCTCGCCGGTGCGGAACGATGAGATGTAGCCGGTGTCCTCGTCGAGGAAGTGCGCGATCACGTTCATCACGAAGAGCGGCCACGCCACCCGTAGCGGAAGGTCGCTGTCCCGTACGTCGAAGCCGAGCGCCACGAAGGGCTTGCCCTTGCGTCGCCCTGCGAGGAGCAGCGTCCCCTTCAAGCTGCGCCCGACGGTCGCGTCCTTCTTCTCGACCGCCTCGAGCTCGCGCGCGCGCCCGACGTTCACCTCCCCGAGCGACAGGTAGCGGACGAGCGGGTGACGGTCGTCGAGCTCGTCGAAGCCGAGCGGTGTCGCCACGTCAGAGGTGAGCCGAGCCCCCAGCTTGAACGGCGTGTGCTCGTCCGATGGCGGCGCGAGGTAGAGCACCCCACCGCTCCCCGCGGCGACAGGCGGCGCGACGCCGTCGAAGATCGTGACGTCGAACGCTCCCTCCGCTGGGTAGGCGTCGGGCTCGACCGGCACCACCTCGAGGTACTCATCGAGCAGCAGCGCAGCATCGAGGTACATGTTGCCGCGCGTGACGACTTGCACGCGTGCGCGACGTCGCTCCGGCAAGAGCGCGAAGGCTCGATCATCCGCGGGGAGGTCGTCGAACGCGCCGTCAGCGAGGCGGACGCGCGCCTCGAGCGTACGGTCGGCACCGGAGAGATTCGGGTAGAACCGCGTCGTCGTCTCACGGGCGCCGAGCGAGAGCTTCACGATGTCGGTGATCCGCCCGTCGCCCACGAGCTCGAGCTCGACTGTCGCGGCGTCGTCCATCGTGTTCGTGATCTCGACAAGCACTTCGTAGCGGCTCTTGTCGAGGGGGTAGCGGCGCACCGAGAGGCCGGTGACGGCCACGTTGCGGCTCGAGCTCGAGTCGCCGACCTTCACGTACGAGAGCTTGGCGCTGCCGAGGTCGACGGGGCCGCGCCCATCGGTCGCCTCGCCGAGCGCGCCGTCGCTCGCGACGACGACCTCGGGGTTCGGGAGCCCGCGCAGCGAGTCGAGGGCATAGCGGAGGCCTGCCGCGTAGCTCGCTCGGACATCGACCGCGCGCACCGCGTCGAGCGCTCGCTCGAGCTCGCCCACGTCGCCCGTCATCGTCGAGAGCGGCGTGACCGTCGAGTCGAGGGCTGCAATCAACATCCGGTCGTTTCCGGAGAGTCCGCGGATCGTCTGCCGCAGCCGCTCCTTCGCGACGTCGAGGCGCGTCCGTCGAGGCCCCTCCTCGCCGCGCGGCTGCGAGACGTCCGTAGCCTTCATGCTCGCGCTCGCGTCGACGAGGACGACGAGGTGCCTCCCTGTCACCGACACCGCGGCGGAGCGTGGATCGCCGAGCGCGCCGAGCATCAGAGCGACGAGGGCGAGCTGCAAGAGCAGCGAGAGCAAGCGCTTCAGCTGCGAGAACAGCGTCGTCGCGTCTCGGTCGCGAAGCACCCGCTGCCAGAGCGCCGCAAAGGGGACGGCGATGGGCCGTCGACGGAGCTTCAGGACGTAGAGCACCACGACCGCGGCCGCGAGCCCGAGGCCCGCACGGGCAAGGGTGGCCGCGTCGATGCCGGCAAGGTGGAGGCCGCTCATCGAAGGAACCCGCCTCGCCGAAACACGCGGAGGACGAGCTCGTCGAAGGGCACGTCTACGTCCGCCCGGAAGTAACTGACCTGGTGAGACACGCAGAAGCGCTCGATGCGCGCGAGGTACTCGTCGTACTCGCTGCGGTAGCGCTCGAGCACCGCCGGGGTCACGGTGACCTCGCGCTCGTCGCCCGTCTCGACGTCATACAGCACGACGTCACCGCGCAGCTCCGGTGTGGCATCGGCGCGGTCGACGACGTGCAGCACGAACGGCTCGAAGCGGTTGAAGCGAAGCACGTTGATGCCACGCTCGAAGCCAGCCGGGTCGTAGAGGTCGCTGAGGAGGACGGCGAGCCCGCGGCGTTTGTGCTGCGCGACGAACGAGCGCAGCGCGCTCCCGAGATCGGTCGAGCCTCCTGCCTCGACGCGCCGCAAGAACTCGAACACGCGAAAGATTCGCTTCTTGTTGCGGGTCGGCTCGAGCCGCAGCCCGAGGGTCGAGTCTGCCGTCACGATCGACACGCGATCGAGGTTCGCGAGGCCGACGTAGGCGAGCGCGGCGGCGAGGCGCTTCGCGTGCCGGAGCTTGCGTGCGTGGTGAAAGCCCATCGACTCGGAGCTGTCGACCACGAGGTAGATCGACAGATCCTCCTCCTCTTCAAAGAGGCGCACGAGCAACCGATCGAAGCGCTGGTACGCGTGCCAGTCGAGCGAACGAAAATCGTCGCCGGGCGCGTAGTCCCGGTGGTCCGCGAACTCGACGCCGCTCCCCGTCTTCTTGGTGCGTCGCTCGGCCTTCATCACGCCGGCGAACACCCGCTTCGAGGCCATCGCGAGGTACTCGAGCTTGCGCTGGAACGCCTCGTCGAAGAGCTCGGCATCCTCGGCCGCCTGCGGCGAGGTCCGTCGCGCGAGCGGCGCGGCCGCCCGTCGAAGGAACGAGAGGAGACCCATCGAGCCGACCTACCTCCGGGCGCCCTTCGAGCCGCCGTCCGCGACCGACTCGGGGAGCCGCGCGAGGAGCGCCTCGAGGAGCGCATCGGTCTTCACGCCTTCGGCCTCGCCCTCGAAGTTGAGGAGCACGCGGTGGCGCAGGGCCGGCAGCGCCGCCCGCTTCACGTCGTCGATCGAGGGTGCGAAGCGCCCCTCGAAGAGCGCCCTGCACTTGGCCGCGAGCAGCACGGCCTGTGCGCCGCGCGGCGAGGCGCCATAGCTGACGAACCGCCGAACGTCGTCGCTCGCGTCGGCGTGGTCCGGGTGGGTCGCCTCGATGAGCCTGACGGCGTAGTCCTGCACCGGTCGCGCGACGGGCACCTCGCGGACGAGCCGCTGCATGGACTGGATTCGCTCGGCGTCGAGCACCGGGCGCGCGCACGGCGGCTCGCTCGTCGTGGTGCGATCGAGGATGGCGTGGAGCTCGCTGCGCCCGGGGAACGCGACGCGCAGCTTGAAGAAAAAGCGATCGAGCTGCGCCTCCGGAAGCGGGTAGGTCCCCTCGCTCTCGAGCGGATTTTGCGTCGCGAGCACGAAGAACGGCGAGCCGATCGAGTGGGTCACCGTGCCGATCGTGACGCGGTGCTCCTGCATCGCCTCGAGCAGCGCGCTCTGCGTCTTCGGCGTCGCGCGGTTGATCTCGTCGGCGAGCACGATGTTCGCGAACACCGGGCCCTTACGAAACGTGAAGTGCCGTCGCCCGTCATCGTCTTCCTCGATCATGGTCGTGCCGAGGATGTCGGCGGGCATCATGTCCGGGGTGAACTGGATGCGCGAGAAGTCGAGGCGCAGGGCCTCGGCCATCGTGCGGACGAGCAGCGTCTTGCCGAGCCCGGGCACGCCCTCGAGCAGCGCGTGCGAGCCTGCGAGCATGCAGGTGAGCACGCCCTCGACGATGTCGTCGTTGCCCACGACGACCTTCGCCACCTCATCTCGAAGCTCGCTCACCGAGCGGCGAAACTCTGCCACCCGCTCCTTCACGTCGTCCTTCGCGTCGCTCATCTCGCCTCTCGTCTCGCTATTCTCTCGGTCGAATCAGCTGAAAATACCGGCGCACGTAAAACCGCATCCCATCAGGGATCGTCTCCTTCGCCACCTGGTCCTCCGCCACGGTCTCGTACTGCTTGAACACCTTGCGGTACCCCTTGCCGGTAAAGCCTCGCTCGGCTGCGCCCAGGATCACCTCGGCGTTCGAGGCGCCGCGGCCCGAATCGAGCCCCTCAGCTTCGACGTCGCGCGTGCGCCCTTCGATGTCCGACGCTTTGCCGAGCTTCTCGGCGCTTCCGCGCCCCGCATCGCTGCCGCTGGCGCCGTCTCCGTCCGCGCCGGCCCCCCCGCTCTTACCGCCGCCGACCTCGATCGGGATCGAGCGCCCGCCCTTGCCGAGCCGCAGGCCCTTGCCCATCCCCTCGCCGTCGCCCTCTTCGCTGCCACCGCCGCCACCGG
>VGRJ01000101.1 GCA_016875405.1 Deltaproteobacteria bacterium | reverse complement strand
TTCACCTGTCCGAAGCCACGCTCGGCGAACCTCGGCGAGACCGGCGGCAGCTTCGGGGTTTACGTGGCTCCGCTCCTCGAGGGCGATCCGAGCGACGTCACCTGCAGCGTCGTCACGCCGCCCACCTGAGCTCGCGCGAACGTACGCTCGTGCCCGCGCAGTGCCGTCTCTGCGGGTGCGGGCACCGGCCGCCCGTGCGCTCGTCGTGTCAGGTCTTCTGGGCCAACGCGATGAGGCGCGGCGACTCGTTCCCGAAGTAAGCGCCACGATGCGCGCGATGGCCGCTGAGCTCGAGGACTTGCAGGCCCACGCTCTCGAGCAGCCCGACGAGCTCGTTCGCCGTGTAGAGGCGCACCGAGTACTCGACCTCGCGCGCGCGTCCGTTCTCGAAGATCACCATCCGCTTCGCGTGCAGCCTGCTCGACATGTAGTCGAACCGCACCTCGTCCATGCACACGCAGCCCGGCTTCTCGAACCACGCCGTGCTCGGCGTGCGTGGCGCGACGTAGTCGCGGTTGGTGAGGTCGAGGAGCAGCTTGCCGCCGGGGCGCAGGGCGCGGACGAGACGTTCGAGGACGTTGAGGTTGGCCGCGTCGTCGAAGTAGCCGAAGCTCGCGGACCACGAGTAGATGCCGTCGAACGCGCCATCGAGCTCGATCTGGCGCATGTCGCCTTGCACGAAGCTCACCGACTGACCGCGGCGCTCGTTGTACGTCCGCGCGAGCCCGAGCAGCGTCGTCGAGAAATCGACCGCCACCACCTGATAGCCGCGCCCGGCGAGCTCGACGGCGTGGACGCCGTGACCACAGGCCACGTCGAGGAGGCGCGCGCCTTGCGGAAGACGGAAGCTCTGCTCGATGAACCGCGTCTCGCGCTCGACATCCTTCAGCTTCGGGTTGTCGAGGGTCCGCACCATCTCGTCCTCGAAGAGCTCCGAGAACCACGGGCGCTTCTCGCGCGGACGCCCCGGGGTGAAGTCGGTCGACGGCGGCGGTGCCTTCGGGAGGCTGCGCGCGGGAGCTTCGCTGGCCGGCGACGCGGCTGCAGCGGGGGCCGAAGGCGGCGCCATCGGGACGGGCAGCGGACCGGGGATCGCGAGTCGCGGCTCGGCCACCGGAGGCCTGGCGGCTCCGGGACTCGACGGTGGCGCGGGCGCGGTCGACCCCGTTCGCGCTGGCGGGAGCGGCGGCGGTTTCGGTGCCTCCGCTCGGCGCGCCGCCGAGATTATGTCGCCTGGCAGGCTCATGCGCTCGGGCTCGATCTCCTCGATCTCCTCCTCGGTCGCGGCGACGCCTGGTCGGCTCGCCGACGGGACCGGCGGCATGTCGCTCACGATCTCGATCGGACGGACCATCGCGATCGCCTGCGTGTCCGTGATGATCGGCGCAGAGGGGCGCGGCTCCAGGATGGCGCGGTCGAACGCGCTCACCGACGCGGGCACGTGGCTCGACGAGGCGGGCCCTCCGGCAGGAGCGGGCGGGGGAGCCTCAGGGGCCGCGACGTGGGTCGTCTCGTCGTCGAGGTCGTCGGCGTCGAGCGGCTCGAGTGGCTCGACCGCGGAGGTCTCCCCTTCGTGCACCGCGTCGACCGGGATCCGAACGGTGGGGCGCTTGCCCTTGCGATTCGTGTTGCGCCGACGCCCCGCCTTGCGGCGACGATCGTCGAGGTTGTCGAGGTCAGGGCCCGCGAGGAGCAGTGGGATCCCGGGGGGACCATCGGTGTGCGGGGCGTCGAAGTCCGCGTCGTCGAGTGAGCCACCGAACGAGCCCGGCACCGTCGGTGCGTCGTCGGGCACGCCGTCCGGCTCACGCGCGAGGCTCGGCGTCAGCGCAGGTGCTGTCTGGTCCGGCGCGGTGTCGGCAGCGGGCGGTACCGGCGCGGACGACTCGGGGCGCCACGTTTCTTCGAGCGCTATCACGCTGGGGGTGCGAGGGCGCGGCGGCACGCTGAGAGCTGCGGGGCCGGTCGAGACCGGGCTTGGCAGCGGCGGTACGCTCGCGAGCCGCGGGCGAGGCGGCACGGACGCTGGGCGGGCCGATACCGGCGGGCGCCCCATCGAGATCGGGGCCCCCGAGAGGCCGCTCGGATCGGGCGGCACCGGGGTCGGGGCTGCGTTGCGGAGCGAGGGATTCCGGGGGGCCGTTCGCTTGAGCGAGTCGAAGCCTGGAGGGGGAGGAGGCGCGTCGGAGGCGCGGCCCGGCGCGTGGGCGCGGTACTTGCCGGTGACGGCGTACGTCGCCTCGTCCTCGATCGCCGACTCCTGGGTCGACTCGAGGCGGTCGTCGTCCTCCGTCTCCGACGAGTCGTTCATGCTTGGCTCCTGGGCTCCGGCACGCGGAGTGGGTCGCCGAGTCGGATCGAGCCGAGGCGCGGCGAGAGGGGAGCGGTGGCTCCGGGTTCGAAGAAGAGGACCGCCGTGGATCCGAGGTGGAAGATGCCGAGCTCATCCCCGCGTGAGAGCGGCAGGCCGCCAAGTTCGTGTCGTCCGAAGGGGACGTCGCGCTCGGAGATCCCGGTCACGCTGATTCGGCCGACGATCATCGCCGCGACCATCACCACCGTCACGAGGCCGTGGTCCTTCGTCGCAAGTTCGAGCGCGACCCGGCGGTTTCGCCCGAGGAAATTCGGGATGTGCTGCTCGCTGACTCCGTTGACGGGGAAGAGCTCACCCGGATACGAGCGGACCGCGGTGAGCGCGCCGTCGCACGGGGTGTGTACGCGATGGTAGTCGCGCGGTGACAGGTAGATGATCGCGAACTGTCCGCCCAGGTACCGCGCCGCCTGCTCGTCCCCGTCCCGGTCGTCGCCGAGCAGGTCGCGCGCTCGGTAGTCACGGCCCTTGATCGTGAGCAAGCCGTCGCGTTCGACCGGACCGAAGCTGTCGAGGCGTCCGTCCGAGGGTGAGATCAGGGCGCCGGCAGGAGCGTCTAGGTGACGCGCTCCATCGCGGAGGCGCCGCGTGAAGAAGGCGTCGAAGCTGCGGTAGGCGAGGCCTAGCGGCTCGGCCTCGCCGAGGTCGACCCGGTAGGCGCGTGAGTACACGCCGACGGCCGCCTTCGAGACGATCGGCGGGAGCTCGAGGTCGACGAGCTTGCCGACGGCTCGCGTGATCCGCGTCCGCGGCAAGACCCGCAGCAACTGGGCGAAGGCGTAGGTGGCGGCAGTCACGGCGAAGGCCCGTAGGTTACCGCCCTCGCCCGAAGGCACAAAGGTGAATGTCGCCCCCGGACCCGTCGGCCCGAGGCGCGGCTCCGCTCAACCGCCGGTGACGGTGATCTTGCCGAAGATCATGTTCATCCAGCACGAGTAGGTGAGCGTCCCCGCCTTCGCCGCGTCGAACGGGATTGCCACCGGCTTGTTCATCGGCAGGGGCACCGTCTCGCTGAGCCAGGGCATGCGCACCGCGTTCAAGCACTCGCTCTCGGTCTCCCGCGTGAACTCGAGGACCACGGGCTTGCCTTGAGGCACCTTCACCTCGCTCGGGACGAACCCCTCGCGCGTGACGCGAATGACGGCCTTGGTCTTGCCGTCGGCGGTCAAGGTGGCTTCGCCCGCGCCGATCGCTGGAGTCGCGCTCGGGTGGGTCGGCGCCGCCGAGGTCGAGTTGCAAGCCGCAAGCAGGAGGGTGGCGAGGAGCAGTGGGCGCATCATGTGGTTCTCCGAACGGATGAGTTATACACGCGCGCGCCATGACCAGCTACAGGCCGCCCGAGCGGATTCGCCACGCGCTGCCGGTGCTCGGTGAGCCGAGCGCGTCCGAGGCGGCCGACGCGAGACTGTTCGCGCCGCTGTGCCTCGCGAGCGGGCTCGTCCTCGCCGAGCGCACCTGGGTCCCCGCGATGGTGCCGTGGCGCGCGACGGCCGAGGGCGAGGTCTCGCCGGCCGTGCTCGCTTGGTACCGGCGGTTCGCGGAGGGTGAGCCGGGCGCGATCGTGGTCGAAGCCACTGGCGTCCGCGACATCCCGAGCGGTCCGCTCTTGCGCATCGGCGACGACCGCTACCTCGCGGGTCTGTCGGAGCTCGCGCGCGTCGTCCGCGAGGCGAGCGGCGGTCGTACGCGCCTCTTCATCCAGCTCATCGATTTTCTGCGCATTCGTCGGAGGCCCGAGGCGGGCCGGTATTTCGAGCGCTTTCTTCGATTGCGCTCCGAGCATCGTGCGCGCCTCGCCACGCTGCGACCCGAGTTCTCGGAGCAGGCTTCGGACGAGGACGTGCGTTCGGCCCTCGCAGGCCTGCCCCGCGTCGAGCTCGAGGAGATCCTGTCCGAGCGCGAGCTCGAGGCCCTCGATTACGGCGAGCGCGAGCGGGTCTGGGACCTGCACGACCCCACCATCCGCGAGCTCCCCGCGATCTTGCCCGACGCCTTTGCCAAGGCGGCCGACCGCGCGAAGCGTGCGGGCTTCGATGGCGTCGAGCTCCACTATGCGCACGCCTACACGATGGCGTCGTTTCTCTCGCCGCGGAACGTCCGCTCCGACGGCTACGGCGGAGATCGCGCGTCGCGCATGAGGCTCCCGCTCGAGGTGGCCTCGGCCGTGCGCTCCGAGGTCGGCCGTGACTTCACCGTCGGTTGCCGCTTTCTCTGCGACGAGGTGATCGATGGGGGCGGGACGCCCGAGGAGGCGAGCGCGTACGGGGTCGCGTTCGCCGCGGCCGGACTCGACTTCCTCTCGCTGTCGACCGGCGGAAAATTCGAAGACGCGGCTCGACCGAAGGTCGGCGAGGCGGCCTACCCATACACCGGCAAGAGCGGCTGGGAGTGCATGCCGACGAGCCTCGCCGACGCGCGCGGCCCGTTCGGTCGCAACCTCGCCAAGCAGGCCCAGGTGAGGCGCGCGGTGCGCGCGGCGGGCTTCGAGACACCCGTCGTCGTGTGCGGGGGGATCGCGAGCTTCGTCCAGGCCGAGGCTGCGTTGCGCGACGGCGCGGGAGACGTCGTCGCCGCGGCGCGGCAGTCGCTCGCCGACCCCGACTGGTTCCGAAAGCTTCGGCAGGGGGAGGGGGCCTCCGTACGTCGCTGCAGCTACACCAACTACTGCGAGGCGCTCGATCAGCGGCACCGCGAGGTGACCTGCCGGCTCTGGGATCGCGAGGCCCTCGATGAGCCGGGCGTCATGCTCGCGTCGGACGGAAAGCGACGGCTCGTCGCGCCTCGCGGCTGAGCGGTCGGTCCTCACCGTCGACGACCGCGCCACGGCTGGGCGGCACGGCACGTCGACGCGTGGGGCGCTCGGTCACTTCACGAACAGCTGCGCCATGACGACGCCCTGACCCGCTGTCGCGCGGATCACGAGCTTCGCCGGTCCGCCCACCGGGAGCGGGTTCTTGAAGCAAGTCCCGCCCTGGCCAATGCTCGCGTTCGGTCCGGTCGTCGAGTCTTGCTGGAGCACCGTCGGCGGCAGCGGCGGCTGGTGCGTCACGATCTGCACGTCGACCTCGGTCAGCATCGGCAGCCCCACCGCGATTACGCCGTAACAGCGGCCCGGCTGCAGCTGGATCGGCTGCTCGAAGGTCTGGCCGGGCTGGAAGCTCGCCGCGATGGGCGCGCCGTCGGCGGCCATGCCGGGAAGGTCCTTTTGCGCGATGCCCTGAAGGATCATCTGCGCGCCCGCCGCGAGCATCGGCGGGACCGGCGTCGCTTGCCCCGTGCTCGCGGGCTGTCCCGGCTGAGTCGGCTGTCCTGGCTGCGCGGGCTGCCCATAGCCCGGTTGACCCGGCTGCGCGGGCTGCCCATAGCCCGGTTGACCCGGCTGCGCGGGCTGCCCATAGCCCGGTTGACCCGGCTGCGCGGGCTGCCCATAGCCCGGCTGCGCGGGCTGCCCATAGCCCGGCTGTGCGGGCTGCCCGTAACCCGGCTGTGCGGGCTGCCCGTAACCCGGCTGACCGTAAGGCTGGGCAGGGCACACCTGCCCGGGCGGGCACGGCGCGTTCGGATCGAACTTCGAGGGGTCGTTCGGCTCGGGCCGGTCGCACGCGACGAGCGCGAGGGTGGCGAGAGCGAGGGGAAGCTGGAGGAAGGTGCGCATCGGTGTTCCTTGGTACGGCGCCCCGCACGACGATCGCTCGAGACGCTCTATGATCGGAGGGAGCGTTACACCACCGAGCATAGAGAGGAAAGCACGTCGCCCGGTTTCGACGCGGCGACGGGTAGTTCGCCCGCGTCGCGCGGTGCGGCTATGGTCCCGCATCGGATGGCGCCGTCTCGCGTCTACCTGACCCCAGGCATGTTCGGGTTCGCGCGCCTCGCGGCGTACGATTATTTCGGGCACATCGCGCGCGGCGTCGAGCGCCGTTACGCGACTCGGGGACGGGCCGTCGAGGTCCGCGTCTGCGAGGTGCACCCGACCTCGTCGGTTCGTCGGCGCGCCGCGAAGCTCGTCGAGCTCGTGCACGCGACCGCCGGTGACAAGGGGCCCATCCATCTCCTCGGTCACTCGACCGGCGGCCTCGACGCGCGGCTCGTCGCGTCCCCGTCGGTGCGCCTCGGACGACATGTCGAGCGCCAGCTCGGCTGGCTCGAACGATTGACATCGGTCACGTCGATCAACGCGCCCCACTACGGGACGCCGCTCGCGACGTTCTTCGCGACCGCGAAAGGACAGCAGCTCCTGTATGCGGTCACGGCGCTCACGGTGAGCGCCCTGAAGCTCGGGGCTCCTCCGCTCAGCCTCGCCTCGGCGCTCGTCGCCTCGCTCGGCCGCACCACGGATGTGCTCGGGCTCGAGCTCGCGCTCGTCGATCGCGTCACCGAGCAGATCGCGCGCGTGCTCGACGATGCCGCGAGCCGCGACCTCCGCGACTGGCTCCGACAGGTCCGTGACGATCAGGGCGGCGTCGTGCAGCTGATGCCCGAGGCCATGGACCTCTTTCAAGCGGGGGTCGAGGATCGGCCGCAGGTCCGCTACCAGTGCGTCGCGAGCTACGCCCCGCGGACCGAGCTGCGCGACTGGGTGGGGTCGGTGCGCTCGCCATGGTCGATCGCGTCGGCGCTCCTCTTCCGCTCGATGCAGGCCCTGACGTCGAACCACGACGAGCGCTACCCGTGCGCGCCGGTCGATGGAACGGCCCAGGTCTTCGCGCGCATGCTCGGGCACGTCCCCGAGCGCAGCGCCAACGACGGCGTGGTGCCGCTCGCATCGCAGCTCTGGGGCGAGCCGCTCTGGATCGGGCAGGGCGATCACCTCGACGTCGTCGGGCATTTCCCTGGACCCGAGGGCCACAACGACTGGCTGTGCAGCGGCTCTCGCTTCGACCTCGCGCGCTTCGACTCGATGCTCGACTGCGTCGTCGAGGGCATGCTCCAGGCCGAGAGCTGAGGCCGCGGGCGCGATCGGTGGTATGGTCTCGGCGATGCCCGACGTGAACGTTCAGGCCGAGATCGAGCAGCGCTTCGCCGAGGTCACCGGCCAGCGCGGCGTCCCCGGGCGCGTCGTGATTCACGGCCGCGCGGCGGAGCTCCACGGCGCCGGGGCCGTGGTGTCGATCGACGTCGGCGAAATGCTCGATCAGTGGTCGATCCTGCCCGAGGACATGCGCGCGGCGCAGCTCCAAGCGGCGGTCGACCGCCTCCGCAGCGCGGTCGCGGCGGCGTTGCCCCCGCCACCTGAGACCACCGACGTCGCGCCGATCGTCGGCAAGGTGGTCGGCGCGCTGATCGCGCTCGCGATGGTGGCAGGCGGCGTTTTCTGGCTCGTTCGCGCGAATTTCTTCGGCTCGAAGGCCGCCTCCCTCGCGAGCTCGGCGGTGTCGACCGCCCCTGTGTCGACGGCCGACGTTATCGGCAAGCGTGAGCGCGAGTCGTGCGAGTCCTCGCGCCGACGACTCTACGCGGGCGCGACCGCGCTGGACGTCGATCCGGCCGGGTGGGTCATCGAGCTCTGGCTGGCGCGCGAGGCGAACCCGACGCCCCTGTCCGATGATCCGATCGTGAAGGAGACTACGCACGCGGTGCTCTCGCCTCGCCTCGGCGCCTTGACGCCGGCGAGCGCGACCTGGCTCGAGACCGGCGAGGTCGGGCGAGCGCGCCTCCGATTCGAGGGCGGGTATCTTCAGCCGTTCATGCAGGCCGAGGGGCGAGACCGGTTCGTGTCGCTCATCGACCAGCTCGCTGACGCAACGCGTGCGGACCACGCGGCGCTCTTCGCGCACTGCGCCCACTCGAACGTCCGCGATGTCGGTGCGTACTTTCGTGGTCGCGACGCGGCGGGCGCCGCGGCGACGTTGCTGTTCGCGCAGGGGCTCTTCACCGATCCGCCGAGCGTCGACCGCGCGAAGCTCGGCGGGGATGCGAACGCGCTCGGTGCGCTCGTCAAGGCGACGTCGGGCATGGAGGCGCCGGCGGTCGAGGAGCTCATCCGAGACAACGGGGGTCGAGTCATCACCCACGATGGCGCCGGTCGCGGCGCCTACGGGCTAAGCTTTGCGCTCGGCGGGCCCACGCGCGCTCAGCAGGCGGCGCGCGCGCTCTCGAAGGAGCGAAAGCTCAACTGAGTCAGCGCTTCGATGCGAGCTCGGGGCCGCCTCGGCCGCACGGCTCGCGCCTCATCGACGTCACGGCCCCGCCCCGAGGCGCCCGTACCGATGAACGGCGAACATCAGGCCGCTCAGACCGGCCAGCGTGACGAGCGCCCCGAGGTCCGTGGGACCCGAGCCCACCATCGCGAGTCCGAGCGCGGTGACGAGGGCAGTCGCGAGCGCGAGCCGTTCGCGACTGCGCGCGGCGTCTTCCATTCGAGCGGCAGCGCGTGGCGACTGGCGCGCCGACTCCGTGGCCTCGCGCTCCTTACGATCGTCCGACAAGCTCACGGCGCGGCCTTCTCGTCCGACGCGGGCTCGGGACGTCGTGCGGCTCGCCCTTTGCCCGGAACCACCACGTGCACGAGGAAGTCGCCGACATCGCGTGCAACGGTGCTCTCTGCCGCGACGGGGGTCGCGGTCGTGCTCTGCCCCGAGGTGTCGAAGCGGTAGGCGGAGTCGTGCAGGATCAAGATGACGGCGTTCTCAGCGGGCGTCGAGAGCGAGAGCGCGCCGCTGTCGGGGTTGTAGCGCGGGAGCTTCTTGCCTGCGGCCTCTCGCTCCTCGGGGGTGATGTAAGCGATCCCGTAGGGCCCACCTGCGATCCGGACGTCCTCCTTCAGCACAAAGCCGTCGCCGAGGTCGAACGACCGCCCCGGCTCCACGCGCATGCCTTGCGCCTCGACCGCGCGCGCCGCCGCGGCCTGCGCGCGCCGCTCCTCGAGAGACTTCAACACGGTCGGCTCGGCGCTGCGGGCCGGTGCGCAGCCTGCCGTCGAGGACAGCGCGAGCGTGACCAAGAGGGCGCGAAGAATCGTCATGGCCTCGGATTATAGCGTCGCCCACGGCGCTGCGCTAAACCCGCTCTTCGGATGAGCGCGCGACGTCGGCCCACCTTGCTGCTCCTCGCGGGCCTCGCGTCGGGGTGTCGCGCGAGCGTCGCCGTGCCGCCGCCCGAGGCGGCTCTGGCGAGCTACGTGTCGGCGCTCGAGCGCGGTGATGCGCAGGCCCTCTACGCGTTGTTCGACGACGAGAGCAGGCGCGCGCTCTCCGTCGGTGACGCCGCGCGGCTCCTCGATGAGCAACGCGCCGAGCTTCGTGAGCACGGACAGGCGCTCGCGACTCGGGGGCGGCTCGGGACGACCCGGGCCGAGCTGCGCTTTCAGGACGGCGAGGTCGTCGGGCTCGCGTTCGAGGGCGGAGAGTTTCGAGTCGAGGGTGTCTCGGGGCTTCCCTCGGTCGCGCGCACTCCGACTCAGGCCCTCGGCCAGCTGCGCGCGGTCCTTGCGCGCCGCAGCTACGCGGGGCTCCTCAGGGTGCTGTCGCCCGCGATCCGAGCGGCGCTCGAGGGGGAGCTTCGCTCGCTCGTCGAGGGCCTGCGAGAGCCCGACGCGCTGCCGATCGACGTCAGCGGCGATCTCGCGACGGTCATCGTCCCCGGCGGGCACAAGGTGAAGCTGCGACGCGAGGATGGCGCATGGCACGTCGACGACCTCGACTGACCCGGCGCGAGCTCGGCCTCGCTGCGGCGACCGCGCTCTTCGGGGCGAGCGGTCCCGCGTTCGCGTTCGGCGAGGACGGCGCCTTCCACGCGCGCCAGCTCCTCACCGGCACGCGCGCCCCCGATCGCCGTCGGCGCAGCGCAGGTGCTCGTTGGGCGCTCGAGGTCGTGAACCGGACGAGCTCCCCCGCGCGCCTCGCCCCCTCGACGGTGCGCGCAGACGGGCCCGCCTTGCTCGCCGAGCCCTTCGCCGTGTGGTCCGGGGCGCGAGCGCCCGAGCCCCTCACCGAGCGCGAAACCCTCTGGCTTCGACGCTACCTCGGTATGGGCGGCATCCTACTCGTCGATGACGAAGAGCCGAACGAGGGTGCGTTCGTGAAGGGAGCGAAGGAGCAGCTCGCGCGCGTCTTGCCCGATGGTTCGCCCATCTCGATCGGCGACGAGAACGTGGTGTTCCGCTCGTTTTACCTGCTGAGGCGTGCGACGGGGCGCGTTCAGAAGGACGCCAAACTCGAGGCTGTCGTGCGCGGTGGCATGACGCAAATCATCTTCTCGCCGAACGACTTGCTCGGCGCGCTCGCCCGCGAGCCGGGGGGTGGGCACCCCTTCGAGGCGACGCCCGGCGGTGAAGCGCAGCGAGAGCAAGCGGTTCGGCTCGCCGTGAACATCGCGATGTACGTGCTCTGCTCCAATTACAAGGACGACCAGGTCCACGCACCGTTCCTCATGCGTCGTCGCGGCTCGGAGTCGCCGTGAGGGGCGCCTGCGGCCGTCCTCGGAGCGTGAGACCGTGACCGAGTCGCTCGCGTTCTCGGGCGATCTCTCGCAGCGCTCCGTCGTCGCGGCGCTCGTCGTCGCCGCGCTCGCGGTCGCATTGCTCGTGTTCGAGGTCGTCGCGCGTCGCGCGGATGGTCCGGCGCGGGTGCGCGTCGTCGGCAGCGGCGCGCTCGCGGTGCTGCTCCTCGTCGTCGCCGTCCTGCGGCCCGTCAAGGTCTTCGAGCGTGCGACGACCGTGGGTGCGCGCCTCGTGGTGCTCGCCGACACGTCGCGCTCGGTCGACCTTCCGTCCGACCGCGCAGAGACCCGTCGCGAGGTCGCCGAGCGCGCGCTCGCGTCGATCCGGACGCGATTTCGCGACGTACGGCTCCGTATGTCGACCTTCGGTCGGGGCGCGCCAGCGCCGCTCGCAGGCACGCTCGCCGACGCTCCACCCGAGCTGAGCTCGGATCTCTTCGCCGCGCTCGAGTCCGTCGCGCGCGACACCGACGAGGCGCCGCAGGCCGTGATCGTCCTCAGCGACGGTCGCCTCGAGCGCCCTGTCGACGACGCCATCGAATCCTCAGTACGCGCGGCCCTTGGTCGCCTCGAGGTGCCGGTCCACACGGTGTCGCTCGCCTCGCGCGAGCTGGCCGACGCCGCGATTCGCTCGGTTCGGCTCGCTGGGTCGATCGTCGCGCACCAGCCCGCCAAGCTCGAGGTCGAGGTCGCCTGCACCGGCGGCCTCGCGTGCAGCGACGTCCCGGTCGTCGTGCGCGAGCTGCACCTCGACACGCCGCCCGTCGAGCGCGCCGGAGGCGTCGTCGCCGTGAGCGACGGACGAGGTCGCGCGGCCCTCGAGGTCACCCTCGATCGAGCCGGCCGTCGCATCCTGGAGGTGTCGCTCTCGCCGCCGAGCGGCGACACCATCGCTGAGAACGATCGGCGCTATGTCACGGTCGACGTCGCGCGCGATCGCGTACGCCTGCTGCACGTCGCCGGCCGCCCGACCTATGACGTCCGCTCGCTCCGCACCTGGCTGAAGAGCGACGCCTCGGTCGACGTGGTCGCGTTCTTCATTCTGCGGACGCGCTCCGACGACGTCGCGGCCCCTCAGGACGAGCTCGCCCTCATCCCGTTCCCGGTCGACGAGCTCTTCACCAAACACCTGTCCAGCTTCGACGCGGTGGTGCTGCAGGACTTCGACGCCGAACCTTACGGCCTCAGCATTCACTTGCGGCGCCTCGCCGATTACGTGCGACAGGGCGGCGGTCTCATCATGGTCGGTGGCCCCAACGCCTTCGTCTCGGGCAACTACGCTCAGACCCCGCTCGCCGACGTGCTGCCGGTCACCCTGCGCGGGATCACGCCGGAAAACGCCGTCGATCCCGCGGCGTTCACCCCGGGGCTGACGCGGGTTGGTCGACGCGCGCCCGTCCTCGAGTCGGTCCTCTCGCTCCTCGCCGAGCGCTGGCCGGAGATGCCCGGAACCAACGTCGTCGGTGACGCGCGCGAAGGCGCGACCGTGCTGCTCGAGCATCCGCGCCGCACCACGGCTTCGGGGGCGCCGATGCCGGTGCTCGCGCTCGGAGAGACGGGGAGCGGGCGTACGATCGCCCTCACGCTCGACGGCTCGCACCTCCTCCAGTTCTCGAGCTTCGCCGCCGAGTCTTCGGGCCGCGCACACGGGGCGTTCTGGGACGCGATGCTCGGTTGGCTGATGCGCGATCCGCGGTTCGAGCCCGCGGTCCTCGAGCTGCCGTCCGGTTGCGTCGCCGGCACTGCGACCACGGCCCGCCTCCGCGCGATGTTCGGCGAGCCGGGGGCCGAAGCCGACGTCACGATCGAGCGCATGGGCACCGGCGCCAAGGTGAAGGATGTGCACGCGGTCTTCGGCGATCGCGACGGCCTCATCGAGCTCCCGCTGGGGGTGCTGGAGGCGGGCGGCTACACCGCGACGGTGCGCCTCGGCGTACAGGGGCGCGCGGCCCCGAGCCGACACGACTTCGCCTGCGAGGTCGGCGGCGACGAGTGGGCGGATCCTCGCCCCGATCCGAACCGACTCGCTGCGATCGCCAAGGCCACGAAGGGGCGGGCCGTCACCCCTGAGGGCATCGCCGAGCTGCCGCTACCGCAGGCGACGCACGTCGTCGCCGAGCGTCGCCTCAAGCCGTTCGTGCCGCCCTGGCTGTGGACGCTGCTCGCCGCCTGCGCGCTCGGAGGCCACTGGGTCCTGCGGCGCCGCGCAGGTCTCGCCTGACGACGGCCGTTGAGCTCGCAGCCTCGTGGGGTCAGAAGTCGGTGAAGGCGTTGACGCTTAGGTTGTGCGCGACGAGGTGGTCGTTCGGGCGCTTCGTCGTCACGTTGAGGTAGCCGATCTCGACCCGCGAGCTCTGAAAGGCGCGGACGCCGAAGCCCAGGAAGAGACGGTTTTGATCGAAGCCCGTGCGAGGCCCCCACGCGACGTCGTTCAAGTGGACGAAGGTCTCGTTCCACGTCGCGAGGAGCACAGGCAATTTCGGGAGCGGCGCGACGTTCACGCGAACGAAGACGCGCGCCCGGTGCGCGACCTCGTCCTCGTGTTCGCGAAAGCGCTGCTCGAGCCGCGGGCGCAGCTGGAAGGTCACCTGGTCGGCGGCCGAAACCGTCAAGAGCCCCTGTTGCCAGGCGCGCTGCTCGACCGTCCATTCGCGCGTCACGTCGTCGATCGAGGGGATGAAGGCATACCCGCCCCACACGCTCGCGAAGCGATTGAGTCGATACCCGAGGCCCGGCCTCCAGATGCTGAGGTAGCCCGCTCCTGTGCGACGCGTGTGAAATTCGAGCCATGCCGAGAGCCCTGACGATGCGGACGGGTCGCGGCCCGTGAGGCGCGCGGTGTTAAGGCTCGCGGCCCAGATCTGGTTGTCGTACGTCGTCGAGTCGGCGCGCGCGTTCGACGCGGTGACGAGCAGAGCGGTGGTCGTGACGGCGGCGAAGGCAAGGGGGGCGAAGTTCATCGTCGGGGCTCGAGCCCCGTCATCGTGGGGGTGTGGGTTCGACGACGCAAGGTGTGCTCGGACCCGGCGCAACCATTTCCTTCGCGCGAAGTCGACGCCGCCGTTATCGTCGCGGCGCATGTCGAAGGGGGCTCGGGCGTCCTGGGTCATCGTTCTTGTAGGCCTACTCGCAGCGGCCGATGCGCACGCCGAGGCGCCTTCGCCCCGTGGCCACGAGCCACCGTTCACGGTGGACCTCGGCGCGGCGACCGCCTTCCCCATCCTGGTGGGTGGGGTCGAGGCGGTGATCGAGGGCCCGTTCGGCCTTCAGTTCCGCGGCGACCTCGGCTGGCTCGGCTCTCCTTACGTCGAGGCGATCGATGGCTTCTTGCTCGCGGTCGGCGCCTACGGGAGCGGCGCGATCGCTGATGCCACCTCCGACCTCGTGCGTGCGGGCATCCGCGACTCGCTCACGGGGCGTGCGAGTCTCGGGATGCGTCCGATGCGTGAGCGAGGCTTCGAGGTCTACGCCGGCTACACGGTCAACGCCCTCGGCGGCAGCCTCGGGGGCAAGTCGTCCGTCGAGGCCGTGACGGGTGTCAAGTTTCCTTCCGACTACGAGGCACGGAACGCCAACATCGACTCGACTCTCCACAGCGTCCATATCGGCTTCGGCTGGCGCTGGCTGCCGGTCGAGCGGCTCGTGATGCGCGCGTCCATCGAGTATTTGCAGACCGTCGCGTCCTCGACGCAGGTGTACCTCGCGGGGCCGCGGAACAACCGTGCGCTGCCGGAGCTCTCCGACGCGACCAACGCCTACCTCGACGACCTCTATCGAACCTGGGTGAAGGCTCCGGTCGTGGCTCTCTCGGCGGCCTATCGCTTCTAGCGAGCTCCTCCGCCGGTCTGCGCTCGTACGACGCGAGCGTCACTTGACGCCCCGCGCGCCCTTCGCCACATCCTCCGCACGATGACGCCCGATCAGGCGATGGCCGAGGCCGAGGCGGCGCTCACCGGAAAGGGGGCGCTGCGACCGGTCTACGTCGTCGTCGGTGAAGAGCAGCTCCTCGTCGAGCGCGTCGTGCAGGCGCTTCGGCGTGGTGCGGACATCGAGCGCACCGCCGGCTTCAACCTGCAACGCATGATCGCGAGCGAGACCACCGCCGAGGCCGTCGTCGCCGCCGCTCGCACCGTACCGATGATGGCGCGTCGGCGGGTGATCCTCGTGAGCGGCCTCGAGCGCTGGGATCGCGATCGCCGCGACGACGACACGAAGCACCACCCGCTCGACGTGCTCGCCGATTACTGCGCTTCGCCCTTCGATTCCGCCCTCGTCGTGCTCTCCGCGTCGAAGCTCAACGGCTCACGGAGGATGATGAAGGCCGCGAAGAAGGACGACTTCCTCGTCGCCTGCGAGCCGCTCCGTCGCCACGAGCTGCCTGGCTGGATCGCGAGGGGCGCGCGTTCGCTCGGGCACGACCTCTCGAGCTCCGCGGCCGAGGCGCTCGCCGAGCTTGCTGGACCCGACCTCGGCCCCGTCGCCGACGCGCTCGAGCGGCTGTCGCTCTACGTCGGCACCGGGGCGCGGATCGACGAGGAGGCGATCGCGGCCACCATCACTCGCGTGCGGCTCGACGACGTCTGGTCGCTCGTCGATGCGATCGCGGCGCGAGACCTCCGCAAGGCACTCGGCTCGCTGAGCGACGTCTCCGCGAACCGAGAAGAGGGGCCGCGGCTCCTCGGCGCGGTAGGCTCGCGAGTGCGCCAGCTCCTTAAGTACGAGTCGGCACGCAGGGCAGGGGAGCCGCCGCCGGAGGCCGCGCGCATCGCGGGCGTGATGCCGTTCAAGGCGCAGGACGTCGAGCGGACGGTGACGCGGCTGCCGCGCGGGACCCTCGAGCGCTGGCTCATGTTGATGGCCGAAGCCGATCTCGCGCTAAAGGGCAGCCGTCGTTCGGGCGAAGACATCCTCGCGACGATGCTCGCGGCGATGTGCCGCTGAGGCGCTCGCACCCGGGCGCGGCACCGTCGCGGGGCCTCGAAAAAATTGACGGGCGCCCCTCAAGATTTCCGAAGACGAGCCGTACTCCCTCGTTGGAGGCGAGTTGCCTCCGCTCTGCCACGCGGCCCCCGCGAGGGGGCGGCCATCGATGACGATGGCTTGGGCTCGCGCACCCTACCGGTCGCGCACGCTGTCACGACGACGGTTCGAAGGAACGGCTTCGTCGTGGCGCCTGCACAAAACCCCGGAGAATCGCGATGCCCATCGGCTTCAATTTCAATGGCAGCAACGGTAGCCCATCCGCCTTCGGCGGAACCGGGCTCGGCAGTCCGTCTTCCATCCGACGTAACTTCGAGCGTCTATCGAGCGGTCGCCGCATCAACAGCGCGGCCGACGACGCCGCGGGCCTCGCCATTAGCGAGAACCTCGACGCCCTCACGCGGAGCCTGACCGTCGCCGAGCGCAACACCGGCAACGGCATCAGCATCGCGAACGTCAAGGAGGGGGCGCTCTCTTCGATCGGAGACCTCACGTCGCGCATGCGCGAGCTCGCGGTGCAGGCGGCGGACGGGTCGCTCAGCGCGTCGGATCGCGGCTACCTCGACGCCGAGTTCCAGCAACTGAAGCAGGAGGTGGGTCGGATCTCGGGCTCGACCGAGTTCAACGGACAGAAGCTCCTCGAGGGCGCTGCCGGTCAGGTCGACGTGCAGGTCGGCGATGGCACCACGCCCAACGACACGATCGCCGTCGAGACCGGTGGCATCGACACGACGACGCTTGGCCTCGACGGGCTCTCGCTCACCTCGGGCACGAACGCGGTCGCCGCCATCGACGGGATCGACGGCGCGCTCGCGGCGGTGAACAACGCCCGCGCCGAGAACGGAGCCACCTTGAACCGGCTCGACTCCGCGCGCGAGAGCACGCTGTCGCGCCGGAACCTCTACCTCGAAGCGAACAGCAAGCTCCGCGACGCCGATTACGCCGAGGAGACCTCGCTCCTCGCGCGGAACCAGATCCTTCAAGCCGCGCGGATCTCCGTCACGGCGCAGGCGAACCAGGCCGCCTCGCTCGCGCTGAACCTGCTGAACCGCTGACGGCGCACGTCGGGGGGCGCGCCCGTCCAGCCCCTGCTACCCTATGCAAACGTGCCGCTGAGTGGTGTTTGCGTAGGGTTTGCAAATCGAGATTCGGGCCCTTGGGGTTGACCTGGAGAAGCGCGCGCGTCATTGTTCTTCCTGTCAAAGGAGCAAGAGATGCACGTCCCCGCAGGGCGTTCAGCCCAGGGTCTTATCCGGCCTCACCTCCACGTCATTGCCAAGGCCCCCGTCCCCACCGAGTTTGGCACGTTCAATATGCACGTGTTTCGGTGGAGCGGTTGCCA
>VGRJ01000100.1 GCA_016875405.1 Deltaproteobacteria bacterium | reverse complement strand
CGAGCGCGCTCCGAGCTTCTCGAGGGCGATCGACACGTCGAGCCGGTCGTGCAGCCGAATCGGCTTCACGAAGTCCGCCTCCGAGCGGACAAGCGGGAGCCCGACACCATCGGTCGCGATGAGCGTCTCGATGTCGGCTTCCGCGGCGAGCAGGAGCTCTTCGTAGGCCGCGTGACACATCTCGAAGACGCGACCGAAGAACAAGATCCCCGCGCGATCCACCTCGAAGAAACGCGCCGTGACGCGATGAACGAAAGGCATGACCATGAACGACGATAGCAGCCTCAGCTCCGTTTCCCATCGAAGCGCGTCGCCACGGACGCTCGGCGCGCTCCGCGGCGCGACCCAGAAGGCAGGGCTCGATCGGCTGTCGTCGCGGCTCGACGAGCTGCGCGCGTGGCTCTCGGCCGACCTCGGCGCGATCGAGCGCGAGCTCGACACGTTCACGACGCCCGTCGACGGGGACCTCGCCGAGCGCGCGGCGGCCCATCTCCTCGGGCAGCGAGGCAAGCGCATCCGCCCCATCTGCGCCCTGCTCGGCGCACGCTTCGCCGGCGCAGGCGGAGACGAGCGCGTCCATGAAATTGCCGTCGCGAGCGAGCTCGTTCATGCCGCGACGCTGCTCCACGACGACGTGATCGATGACGCCGACGAGCGGCGCGGAGCGGCCGCCGCTCGCGTCGTGTTCGGAAACTCGGCGAGCATCCTCGGAGGCGACTACCTGCTCATCGAGGCGCTCCAGCGCGTGCAGCGTACGAAGCAGACCACGGTGCTCGCGGAGCTCCTCGAGACGATCGCCGAGATGGTCGCCGCCGAGGCCCTGCAGCTCGAGCGCCGCGGCACCCTCGACGCCTCGCGCGAGGCCTACCTCACCATCGTGGACGGGAAGACCGCGAGCCTCTTCCGCTGGGCGCTGCTCGCGGGCGGGCGTCTCGGTACACTTGGCGCCCGTCAACTCGCGGCACTCGGAACCGCTGGAATGGCGCTCGGCCGCGCCTTCCAGCTCGTCGACGACGCGCTCGACCTCGAGGGCGACCCGACCGCACTCGGCAAGGACCTCTTCGCCGACCTCGAGCAAGGCAAGCTCACCTGGCCGACGCTCGTCGCGATCGAGCGCGAGCCGTCGCTGCTCGTCGAGCTCCAGGGCCTCACCAAGGGCGACAAGCCGAACGGGACGGACCTCGCCCCCCTCATCGGCCGCATCCGAGCGACCGGTGCCATCGAGGCAACACGCCAGTTCGCCGACGATCAGGCGCGCGGTGCCCGCGAGGCGCTCGCGTCCCTACCGTCGGGCCTCGCCCGCGACACCTTCGACGCCGTGATCACCGCGGCCACCCACCGACGCGCCTGAGGAGGACACCACCATGCTCGTCACCTTGAGACATCCCAGCGACGCCGACCGCGTCGCAGCCCAGCTGCAGGCCCTCGGCCTTTGGACGGAGCGTTTGAAGAGCGACAGCGAGACCCGCGCGCTGCTCGTTCGGAGTGACTCGGCGCACGTCGAGCCTCGCGCGATCACGGCGATCGACGGGGTGTCGGCCGTGTGGGTCCCGCCCACCACGCACCCCAAGCTCGACGCGCTCGCAGGAGCGCCCGTCACGGTGCGGGGCCTCACGATCGGTTACGGCGCGCCGCCCGTCCTCATCTCGGGTCCGTGCAGCATCGAGTCGCCAGAGCAGATCGCCGAGTCTGCACGCGCGGTAAGGGCCGCTGGCGGAACCATCCTCCGAGGCGGCGCCTTCAAGCCGCGCACCTCGCCTTACGCCTTTTCCGGTCACGGCAACCCCGCGCTCGGATGGATGCGTGACGCCGCCGACTCCGCGGGGCTCGCCGTCGTCACCGAGGTGCTGAGCGAGCGCGACGTCGACTCGGTCGCCGACTACGCGGACATGCTGCAGATTGGATCGCGCAACATGCAGGCCTTCGGCTTGCTCAAGGCGGCGGGCCGAGCAGCGAAGCCCGTGCTCCTCAAGCGCGGCATGGCAGCGACGGTCGAGGAGTGGCTGCTCTCGGCCGAGCACCTGCTCGTCGCAGGCGCGAGCGGCGTCGTGTTCTGCGAGCGCGGCCTTCGGAGCTTTGACCCCTCGACGCGCAACCTACTCGACCTCGGGGCGGTGGCGCTGCTCGCCAACGTCTACCGCCTTCCGGTCGTCGTCGATCCGTCGCACGCCGCCGGTCGCAGAGATCTCATTCAACCGCTCGCGCGCGCCGCGCTCGGGGCCGGGGCTCACGGGCTCATCGTCGAGTGCCACCCCGATCCGGCCCACGCGAAGAGCGACGGCGCCCAGGCGCTCGATCCTCGATCGCTCGCGGGGCTCGCCGACGCATGCCACTTCGCCTCGCGCGAGAACGAAGGTCGCTCATGAACACCAACACGAACCCCCAGACCAGCACGGCCCTCATGCGCGACGGGAGCGGCGCGATGTTCGATCGCATCGCGGCGCGCTACGACCTCCTGAATCGATTGATGAGCCTTGGGCTCGACGCGCGCTGGCGCAATCGGCTCGTCCGTTGCCTTTCCGATGCGGCCGACAAGGCGGTCGCAGCTGGTCAGCGGCTCGAGTTCCTCGACGTCGCAACCGGGACCGCCGACGTCGCGCTGGCGATCGCGCGCGCGTATCCGGGCGCGCACGTCATCGGCCTCGACCCATCGCGCGAGATGCTGGCCGTCGGCAAGAAGAAGGTCGGCGAGCGAGGCCTCGACGAGCACGTCGAGCTCGTCGAGGGTGACGCCCAGGCCTTGCCCTTCGAGGACGGGCGCTTCGCTGCGACCTCGATCTCGTTCGGCATCCGCAACGTCCCCAATCGACTGCTCGGCCTGAAGGAGATGGCGCGCGTCACGCGACGCGGCGGTCTCGTCGTGGTCCTTGAGTTGAATGAACCCGAGCGCGGGCCCCTCGCGCCGCTCGCCAAGCTCCACGTCCACCACATCGTCCCGCGGCTCGGGGCGTGGCTCAGCGGCGCGAAGGAGTACCGCTACCTGCAGACCTCGATCGCGGCCTTCCCCTCCCCCGAGACCTTCGCCGGAATGATGGAGGCCGTGGGTCTCCACGTCGAGGGCATGACCTCGCTCGGCTTCGGCAGCGCGCACCTCTACGTCGCGAGGGCCTGAGCGTCGGCCAGGTGGGGCGAGCCCCCACGCGGCCTCTCGTCCGGCTCAGTTGAGGACGGTCCCGCAGCCGTAGACGATCTCGACCGCCGTGTCGACGCTCGCCTTCGCGGCGTCGCAGCTCGACGGGCAAAGCACGATCGACTTCGGGCTCTTCGGGTCGTCGTAGTACCAACCGCTGGCGCCGCAGGCGGCCTTGCTCGCCACGCTCGGGACCACCTTTGCGGGCTTCCCGCCGGTCGCCATCGTCACGTTGACGAGGTCGTAGAGGATCATCCCCTGCACGGGCGGGATGGCGTACTGGCACGCCACGACCACCTCGCGGATCGCGTCGAGCGTGTCGATGAAGACCTGAGTCGTCTGCGCATTGGCGTCGACGAGGTACGCCTTGTCGGTGCCCCCGGCGGACGCGATCGCGTTGAGGTTCACGACGCTCGTCCCGACGCCGATGACAAATGTCTTCACGGGAGCGGCGGCGTTCGCCGCGGTCGAAGCGAGCTTCGCGATCTCGGAGATCCCCTGCGGCTGGCACTCGGTCGGCTCGCCGTCGGTGGCGACGACGACCGCGACGGCCTTCGTCGGATCGGCATTCGCGAGCTCTTGCGCGTGCGCGAGCGCGCCCTTCAGCGCGGGTCCGGTTGGCGTCCCGCCGCCCGGATCGGTTCCGGCCATCGAGGCCGTGAGCTGCGGGGCGACGCCGGGGAGCTTCGCGAGCGGCACCTCGAGCTCAGCGTAGTCGTTCGCCTTGCAGCTCGCGTTTCCGCCGCCTGCGTAGCACTGGAACAGGTCACCGCAGATGCCACCCTTGTCGCAGTCCTTGTCCGACAAACAGAACTGCCCCGTGGGGAGCGCGCAGCAGCCGTTGAAGCAATACCCGACGCACACGCCGCACGGAACGCACACGTTCGAGTAGCTGTCGGGGAAGTACCCGAGCCCGACGCCCATCCCCGCGCTCTTCGGGTCGCTCGAGAAAACCTCGATGGCGGAGGTCACTGCGCTCCACTTGCCGTCGTCGTTCATCGAACCCGAGCGGTCGACGAGCAGGATCATGTCGAGGTCCCGGCGCTTGGCGACGTCGGTCTGGGTCGCGCACGTCTCGAGCCCGGTCCCCGGGTCCTCCGGCTCGACCGGCTCCTCGGGCTCGACCGGCTCCTCGGGCTCGATGGGCTCCTCCGGCTCGACCGGCTTGTCAGGCCCCCCGGCCGATCCACCTTGCCCTACCGGCGGGGTCACGGTGGTCTGCGGGCTCGAATGATCGATCGCCGCGCACGCCGCGAGGGTTCCGAAAAAGAATGTGTAAACAGCAATTCTTCGCATTGTTCGCCTCGATTGCGGAAGGGCTTCGCGAGCGCGCGAAAGCTAGCCAAGCCCGCCTCGCCTCGCAACAACTATAACCGGCCAGCCGGTCTATTTTGTCTGACATCGAACACGCCCCGCGGCCGCTCGCCTCGCTTGACGGTGCCGAGCAGCCTGTCTACGTCGACCCCGTGAGCTGCGAATGCGGACTCGGACCAAGCGTCGAAGCGTGCTGCGGCCGTTACATCTCGGGCATAGAGCTTCCCCCCACCCCCGAAGCGCTGATGCGCTCTCGCTACACGGCCTACGCCACCGGCGCGGTCGAGTACGTGCTCGCGACGCACGACCCGTCGAAAGGTGAAGAGGTCGACGAGGCGTCGGCGCGCGAGTGGAGCCGCATGGCCACCTGGGACGGCCTCGAGGTCCACGAGACGTCGACCGCCGGGGACGAGGGGCTCGTCGAGTTCACCGCCAACTACACGATGCGGGGCCAGAAGCTCCGCCACCGCGAGCGCGCGCTGTTCAAGAAGATCGACGGCAAGTGGTTCTACCACGACGGCGAGATGGTGAAGCCGCCGCCGGTCATTCGCGTCGAGCCGAAGGTGGGGCGCAACGACCCCTGCCCTTGCGGAAGCGGCAAAAAATCGAAGAAGTGCTGCGCCGCGTGACCGGAGGGGCGTCGTGTTCGAGTCGATCTACGGCAGCCCCTACCATCACCCTTACTTCTTCTGGGCGGCGGGTCTGCCCGTCCTCGTCGGCCTGCTCGCCTGGGCGCGCCTAGGAAGCCATCGCATCGTCCACCTGCGCTGGCTGCTGCCGCTGTTTCAAGTCGCGATCCTGCTCGACGCGTGGTTGACCGCACCGACCTCGCCCCTCGCCGGAACCGTCGCGCAGAACGTGGCGATCGCCTTCGTCGTCCTCGGCGACGCGCGCTACTTCCTCTTGCTCGAGCATCTCGGCAAAGGGAGGCCCCTCGCGAGGGCCTCGGCCTACGCGCTCGCATGGAGCCTGCTCATCCCGGTGGCCTCGCTCGTGGCGAAGCTCTACTCGACCCAGCGCCGCGTCATCTTCCTCACCTACGAGTCGATGTTCGCGGTGCTCGCCCTCGGCCTCGCGCTCGTCGTCGTGCCACGCCTCCCCGAGGGCCCGGGGCGCACGTACCTGCGCTGGCTGACCTGGTTCGAGGTCGTGCAGTACGTCACGTGGGCGAGCGCGGACGTCCTCATCCTGGCTGGCTTCGACGCGGGATACCTGCTGCGGCTCGTCCCGAACGCGATGTACTACGTCGTGTTCGTTCCCTTCGCGTGGCGCGTTCGGCCCCTTGCGCTCGACGCGGCGACGGGTCATTGACTCGGGATGCGCATGGGGGAGTCGGGCTCGCGCGGTAGGCCTCGCCGTCAACGCCTCCTCGTCACGGTCGCGCTGCTCCTGAGCTGCCGCGCAGCTCCGGCCCGACCGACGTGCGACGACACCACGCCCCCTGCGAGCGCCTCCGCTGCCACTGCGGGGACGCCCGGCTCGCAAGGCCAGGCCGCGACGACCACGCTCGTCGACGACGCGAGCGAGCTCACCTTCGCGATCGATGGGAAGGCCCGCCGCGCACTGACCAAAGCAGCGCTGCGAAGCGCGATCGGAAGCGAGATCATCACCGTCGCCGACGCCTACTACGACGGTCGACCGAAGACCTGGCGAGCGCTGCCGTTTCGCGCGGTGCTCGAGCGCGGCTTCGACGGCGAGGGCCGCGAGCTCGATACACAACACTTCTTGTTGCGCTGCATCGACGGCTACGCCGTCCCGATCGATGGGAAGCGCCTGCTCGAAGCCTACGTCGCCATTGCGGACGCCGACGTCCCGTCCTGGGAGCCCGTCGGTCCGAAGCGCGCGCACCCCGGCCCCTTTTTCGTCGTGTGGAAGGGCAAAGAGCAGCAGAACCTCGAGGCCTTTCCGCGGCCCTATCAGCTCGCGACCATCGAGCTCGCGGCGTTCGAGGCCACGTTCCCGCACGTGGTGCCAGTCGGAGAGGCCGCAGGCTCGAGCGCGTGGCGCGGGTTCGCCATCTTCAAGGAGCAGTGTGTGCGGTGTCACGCGGTGAACCACGAGGGCGGGAAGGTCGGCCCCGAGCTCAACGTCCCGAAGAGCATCGTGGAGTACCGGAGCGACTCGCAGATCCGCACCTTCATTCGAAATCCACGTGAATTCCGGTACAGCGTGATGCCCACGCACGACCATCTCGCCGAGGCCGACCTCGACGGGCTGCTCGCGTATTTCCGCGCGATGAGCCTACGAAAGCACGATCCACTCGCCCTCACGGAGCTGGGGGCGAAGGCCCCTCGAGGCGGGCCGTGAACAATCGAGCGGGAGACGTCTCGAGCGGACGCGCGCTCTTGGCCGAGCGGATGGCTGGCGTGAGCGAGCTCCTCGGCGCCGTCGCCGAGCTCGAGCTCGAGCCCGCGGCGACGGTCGCTGATGGCCCCGTCGTCACCACCGGCGCGGGAGCCTCCGAGGGGCCGGCTCGCCTCTGCGCGGCGGCACTCGAGGCGCGCGGGGGTCAGGCGAGCTTCGAGCCGCTCAGCTCCTTCGCGACGGGCGCGGATCTCGAGCGGATCGAGCTCCATCGGGCGAAGCTCGTCATCGTATCCCAGGGGCTCTGCCCCAACGCTCGTGTCGCCCTCCGCGTCGCGCGTCGCTTCGACTCGATCACGGTGCTCACCGCCGTCACGCCCTCGATCGCCGCGCCACCGGGCTCGCCTCCGCGCGCGCTCGCCGAGGCCCGAGAGGTCGGCGCCATGATCGTGCGGCACCCTCCCGCGGAGGAGTCGGGCCTCCTCGTCCGCGTGCTCGGGCCTGCCGCCGCGTCCCTCGTCGCGCTGCGTCTCGGGGGACTCACACCGCCTAACACGCTCGCGGAGCGTCACCTCGAGAGCCGCCGCGCGGCGACAGCGCACCTCGCCGAGGCGCTCTTGCCGTTCCTCGCGCGCCACGCCGCTCCCGCCCTCGCATTCGTCACGGTCGGCGCATCGAGGCACCTCGCGCACGGCCTCCGCTGGAAGCTTCTCGAAGCCGCGGGGGTCGCCGACCCGCCCGTGTGGGACGTGCTCCAGTTCGCTCACGGCCCCTTCCAGCAGATCTTCGAGCAACCGACGATCGTCTGCGCGCTCGAGCGCCCGGGCGATGGGCCACTTCTCGACCGCCTCGAGCGGATGCTCGTCCCGGCACGCCACCTGCTCCTCCGCTCACGCGCGACGCTCGTGGGACCGTTCGCGTTCTTCGAGCACGACGCCTTCGCCGACGCCCTCGCGCTGACGCTCGTCGGCAATCGCGACCTCGAGATCGGCCGCTGGCCAGGCCACGGCGCGGACGCCCCGCTCTACGGCTTCGACGGCAGCGAGCCCTGAGCGCGGCCTCGCGGGCTCACCACTGCGGCTTCGCGAGGATGAGGGCCGCCGCGTCCTCGGCCGTCATCGGCTTGGCGAATTGGTAGCCCTGCGCGTACTCGCAGGCCATTTTGCGGAGCTTCATGACCTGCCGTTCCGTCTCGACGCCCTCTGCGACGACGTCCATCCTCAGGTTGTGCGCGAGCACGATGATCGCATGGATGATCTCGTTGCTCTCGTCGCCCTCTTCGAGCCGCGTGACGAACGAGCGATCGACCTTGAGAGTGTCGTAGGGGAGCTGGTGCAAGTAACTGAACGACGAGTAGCCCGTGCCGAAATCATCGAGGCTCACGCGCACGCCGCTCTCCTTGATCTTGTGGATGAGCGCGGCGGCGGTGTCCTGATTCTCGAGCACCGCGGTCTCGGTGACCTCGAGCTTGAGCTGCTTGGGGAGGACGCCGGCGGCCGAGATCGCGTTGTCGATCACCTGGCCGATATCCTCCTCGACGAGCTGCTTCGCCGAGAGGTTCACCGACATGTAGAGCGGCTCCTCGAGGCCCGTCAGCGCGTTCCAGTGCGCGAGCTCGCGGCAGGCCTGCTCCATGACCCACTGCCCGATCGGAACGATGAGGCCCGTCTCTTCTGCGACGGGGATGAACGTCATCGGCGAGATCGTCCCGTGCTCGGGGTGAAACCAGCGGATCAGGGCCTCGAAGCCCGCGAGCCGACCGGTCTTGAGCGCGACGATCGGCTGGTACAGGAGACGAAACTGATTGCCCTGGAGTGCGTTGTAGAGCCCGCTCAGGACCTGGAGATAGCGGTTGTCCTCGACGCGCATCTGCGTCTGAAACACCGCGCGGCGCGTCACCGGTCCACGGGCACGGCTCGCCGCGAGCGCTGCGTCACGCACGACCTCCTCCGCGCGCTCGTAGCGTCGCTCGCTGGTCGCGATGCCCACGATCGCCGACACCGTGATGGTGTGCTCTCGGACGCGGTACCGAGCCGCGAGCGACTTCTGGATACGGTCGGCGACCCGCGAGGCGTGTACTCGATCGCGCAGCCCGTCGAGCAACACGGCGAACTCGCCCGGCGCGAGGTGCGCGAGCGTGTCGTTGGGCTTGAGGCACGCCGCCACTCGGCGACCGACCTCGACGACGAGCTCGTCGACGACGTCCTGGCCATACGTTCCGACCAGCATCTTGAGTTTGTCGAGCTCGACGATCAGGACCGAGAAACCGTACGTCGCGTCCCGCTGCGCATGCCCTACCGCAGCGCCCACCGACGCGAGGAACGGGGCGCGCGTCGGGAGCTGGGTCAGCGCGTTCACCCGACCGGAGGCCGGCGCCTCGGCGTCGAGTGACTCTCGGGTGTTCACGATGATGGCGCCAATCAGCGGATCGTCGAGTCGGTTCTGCGCCGTCGACTCGACGTGCACCCAATCACCGCCCTTGCGGCGAACGCGGTACTCGGCGCGACGGACCGCGCCCGGGACCGACGCGAGCTCGCGAAACTCGCGACCGATCCGATCCTGATCGTCGGGGTGGATCAGCTCGGCGAGCGACTGCTGCGCGAGCTCGAGCACGTCGAGGCCGAGCAGCGACTTCGCGGCAGGTCCGCTCCCGACGAACTGAAAGGTGCCGTCCGCATCGGCGAGCACCACGAGCTCGTTTGAAACGTCCGTGAGCGCTTTCAGCCAGCGACCAGCCACCGCCTGCG
This sequence comes from Deltaproteobacteria bacterium, assembly GCA_016875405.1. GTDB lineage: Bacteria > Myxococcota_A > Polyangia > Polyangiales > Polyangiaceae > SYFR01. The sequence goes on along the minus strand of VGRJ01000100.1, from coordinate 8,471 downwards.
CGGTCGGGTCATTCAAGCTGATCGAAGGTGCGTGCGAAGCCATTCGAGGCGAGAGGTTTGGGCCGCGAAATCGCGGTCGACAAGGTACGTCAGGTGCCGACATGACAGCACAACCCGCGCACGATGGGCGCCTTAATTTTGCGATTCGCGCGCTGTTCTCATCGCCCGCGAACCTGCGGGAACGCCTCGCCGCGCGGGTCGGCAACGCGCGTCGAGGGTGGTTGTGGCAGCAGGCGTCCTCGCCTCGCTGGAAATCGTAGGCCACGCGCGAGCCGGCGAGCCGGCGCCCACCGCGGTGTGTCCAGCCGGCGCGTTCTGCACCGTTGCGGAGGGCGGCCCGCTCGACGCCGAGCCCGCGGCGTCGACGCAGCCGAGCGCGAGTTCGACGGCGGAGCGCGCGAGCCCGACGGGGGTGGGGAACGAAGCGGTTCCACCCACCGATGGCTCGGTGACGCTCGTGCTGCCCCCCGCGGGCAAGCGCGGGCGCACGGTGGTGGTTCGGCAACACGCGGCGGCTGGGCGCGCGACGAAGAGCGCGCGGCGGTGCTCGGTCGGGTGCTGCTCAACGCTGGAAGCGCTGCGACGTACGAGGACAAACGCGCATACGCACTCGTACGTTAAGCCTGCAATCACGGGAGCCTGCTCGGATGCAGCGAGCTCGGTCGGATGCTTGACGCCGGGCGCGGCGGTCTCACCCCGGATCCGACGCGCGCGGCCCGCTTGTTCGAGCAGGCCTGCGACGGCGGCAAAGCACGCGGCTGCTACGCGCTCACCGACCACGTCCTCGCGAGAACGCCGCCCGAGGCCGCGAGAGGCGAGTCGCACTTGTCTCGGGCCTGCGACAACGAGCTCGGTGAGACGTGCGTTCGACTCGGAGTCCTGCTCGAGCTCGCCCTGTCCGGGATGCCACACGCGCCAGACCGCGCGGCGACCCTCCACTCGCGAGCCTGCGACCTGGGAGCGCTGCTCGGCTGCACGTACCTCGCAAACCTCACCTACCTCGGCGAGCGCGGGCTCGAGCGCGACACGAACCGCGCCGTCAAGCGGAACGAGCGCGCGTGCGGCGGAGCGCGCTCCGAGCCGAACGCCCGGTGACCGGGCCCCGAGAGAGGCCGAGCACACGCTACTCGGAGCCGTGCTCCTCGGGGTCGAGCGGCACCGCGTCGCCGGGGCGCAACGGCGGCTCGGCGGGAGACGGCGCGCTCGACGCGGACGCGCTGGCAGGCGGAGCCGCAGCGCTGCTCGGCGCGGGGCGAGGAACCGTCCGATAGAGGAGAAATGGGCCCGACCTCTCGACGAGCTCGAGCTCGCCCTTCTTCACGCGCTCGTCGTGCCAGCTCTTCTGCTTGCCGAGGTCCGCGTCCTCGATGAGCACGTAGCTCGTCCCGCGCCGCTGATGCATGAGATAGACGTCGCGTCGGTTCGAGACGTGCGCGCCGACGCGGTTCGTGACGAGCAGACTCGCGGCAGGGTCGAGCGTCTCGACGAGGTGTCGCAGCGCCGCGTAATTGGAGGACTGCGCCTCGCTGAGCCGGTAGCGCGCGATCTTGCCGAAGCCGCCGCGGAACGCGCCGTTCTCGACGAGAGCGCCGAACTTCCAAGACAGGAGGCACGACGCGGCGAAGACGAAGCCGAGGACTCCGCGCCGCAGGGCCGCCGACTCGAGCCCGAGCCCGCGAACACGCGCCGAGTCGCTCACGTCGAGGAGCGCGCGGGGCGCGATGGCGAACGCGAACGGAAAGATCATGGCCGCGTACTGAAATCCCACCTGAAAGACAGGCTTGCGGCTCGCGAGCAGGCAGACGGCGAGCCCGTACAGCATGGTGAGCCTGCCGCGGCGAGCCACGAGCGGGAGCGCCGCGAGCGGCACGAACAGCAGCATCAAGTACTGGAGCTTCTGCAGGTCGGCGAAGGCGAGGCGCAGGACGAACAGCGGATTCGTCACGAGCGTCAAGGCGACGTCGATGAGGCCCTTCTTGTTCGGGATCAAGTCGTCGAAGTAGTACGCGTAGGAGTAGGCCTTGTCGGTCCCGCCGTTCAGGAGGTCCTTCGACGGCATGAAGTACCCGCGCACGACGACGTAGTAGACGAGCGCGAACCCGATGGTCGCGAGCCCCGCGCGCCCTAGAGCGCGGCGCCCCGAGGTGAGCGCGTGGATCCCCACGAAGCCGAGCATGAGCGGGATGTCCTCGCGGCAGAGGCACAGCAAGACGACCGTCGCACCGTAGGCGACGAAGCGCTCGACCTCGAGGAACCAGAACAGCCACAGGACGAGCGGCGCCGTCAGCGTGAGCGAGTGAAACTCGTAGAGGTTCGCGCCGTGGAGGGCGGGATAGACCGCGTAGGCGAGCGCCATGACCCAGCCGGCCGTCGCGCTCTTCAGCGTCCTCGCGGCGATGAGGTACGCGGGGATCACCCCCATCCCGAGCCACACCGACTGCAACACGAGGAGGAACTCGGCGCGCGGATACAGCCCGTAGAGCGGCGAGAGCGCGACGAGGATCGGATCGAAGTGCGCCGAGGCGTGAGTCCCACCCTTGACGTACGAGCAGCCAAGCGGCCTGCCGTGGAGCGAGTTGAAGAAGACGTTGTCGTAGTAGCCGAGATCGATCGTGCGGGTGTTGAGCGCGTGGTGGTTCGTGACCGCGAGCCGCGACAGCAGGTAGCCATAGGTTGCCCACATCGCCGCGAGGCCGAGCGCGGTCGCGACGACGTGAAGCCTCGAGCCGAGCCGGCTCTTCGATGCGACGGGCTCGTCGTCTCGCTCGACGCTCACGCGCGTCGAGAGCTGGTAGACGCTGTAGCCGACGGCGCTCGCCGCCCCGGCGGCCGAGAGGATCGTCCAAAGCGGATCGGAGGTCTCGACCCCCGGGATCGCGAGACCAGCCGCGAGTGGGAGCGCGAGCGTCGCGGCGAGGGCGCGGTTCGTCGAGCCAAGCGTGGCCATCGGCTCGAAGCTGCCGCGCCGCACGCGGCCGTAGACGAGCCGCGCGACGTACACGAGCACGACGACGCCGAGCGCGAGCGCGAACGACACGGCCATCTGCTGCCGCTGCTCGACCGACAGGCGGTTCTTCGCAAGCGTCGCGACGAGGTCGCGGTGCTTTAGGCTGAAGCCCGCGTAGCCGAGCGACATCGCGTAGAGCAGCGGCCACACGAGCGCGAGACCGAGGCGCATCAGGCGCTCGAGGCTCTGCTCGATGGGGGCGAGGGCCGCTCTCAAGGTCGGGCTCCGGTCGGTCGTCAGCGGACGGCGTCTTCTTCGCCCGGGTGCCTCGGGCTTGCAAGACGTGTCTCGCCCGGCCCGCCGCCGTCGGCATCGTCGGACGCGAGCGGCGGCGGCGCGACCTGCCACGCGACGAGCCCCGCGAGGCTACAGGCCAGGTAAATGGCTGCAAACACGAGGAGCCCAAAGGCGACCCCTTGCTCGGCGGCGAGCCCGAGCGCGGGGAAGACGAGCGCGAGAAAGGCCTCGCGGACCCCGGCCCCCGAGATCGAGATGGGCAAGAGCCCGAGCAGGCTGGCGACCGCCATCAGGTGGACGACGTCGACGAACCGCAGCGTGAGACCGAGCGACTCGGCGACGAGCCAGCCCTGCGCGTAATTGACGAGGAACGCGCCGACCGTGAGCGGCAGCGCCGCGGCGAGGCGAGGACGAATGAGCGCGCGAACGACCTCGAGGAAGCGCGAGGCTCCGGCTGTGTCCTTGGTCACGCGCCGCGCGAGCGCGCCGAAGAGCAGATCAATGGGCCCGCGCACGAGGAGCAAGAGAGGCAGCAGCGCGGTCGCGGCGACCGCGAGCCAGGTGACGAACCCGAGGCTCCCGCGTAGCACCGAGGCGAAGCGCGCCGCTGCGAGGACGACGAAGCCGACGAGGACGTAGAGGTCGCAGAGGCGGTCCACCACGACCATCGCCAGGCCCTCACCATAGGGCACACCGAGGTCATGCCGCAGGTACTGGACGCGCAGCGCATCGCCGACGCGCCCAGGGGTCACCATGCCGAGGTAGAGCGACGGCAGCATCGCCCTCCAGGCCTGACGCGTCGAGTAACGGTAGCCGCGGAGCCGCGCGAGGAGCTGCGTCCGAGCCACCTTCAGCTCGAGGTTCAGCGCGTTGAGCGCCACCGCGACGAGCAGCGGCCCCGGAGCCGAGCGCACGAGAGCGCGTGCGAGGGCACCCGTGTCGCCCAAACGAACGAGGACGAGCACGAGCACGAGAGGCCCGACGAGCCGTACGCCCCAGCGGACCGCATTTCCTCGCACGGAAGCCGTGTACCATTGGGCCCCCGCGGGGTCAGCGGCCGTGTGCGACCGCCGGGGCTCGCTTGAGGTAGCCGACCCCAGCGACTAGACTCGCGCTCGTGACGCCAACGCCGGGGGCCTGGATCAACGAGAGCATCGAGCTCGTGGCCCCGATCGCGGAGGGCGCGATGGGCAAGGTCTGGGTCGCCTACCACCACCGCCTCCGCACGCGCGTCGCCGTCAAGTTCGTGCACGAGAAGGCGGCCGGTGAAGACTCGGGCGAGGCGCTGCGCCGCTTCGAGCAGGAGGCCGCGTTGGCCTCGCAGATCAAGAGCCCGCACGTCGTGCAGACGTACGACAGCGGCGCGACGAGCGACGGCGAGCCCTACATCGTGATGGAGCTCCTCGAGGGCCGTAGCCTCGGCGACCGACTCCGCAACGAGGGGCCGCTCGGGTGGAGCGACGCGGCGGTCGTCGTGGCTCAGGTCGCGCGCGCGCTCACGAAGGCTCACGAGCTCGGGATCGTCCACCGCGACATCAAGCCCGACAACATCTTCCTCTGTCGCTCGGACGAGGGGCTCTTCTGCAAGGTGCTCGACTTCGGGATCGCGAAGCAGACCAGGCTGCCCGCGATGGGCGGCCTCACGACCGACGGGAAGATCGTCGGCACGCCCGAGTTCATGAGCCCGGAGCTCGTGCTCGAGGACCGGTCCGTCGACTACCGAGCCGACCTCTGGGCGCTCGCGGTGGTGCTGTACGTGTCCGTCACCGGGCAGCTTCCTTACCAAGGCAAGACGCTCGGGCAGCTCTGCCTGAACCTCGTGAACAAGCGGCCTCCCGCACCGAGCTTGCTTCGAAGCGACCTACCGCCCGGTGCGGACACCTGGTTCTTGCGCGCGTTGAACCGCGACGCAAAGCAGCGCTTCGGCTCGGCCCGCGACATGGCGCTCACGTTCGCCGAAGCAGGCGGAGCGAACGCCGCTCGAGCCGATCTCCAGTCCCCGACGCTGCTCGCGAGCACGGTGTCGAGCTCGCTTGCGCCTCCACGAAGGAGCATCGCGCCACCGCCCGACCTCGGCCTCCCGGCGCTCCCCGAGACGCCGACGATCGTGCGTCGCCGCGTCGCGAAGCCGCTCCTCGCCACGCTCGCGGTGCTCGCGCTCGGGCTCGTCGTTGGGGCCGTGACGGTCTTGTCCGGCGGCGGTGCGCAACACGCGTCGCCAGTGGCCGCTTCACCCGCATCGCCGGGGCGTGAAGAGGCAATCGATGACGAGGGCGATCCCGTAGGCAAGCTCGATGCGGAGCCTGCCGCAGCCCCGAGCTCCGAGCCGTCGGCCACGCAAGAGACGCGCGAGGCGACGGCGCCTGCAGGTCGAGCGGTCCAAGCCCCCACCGCCGCGGCGGCGCCAGCGAGCGGGTCCAAGCCTGCGAGTCCTCCGGCCACCGCCACACCCAAAGCGCAGGAAAAACCTGGCGAGCGCGATCTCGGGTTCTGAGGATGACCGGACCTCAGGACGGCACGCTCTCATGCGGCGCGGGGCCGTCCGGCGTGTTCGGAGTGGCGTTGCGCGGGCACGGCGTGGGAACATCCTCGTGTTCGATGAAGTCTTTGCGCCTCGTCCTCGCCCTCACGACGCTCCTCGCACCCGCGCACGCGATCGCCGAAGAGGCCGCGTTGAGCGAGCGCGATCGCAACGTGGCGCGCGAGTCGGTCTACCAAGGCGACGATCTCGTGAAACGCGGTGATCATCGGGGCGCCCTCGAGGCGTACCGACGCGCGAACGCCATCATGAAGGTCCCGACGACCGGCATCGAGGTCGCGCGCACCTCGTTGCGGCTCGGGCTCCTCGTCGAAGCGCTCGAGGCGGCACGCCAGACGGCCGCCTTTCCGCAGAAGAGCGGTGAGCCCGCGCCGTTCACGAAGGCGCGTGACGAGGCCCGCGCCGTCATGGTCTCGCTGCGGACGCGGATCCCGAAGCTCACCATCGCCGTCCTCGCGCCCAGCGACGTGACGCCGCAGGTCGTCCTCGACGGCGCCGCCATCGGAGAGCTCGTGCTCGTGCCCGTCAACCCGGGCACCCACCACGTCACGGCGAGCGCGCCGAACCTGGTGTCGGCCGAGGCCGACGTGACGCTCGACGAGGGCGAGACGCAGCGCGTCGAGCTCATTCTCAAGGCGCCGACCGGCGTGAAGATCGTCACGACCGCGACGCCGTCGACCTACTGGCCGCTCGTCTACACCGGCCTCGCGCTGACCGTGGCGGGCGTCGCGGGCGGCACCGCCACCGGCGTGATGTCGCTCGACGCCGCGAAGGAGCTCGGCACGCGCTGCGACCCGACCGGCCAGTGTCCGGCCGGCGAGGGGCTCGAGGATCTCATCGATCGACGGAACACCCTCGGCTACATCTCGACCGGGGCCTTCGCGCTCGCGGGAGTGGGCGCGGCCCTCGCGATCCCGTCGCTCGTGGTGTCGCTGCGTCGGCGAACCGAGGCCCCGAAGGTGAGCCTCGCGCCGCTCTTCGACGTCGCAGGTCGGCCGACGCTCGGCGGCGCGCTCACGATCTGGTGACAAAGAGACGCCGCGCGCCCGAGGCCGCTCATCCGCAACACGGCTCGAACCAGCACGACCAGTTGGTCGAACATTTGCCGGACAGGCACTCGTCCGGCGCCTTGCAGCCGGAGCCGCCGCCCTTCTGCGGCTTGCACGCCTTCTCACCAAGCTCGCAGTAGAAGCCGGGCTCGCACTGCGCGGAGCCGTTGCAGCCGCAGAGCCCCTGATCGCACACACCTGAGACGCAGTCCGAGAACTTCGCGCAACCTTTGCCGGGGCCGCACGGATTGCAGGTCCCACCGCAGTCGACGTCGGTCTCTCCCTGGTCCTTCACCTGATTATTGCAGGGCGCCGTCACGCAGGCGAAGCCGCCGCAGACGAGGGCGTCCGACTTGTTCTTGCAAGGCTCGTCCGACACGCACTCGACGCAGAGCCCGAGCTCGCTGCAGAAGGGCAGCTTCGCGTCCTCGCAATCCTGGTCGATCAGGCACTCGACGCAGCTCCCCTTCCCATCGCAGCGGAGGCCGAGGAGCTCGTTGCAGGTCGTGCCAGACTCGAGTGACTCGTAACCACACTCGTCCGCCGACAGGCACACTGGCTTCTTGCAGCGCAGATCGCCCTTCTCGCACGGCGCGAGCTCGCACGACGACACGGGCGCGCCGCCGCCGCTCGACGAGGAGTCGGCCGTGCTGGCGCTCGTCGTCGAGGTCGTGCCGGTCACGTTCGTCGAGGCCGCTCCTCCGGCGCCTCCTCCCGCGCCCGTTTCCAGCGGCGTGGACTCGACGAAATATGACGGACCGCCGACGAGGTGACAGCCGCCCAGGACGAGCGCGAGGGGCGCGAGCGAGCGGAGCCGCATGGGAGCGATCGGAGCAAGGCCGTGGCGACGCGTCAATCGTGTCGCTGACGACACGCGCTCAGGGGGTCGGGATGCACTGCAAGCCTAGGAACGTCGACTCGCACTTGCCACTCAGGCACTCGACGTTCGACTTGCAGCTTCCAATGATCTTCTTGTCGAGACACAGACCACCTTCGCAAAAGGTGGTCAGTCCCATCAGGGGGCACTGGTCGGCGCTCGTGCATGCGGTGCAGACGCCACCGACGCAGCGTCGGCTCTTGCAGTCCTCGCGCACGTTGCATTTGCGACCGTTGTCGCATCCTGGGCAGCTCCCGCCGCAATCGAGATCGGTCTCGTCCCCCGCGATCTTATTGTCGGCGCAGGAAGACCCGACGCAACGGAAGTCGGTGCACACGAGCCCTTCGGCGCACGGCTTGATGCTATCGACGCAATCGCCGCACAAACCCGCCCCGTTGCAGACCATCGACGCGCCCATCCCGCAGAGAGTCCCGGGAGCAAGCGGCAAATTGATCGTGCACTCACCCTTGTAACAAGTCGCCTCGACGCAATCGTCCGCGACGTCGAACATAGCGCATGCGGACTCCTCGCACCCGGCCACGCCGCTCGCGCTCGAGGATGCGCTTCCACCGTTCGCGCTCGAAGCCCCACCGCCGCTCGAAACCGATGGGCCCGTGCCCGTCGCGGCGGGTCCGACCTCGGTCGGGTCATCTTCCTCGACGTAGTAGCCGGGACCGCCGAGCAGGTGACAGCCCGCGAGCGCGACCAGCGCCGACGTGCACGCGAGCCGCGCGGACTTCATGCGGCCTAATCGCATCAATT
>VGRJ01000099.1 GCA_016875405.1 Deltaproteobacteria bacterium | reverse complement strand
CGACCGGACCGACGCGAGGTCGGCGAGATCGAGCGCCAGCACCTCGACACGTTCGCGCAGGCCCTTGGCCTCCATCGCCGCGCGCGCGCGCTCGCCCTCGGCCGGGCGTCGGCAGGCGAGAAACACGTTCGCGCCCTGACGCGCGAGCTGCTCGACCGTGACGAGGCCGATGCCCGAGTTGCCGCCGGTGACGAGGTACGTCTTGCCGGCGAGGTCGAGGTCGAGGAGGTCTGGGGGGCAGGTGAGGGGCTTCGCCATAGGGGACTTCGTGCGGGCCTCGCGAGCGACCGCGCGAGAGTAGCCCACCCGCTCATTCGAGTCGAACGCCCAACTGCACCGCGCCGACGGCGCTGTCGAAGACATTTTCACGCACTCAGCCCGCGGATGCGTTACGCCTCGGGGATGCTCGACCTTAATCCGCGCAAGCTCGTCAAGGTGCTCCCCGAATCGATGCGCGAGACGGCGATCCTTCGCCTCTTTGGGCTCGCGAAGATCCCGATGCTGTACCTCGCTCGGCCCGAGGTCCTCGAGCTCACGAGCGAGCGCGCCGAGGTGAAGATCCCGCTCAACCGAATGACGCGCAACCACCTGCGCTCGATGTATTTCGGCGTACTCGCGATCGGCGCCGACTGCGCCGGCGGCATCATCGCGATGAAGCTCATCGACGACGCCGGCGAGGACGTGTCGCTGATCTTCGGCGAGTTCAACGCGAAGTTCTTGAAGCGCGCCGAGGGCGACGTTCACTTCATCTGCGAGGACGGCAAGGCGGTGCAAGAGCTCGTGCGGCGTGCGATCGCGTCAGGCGAGCGTGAGAGCCTGCCGGTGCGCGTCGTCGCCACCGCCCCGTCGAAGAGCGGCGACGAGCCCGTCGCCGAGTTCACGCTGCTCCTCTCCTTGAAGAAGCGCGCCCGCCGCGGGAACTGAGCCGGGCCGCGGATGCAAGCGACCGGTGACGGTCAGCCGCCGAACTTGCCGAGCGCGCCGAGGTCCTCGAACGCCTGGACGAGCCGCGCGACCATGCCCTTCTCGCCGAGCGCGAGCCACGCGCGCGGGTCGATGTGCTTCTTGTTGGGCTTCGTGGGGCCCTCGGGGTTGCCGAGCTGGGACTTCAGGTACGCGTCCTTGTCGTCCATGTACTTCTTGATCGGCGACAAGTACGCCCACTGCGTGTCGGTATCGATGTTCATCTTCACGACGCCGTACGACACCGCCTCGCGGATCTCGTCCTGCGTCGAGCCCGAGCCGCCGTGGAAGACGAAGTGCACCGGCTTTGCCGCCGTCTTGCGCTGCCCCTGGATGTGATCTTGGCTGTTCTTCAAGATGACCGGGGTCAGCTTGACGTTGCCTGGGGCGTACACGCCGTGGGTGTTGCCGAACGAGGCCGCGATCGTGAACGAGCCGAGCGGCGCGAGCTTGTCGTAGGCCGCGAGCACGTCCCCGGGCTGCGTGTAGAGCTTTGAGTTGTCGATGCCCGAGTTGTCGACGCCATCCTCTTCGCCGCCCGTTACGCCGAGCTCGATTTCGAGGGTCATCTCGAGCTTCGCCATGCGCTCGAGGTACCTCGCGCACGTGTCGAGGTTCTCGTGGAGCGGGTCCTCCGAGAGGTCGAGCATGTGCGAGCTGTAGAGCGGGGCGCCGGTCGCCTTGTAGTAGGCCTCGCCTGCATCGAGCACGCCGTCGATCCAAGGCAGGAGCTTACGCGCGCAGTGATCGGTGTGGAGCACGACGGGGACGCCGTACGCTTCGGCGACCGTGCGGACGTGGTGCGCGCCGGCGATCGTCCCCGCGATCGAGGCGGCCTGTTTCGAGTTATCGAGGAATTTGCCGGCGTTGAACTGCCCGCCGCCTTGCGAGTACTGGATGATGATCGGCGCCTTCGCTTGCCGCGCGGCTTCGATCGCCGCGTTCGCGCTGCTGCTGCCAATGACGTTGACGGCGGGGAGCGCGCACTCCTCCGACTTGCAATAGTCGAGGAGTTCGCGGAGCGCGTTGCCGGTGACGATGCCAGGCTTGAGGTTGAGAGTGGGCATGACTCACTCTTAGATCGGAACCGGTGCCGGGTGGCAGACGTTCTCGAGGCCTTCGGTCGCGTCGGCTACGCGAGGCCGTCATGCCTTGCCCGGCGACTCGCGTTCACCGTCACCCATGCGCTACCGTACGGAGCCGACGCCATGCCCACCGCGCGAACCAAGAAGCTCACCCCGCCCACCTCCAAGCGTGTGATCGCCGACCTGCGCGAGCTCGCCAAGCGCACCTCGAACGAGCGTGGGGCGCAGCGCGTCGCGTGGGGGCCGGTGTGGCGCGAGGCGCGGGCGTGGTTCACCGAGAAGGTGAGGGCAGACCTCGACTTGCCGGTCGAGCTCGATCCGGCCGGCAACGCCTGGGTTTCGCTGAAGGGCGCCTCGAAGGACAGCGTCGTGTTCGGCAGTCACCTCGACTCGGTGCCAAGCGGCGGCTGGCTCGACGGCGTGCTCGGCGTGGTGGCGGGCATCGAGGCGCTCCGGCGACACAAGGCCGCCGGTACGCCTCCGGTCACGCTCCACCTCGTCGACTGGGCCGACGAAGAGGGCGCGCGTTACGGTCGCAGCCTCACCGGCTCGGCGGCGTCGGCAGGGACGCTCGACGCCGAGAAGGAGCTCGCGCACCTCGTCGATCGCAGCGGCGTCAAGCTGCCCGACGCGCTCCGAGAGAACGGTATCGAGCTCGCGCGGATGCACGAGGCGCACGCGTACCTGAAGGCTCGCGACCCGAAGGCGTACCTCGAGCTCCACATCGAGCAGGGGCCGGTCCTCGAGTCGATAAAGAAGCCCGCAGGGGTCGTGCTCGGGACGATGGGGGTGTTGCGCCACATGGTGCGCTTCAAGGGGCAGGCCGTCCACGCCGGCGCGACCCCCATCCCGCTCCGCCAGGACGCCTTCCTCGCGGCGGCCGAGTTCGCGCTCGCGTGCCGCGACGTCGGTCTCGCGTTCTCGGGCAAGACGCCGAAGACTCGCGTCGTCGCGACGTGCGGCGTGGTCAAGGTCGAGCCGGGGTTCGTGACCGCGGTGTCCGGCACGACCGACATTTCGCTTGATCTGCGCGCGCTCGACGCGAAGGTGCTCGCCAAGATGCAGAAGGCCGCCGAAAAGGCCGCCAAGGTCGCGGCGAAGAAGAACCGCTGCACGGTCGAGTGGAGCCCGCTCCTCGCGATCGAGCCGCGCCCGTTCGACCCGACGCTGCTCGGCTTCTGCGCCGACGCGGTCAAGGAGTTCACCGGAAGCGCGCCGGAGCTACCTTCCGGGCCGCTCCACGACGCCGCCGAGATGGCCGGCATCATGCCCACGGTGATGGTGTTCGCCCAGTCCTCCCCGGGGATCTCGCACACCCGCCTCGAGGACACGCCGATCCCCCACCTGGACCGATCGGTGAAGGCGTTCCTGCGTCTCCTCGAGCGCACGGTCGAGCACGTCGCGTCGACCTCGTGACGGGGTGACGCCACCGGGCAGCGGCGATTCGTGCGCGCGACGCCCCCTGCGGCGACGCGGACCATCTGAAATTGCGCCGAGATGTAGACGCTTGACTACATCTGCGGCCCCTGCTCGTGGCATCGATTGCGGCATGCCAAAGCCATGCGCCGCGCTCGCCACGTTCGCGCTCGTCGCCCTCGGCGCCGGTCGCGCGTTCGCGGGGGAGCCCGTCGGCGGCACGTGGTCCGAGTGCGTCGTCGCGCCTTCGACCGACGCGTGTGCGTCGCCGCGGGCAAGCACGCCAACTACCTCGACCTCGCGAGCTGCGAGCGCAGCTGCGGCGATGACGGTCTTGGTGAGAGCTACGGCGCGTGCCCTGACGGTGAGCGCTGCGGTGACGATGGCCTCTGTCGCGTCGACGAAGAGTCGGACGAGGCGCCTGTCGCCGAGAGCGACGTCATCGGGGCGAAGGCGGAGGGCGGCGTGCGACTCGGTTGCGGTGTGAGCGGCGTCGAGGGGCGCTGAGAGCGCGCTGTCTCGCCGGCGTGGTGCCTTGGGCTGACGGGGCTCGCCCTCGCTCGACGACGGCGCGCCAACGCTTCGGGCTCATGAGCCCCGGCGCCCACCTCTCGTGGCCGGGCCGAGCGAGCGCCAGAGCCGCTCGAAGCCGCTCGCGAGCGCGGCGACGATGCGAGGCTCGTCGGTCACGACGATGTGCTCCTCGTTGTTGCGCGCTGCGCCACGCGTCCAGTTGTAGCTCCCGGTGATGGCGTAGCGCCGGTCGAAGACCGCGAACTTGTGGTGCATGTGGTACTCGGTCCGATCGACGCGGACCTCGAGGCCCGCGCGCTCTAGCCGATGCACGTCCGAGCCTTCGTCCTCGGCCTTGTCGTTGTCGGTGATGACGCGGATCGCGAGCCCGCGCCGATGCGCGGCGAGCAGCGCCTGCGCGAGCCTGTCGTCCGTGATGGTGAAGACGCACACGTCGATGCATCGGTCGGCCTCGTCGATGCGCCGGTGGATCGCCTCGAGGCAGTCTTGCCCCGGGCTCCACCACACCTCGGCGAGCGCGCCGCGCGACGCGTTGTCTACGGAGCGCGAAGGCTCGGTGTCGGCGTGCGCGTCGGGTCGACGCGAGTCCTCCCTCGGAAGAGGGCTCGTCACCTCACGTCGTCGCGGCCGCGCCTCGTCGGCGTCACGGTCTCTCTCGCTCCTTCGGGCAAGCTCGCGCTCGGCGTCCTCGGCGCGACCGAGCAAGCGCGCGGCGTGAGCCTCGAGATCGCGGACGCGCGCCTCGAGCTCCGCGACGCGCCTCCCTCCTGTGCGCGCGGGGCGCCTCGCGTCCTCGTCCTCGTCGTCCTCGTTCGAGGAGCGACCTTGGACGCCCTCGGAGCGCACCGCGCGCGGCGTCGCTTCGACGCTTCGTGCCGCGGCGAGCTCGCGCTCACGTGCCAAGAGCTCGCCACGCGCCTCGACGAGCTCACGAGCGGTCACCTCGAGCGTTTGCTGGGCCTCGGCGAGTGTTTGCTTGGCATGGGCGAGCTCACGCGCGGCGGCCTCCCGTGCCGCGCGACTCTCGCCCTGCTCGCGCTCGTGCGCCTCGCGGGCGGCCGCGGCTTGCCGACGCGCAGCTTCGAGCGCCTCGCGGAGCTCACCCTGCTCGCGCTGGGCCTCCGCGACGTCGACACGAGCGGCGGGGGCGAGGCGCGGCTCCTCCGAGGCACGGGCGAGCCTCGCGGCGAGCCAGCGTCGGAGCGCGTTCATCCACGGCATGCGCGCATCGTGCGCCGAGGACGCGCCGCGCACAACCGGGGCGTCAGCCTGCGGGCCGCGCGCAGCGGAACCCGACGGCGTAGCTCCCGCCTTCGTCGTCGGCGCGACTCGCGCGGTAAGCGGCGCGCAGGAACTCGCGATCCTGCAGCCACGAGCCGCCGCGGACCGAGCGTCCGCCGAGCGAGCCTGGCGTCGTGCACACCGGGTCGAAGAAGACGTTCGTGCCGTCGAGCTGCCAGCACGGCTCGGTCTGCTTGTTGTAGCGATCCCGCACCCACTCCTGCAGGTTGCCCGCGAGATCGAACACCTCGACGCCGCCGATGGTGATGCGATCGGTGAGGCGCGTGAGGTTGCGCGCGTCGGGCTCGTCGGGAAGCGGCTGGGCGCCGTTCTTTCCGGTGATCGTCTGACATTCGCTCGAGCCGAGGGCGGCGATGGCGCTCCCCTCGAGTCCGCTGCGCCCCCAGACCGCGGCCTCGCAGAGCGGCGCCTCGTCGGTACCCCACACGAAGAGGGCCGAGCGCAGCTCGCTCGACGCGTACTCGAACTGCGCCTCCGAGGGCAGCTCCCCGCCGCGCGCCTTGCAGTACGCGCTCGCGACCTCCCACCCGAGGCAGTTCGCTGGGAGCGCGTCGTTCGCGGGATCGGCGACGTCCGAGTACGTGCAGAAGTAGTCTTCCTTCGTAAGGTCGGCGCCACGTCGGACGACCTTGTCGGCGAGCTCCTTCGGCTGCGTGGCGAGCCAGGTCCGAAGCTCTCCGACCCGTACTTCACGAGTGTCGAGGAAATAGGGCGAGAGCACGACGAGGCGCTGCCGATCGGACTCGACGAAGTCGTCGCCCTTCACGAGCGGGTTGCCCATCCAGTAGGCCCCGCCCTCGATGCAAGTCTCGCTCTTCAGCGGCTCTCCCTTGCACGGGACCGCGGCCGCTTGCGCCCAGGTCCTCACGCGGCTCGGCTCGGAGGTGGAGGGGCGTACGAGGGCGCTCTCGGCGGCGTCGACCTCGAGCGGTGACTCGGACGAGCCCTGGGGGACGCCCACGTCCTCGGTGAGGAGCAGCAGCGTGGTGGCGAGGCTGCCCTCGTCGGGCGTGGGCGGGAGCGCGGCCGTGACCTCAATGGTCGACTCGGGGCGAGACACGCCGCCGAACGTGCTCGCCGTGCGCGAGAGCCGCGCCCTCACTCGAACGCGCTCACCGGGCATCCCTTGCACCGTGAACGACGCGCCGCCGTCCGTGAACCGTGAGGCATCGACCTGAAAATCCCGAACATTTTCAGCCTCGGGCGTGGTCTCGCCGTCGCGCAGGACCGCGAGCTCGAGCCGGTCGAAGAGCGGGATCGGCGCCTTCGCGTCGACCGTGCGCATCGGATCCGGTGGGACGATCGCGTCCGTGTCGATGGTGACGACGTGATGGCCTGGGGGCGGCAGCGTCGGAGTCGACTCGCCCCCGCACGCAGAGGTGAGGCCGAGCAGCGCGAGCACGGTGTGAAGGGAGCGGGTGGTCATCGGGTGGCCTCCGTTTCGGACATGGGTGGGTCACCAGCGTAGCGCTCGAAATTCAAAGCGCTCATCCATCCTCGCCGGGGCGAACGCAGCGGAACCCGACGCGCGGCGACCACGCGCCCTCGGCGAGACCTTCGCTGCGCACGCCCACGAGCAGGCCGTCCGTGTCTGAGGCCCAGTCTCCGCCGCGGACGGTGCGCGCAGCCTTCGGGTCCTCGACGCACGCCGGCGCGTCGAGCGGCGCACGGAACCAGCAGCGCGAGCAGTAGGGTCGGTGATCGTCGAGCGTGAGCTCGCGGACGTTCCCACCGAGCCCGACGATGCCACTCGGCGTGAGGTCGCCCGAGGTCCCCTCGTTCTCGCGGAGCGGCTGTGGGCCGGTGTCCTCCGCGATGGTGGCGCACGCGTTCGAATCCGACGACGAGAGCGAGCCCGAGGCAGGCTTAGCCGCGCGACCGAAGACGGCGCGCGTGCAGTCCGGGTCCATCGACCCCCACGCGTAGCGGGTCTCGCGTCCGCCGCGTCCCGAGGCCGCGGCCGCGTATTCCCATTGCGCCTCGGTCGGCAAATCGCCGCCCATGGCCTTACAGAACGCACGCGCGGTCGCGTAGGTCACACAGTTGAGCGGATGGAATTCGCGCCCGTGAGGGGCCGCGCTGAAGGTGCACTGACGCAACGGAGCGGCCGCGCTCGCGTCGATCGGCGCCTCGTTGGCCGTCGGCAGCGGCACGCCCTCGAGCAGCCCGTCGGCGAGCGCCTTTCGGAAGCGACCGACGGTCACCTCGAAGCGATCCATCCGAAACGGAGGAACGATCGCGACGTGCTCCGGCACGCCGTCGAAGACGCCGTACGCAAACACCGCCGGATCGCCGAGGAAGAACGCGCCGCCGTCGACGCACACCTCGTCCTCGAACGACTGGAGCGGGCCGTCCTTCGGGGTGGCCGTGCAGGGCCGCGGCGGAGCGAACGTCCCGACCAACGGGACCGCGTCGTCGAGCGACGGTTGCGCATCGGCCACGGCGGGCGTGGCGAGGTCGCCGCCGATGCAGGTGCGCTCGTCTCCTGGAGCGGGTAACTCACCGAAGTTCGCCTGCTCTCCGAGGCAGCGACCCTCGAGGGTGACGCGCACCTCGCCCTGCACGCCCGGGACGATGCGCACGGCGACGAGCCGATCGATCGTGAGGTCAGGGAGCGGCTCGTTCTGCGGGAAGAATGGGGGCAAGGGCGAGCCGTCCTCGGCGCGCTGCGCGAGGGGCTTCACGTCGCGCTCGCTCGTGAACGTGTTCGGCGCGAGCGGCAGGCACGCCTCGGGTGTCGCGCCGTCGAGGAACGAAGGAGGGAAGTAGCGCTCGCCTCGATAGTCGCGGAGCTTTCCATCGGGGTGAAGCCGAAGCCTCACGAGGATGGTCTTGGGGGTCGCGCCCGGATCCACGGCGCGCGGGCCCGTGAGGACGAAGCTGTTCGGCCACTGCGCGGGGGCTTCACGCTGCACCGTGCGCGAGAAGAACCAGGCCTCGTCCTCGTCGTAGAGATCGACCTGAAGCCTCGCGACGAACGCGCGCACGTCGAGGTCGGTGTCGACCACGATCTTCACCTCGGCGTACGGCGGCAGCACCTCCGGCTCGAGGGCGCATGCCGTGAGGAGGCCCGCGGCGAGCGCGCTCCTGACGAGGAGCCGGGTGCCCCTCATGGCAGCGGCACCGTCCAGCCGAGCGTGCCCTCGCCGACGGTCGCGCGGACGGGCGGCGGGGCCTCTCGCGCGAGGAAATACGCGCCCACGCCCGCGCCCGCGACGACCCCCGCGGTCAGCGTCCAGAACCACCACGTCTTCACGACCGACGGCTTGTCGAGCGGCAGCGATGCGCGGAACGTCGAGGCCTCGCCGGCGCGCACGTCGAGGCGCGCCTCGGCTGGGACGAACCCATCCTTCTCGACGAGGACGCGGTACGAGCCGGCGGGGCGCAGTACGGTCACGGGGGCGGGCCCGAGATCGCGCCCTGCGACGGTCACGAGCGCGCCGGGCTGATCCGACGAGATCTCGATCGTCGCCGGGAGCTCGTCGAGCGTGAGGGTCAGCGCGGGGGTGCGACCCGGCGCGAAGTCACGCGCGACGATGGCGTCGCTGTGGCCAGGTCGCGAGAGGGTGAGGACGTGCCGACCGTTGTCGAGCTCGAGCTCGAAGACCGCCGCGGGGATCGGCTCACCCTTGCCTGGCGGCGCGAGGCCCGCGACCACCATCGGCGTCCCCGAGCCTTGCTCCGCACGGACGACGGGCCGCCCGTCGACGGCGAGGCTCGCCTCCGCCGGAGTGACGCGGAGCTCGACGCGGGACAGCAAGCGCTCGAGCTCCTTCAGGTAGCCCGTCGCGTCCATGCGAAGCTGTTGGGGCAACACGGTGCGACGCTCCGAGTCTTCGGTGAGCGCGGCCTTGAAGGTCCGACGCGCGGCGGTGTAGCGACCGAGCGCGCGCTCGCATACCCCGACGTTGAACAGCGTGATCGCGTGCGGGACGCGGGCCTGCGCGCGCTCGAACGCTGCGAGCGCCTCGCCCCATTTCGTCTCTGAGACGAGCTTCGTCCCGAGCTTGAATGCGGCCCCTGCCTCGTCGCGCGCGGCATCTCCGTTCGGCGTCGGCGTGGCCGCGCCCTTCGTTGCCGATGGCCCGGTGCGGGAGAGGACACCCTTCGAAGAGGCCGGGGTCCCGCGAGCGGGGACGCCGGCCCTAGCGTAAGGCGCAACGAGGACGAGCGCGGTGAACACCGCTGCGGACGCGACGTTCGTCACGCGCGGCATCGACTCAGTAGGGCGACTCATGATGGATGCCTCCGGGGGTTGTGATGGGCGCGCTCGTCGGTCGGCTCGGCGCATCGGGCCTCGGCTTGCTCGGGGCGAGCGTGCTCGCGGGCGGCTCGGTGCTCTTGCGGGCCCGAGCCGTCGTCGGGGCCGTCGGCTCGGGGGTGCCGCTCGCGACGGCGGCGGCTCGCGTAGCGGGCGCGGCCAAAGCGCTCGTCGTGGTCGCGGCCTTCGCGTCGCTCGTCGGGACGGCGCTCGCGGCGGCGCGGGCGGGCTCGGCCGTGAGGGCGGTCGTCGCGGTGCGCTCGTCGGAGCGCTTGGCCGCTGCAAAGCCCACCAGCAGCGCCACGAGCAGCGCGAGCAAGGCGCCTCCGACGGTCGAGCGCGCGAGCGAGCTGCGCGGCTGAGCGAGCGTGGGGGCGAGGGTGTCGTCGTCGTCCGTCCGGCGCGCGTCGTCGTCGACCCCGCCCGGGAGGTCGGCGAACG
The DNA here is from genome assembly GCA_016875405.1 of Deltaproteobacteria bacterium. Lineage (GTDB taxonomy): Bacteria > Myxococcota_A > Polyangia > Polyangiales > Polyangiaceae > SYFR01. The sequence goes on along the minus strand of VGRJ01000099.1, from coordinate 8,047 downwards.
GCGGCATCGGCAGGTGAAGCCGTCGCGCGATGACCTCGGCCACGGCTCGCGCCGACGACGGCCGGTCCTCGCGTCGCACGGACAACATGCGATCGATCAAGCGCGCGACCCCGCGGTCGAGCTCCGGCATTCGGTCGACGAGCGGGGGAAAGCTGCGCTGGCTTATCGACTTGAAGATCTGCCCGATGTTGTCGCCCTGGATGGGACAGGCGCCGGTGAGGCCCTCGTAGAGGACGACCCCGAGCGACCACAGGTCGGCGCGGTGATCGAGATCCTTCTCGCCGAACACTTGCTCGGGGGCCATGTAGAGGGGCGTCCCGAGGACGCTCCCGGTCTGCGTCAAGGCGGCCGTGTGTCGAATCGCGTTCGACATCGCCGTCAACTTGGCGATGCCGAAGTCGAGCACCTTCACTGTCCGCTCCCCGCTTGGGCCCCGCGCGAGGAACACGTTGTCCGGCTTCATGTCGCGGTGCACGACCCCCGCGGCATGCGCCGCGCCGAGGCCTGCGAGCACCTCGAGCGCGATCGGCATGAGCTCCTCGACCGGGAGCGCTCCCCTGCGGACGAGCTCGTCTCCGAGGGGCTCCCCCTCGAGCAGGTCCATGACGAGGAAGGGCTGCCCGTCGGCGAGCTCGAGGACGTCGTGCACTTCGGTGACGTTGGGATGCCGGATCGCCGCCGCCACGCGCGCCTCCTGCACGAAGCGGCGACGGTGTTCGGGGCTCGAGCCCTTCAGCACCTTCAGCGCGACGGCCTTCCCGGTGACAAGGTGCCGCGCGGCCCAAACGGCTCCCATCCCGCCCTCACCGATGAGCGCCGTGAGCTCGAATCGCTCCGCGACCCGGGCGCCGACGACGAGCCGCTCGCTCACGGGTGAGCCTCCTCGAGGAGCATCCGCCCTACGCCCTCGGCTGAGTCCCCTGGGGCGCCGTCGCTCAATCCGTGTGCAAACACTTTGCAAACCTTACCACGGCCAGGCCGGATGTCGAGGCCATCCGAAGGGGCCCCAACCTCATCGAACCCCGGCCCTGTCGGGCAGCGCGCCGCGGGCGTCGCAAGGACGCGAGTCGCCCGTCAGATGCCGAGCGTGCCGCGCAGCCGCGGAAACATCTCGGTCGTGAGCACGTGGTACTCGTCTGGAGTGTCGCACTCCATGAAGGGGACGTGCCTCGCGAACCCAGCGATCTGCATGCGTCCAGCCATCATCATGCGCTGCGTGACGTCCTCGTGCTCGCTGCGGGCCTTCGCCGTCGAGTAGCGGACGACCCAGTCGTTTACCTGCGCGAGCGCGTCGTGGTCGCCCGGCTCCCACAGGAGAATTCCCGTGGCCTCGCCGACGCATTGGAGCCTCTCGGTCATCGGAGTTCTAAGGAGGCCCTTGCCGTGGAGCACCGGCACGCTCGGCGCGCTCGGGTCCGCGAACACGAGGACCTCCTCCTGGGTGTCGCGGAACTCGGTGCACACGAGCGTCTTCGAGGGCCCCGTGCTCGGGCCCGCCGCGAGCGCCTCGTAGATCGAGGGGTCGTAGAGGATGTCTGCGTCCATGAGCACGACACGCGATTTTCCATCGAGGATGCGGTGCTCGCTCCCCCATGCGAACCACGCCGAGTGCCCCGAGCCCGAGGTCGACACGTCCTCTGTCGGGTTCAAGATCCACGCGCTCTTCATGGTCGTCGACTCAGGCAGCTTGGTGCCGAACGTCTTCGCGTTGCCGACGAAGTACGCCTCCTTGCAGCCTGCGCGTTCGAGGGCGCGAAAGTGCCAGTCGAGGAAGGTGGGGGACGAGCCGGGCTCGCCCGAGAGCGGCAAGAGGGGCTTGGGGACGTCTCTCGCGACGGCCGAGATGCGATTGCCGAGTCCCGCGGCCAAAATGACGGCTTTGTCGATCATTCGAGGCTCCGTGCGACTCACGCCGCGTCGTTCCGCACGCCCTTTTTCACCCAGGCCGCGCACGTGAGCGTGACCACGGCGAACGTGAGGAAGCCGGCCGCGATCATCGCCTTCTCGACCTTGGCGAGAGCAAACGTGAGCAGCCCGAAGTTGAAGAAGGCGATGGCGTTGTCGCCGCTGACGATCGAGGTGAAGCGCAAGAGTCGGCGGAAGCCGGGGGTCCTTGCGCGGAGGCGCACCCCTCGTGCTGCGGCTGCGAGCTGGGGATCGGTCACCCCGGAGCCGGGGACGACCGTCTCCCTTCGTACGCGCCTGACGAGCTCCGGAAGCGCGAACGGCGTGAGCAGCGTGGCCTGGAGCCACTCGAACACGAGAGCAAAGCGGATGACGAACCCTCCCTCGCCGTCACGCGCGCGCCTCGCGCTCTTGCGCACGAGCTCTTCGGCGGGGCTGTCGTTCATCCCCCGAAGGAAGCTCGTGAAGGTGCGCTTGTAGTAGTCGTACGTCATCGCCATCCAGCCCGGCACGAGCATGCCGGCGGCGATCATGAAGGCGAGGCTCTCTCCGGGCTGATGCTGGTGCACGTGGACGAGCGTGCCGAGCTGCATGCCGACGTAGCCCACCGCGTCGCCCATCTCGTCGATGGTGCGCCCGTGGGGTGACCCGAGCTTCTTCGCGCGAGCGACGACGCCGTCGAGGCAGTCGAAGATCATGCGTGCTTCGGCGAAGACGAACGCCGCGACGAGAGCCCTCGGCGTGCCCCGCGCGATCAGCACGCCCGCCGCGAGTCCGAGGCAAGCGTGGAACGCCGTGATGTGGTTCGGCGTGAACGGTAGCCGCATGAAGAGCGGCAACATCCCCTTGGCGACCGGGTACCGATAATAACGGTTCAGCGGATCGGTCATCTCGTCGAGGAGCGCGTCGACCTCTTCGGCGGGGAGCGGCGCGATGTCCTCGGGGGCGAACCGCGGGCTCGGAGCGGCGGCCTTCGCCCCCACCTGCGCGACGGCGAGCGGCGTCGGTGGGGATTGCGTGTCGAGCGTATCGAGGGACATCGGCGACCTGAGCCTCAAGAGCGACCCGAATAGCACGCTTCCCGGGCGTAACCATCTTCATGACGTGCCGCGCCGGCATCCCCCCGACGCCCGGCGAGGCTCACGGCATCGTCGCGCGGACCTCCGCGAGCAGGCGCGTCATGTCGGTCGCGTCGACGTCGCCCATGACGGCGACTCGGAACATCTCGCCCGAGAAGGGGCCTTGGCCCGCGTAGATCACGAAACCTTTACGCTTCAGGTGGTCGTGGAGCGCCTCGTAGGTGAGCCCTCGAGGCAGGCGGTAACTCGAGAGCGTCGCGCCGGTCGAGTCCGCGTCTTCGAGGAACGGCTGGATCCCGAGCGCGAAGAGTCCTTCGCGGACCTGCCTCGTCAACGCGACGTATTTCTGGTGGCGCGTCTCCCAGCCGCCAAGCGCTGCGAGCTCATCGAGCGCCTCGTCGAGGGCGAAGAGCGCGTGCACCGCCTGCGTGAACGGCGAGAAGCCCTTCGTCTGCTCCCTTCGGTACCGGAAGAGATCGAGGTAGACGCTCGTCGCGCCGGTCTCGCGCGCCGTGAAGACCTCATGGGCCACGAGAACGAACGCGATGCCGGGGACGCCGTGGAGGCACTTGTTGGCTGTGCCCGCGCACGCCTCGAGGTTCCACTCGTCGAAGCGGATGTCCTCGCCCGCGAAGCTGGACACCGCGTCGAGGAGGAGCTTCACGCCGTGCCTCTTGCAGAGCGCGCCGAGCGCCGGGAGATCGTTGAGGCGTCCCGTCGTGGTCTCGTGATGCACCGCGAAGACGTGGGCGTACCCACCCTTCGCAAGCAGCTCGTCAACCTTGGCGAGGTCCATCGGGCGCGTCCAGGGCGACGAGACGACGTCGTGCTCCTTGCCTTGCGCCGCGAGCATTGCCGCCGCGCGCTCGCCGTACACGCCGTTCGCGACCACGAGCGTGCGCGTCCCCTTCGCGTGCTCTCGGCGCGGTACCACCGAGAGCATCGCCTCGACCGCTCCGGTGCCCGACGACGTGAGCAACACGGGCGTGTACCCGGCCTGGGATGCGGGATACACCGCGCCGAGCTTGCTCAGGATCCTCGAGCACATGTCCGCGAACTCGGCTTCGCGGTGGCACATGTCGGGGCGCGCGAGCGCGGCCCTCACGCGCGCCGTGAGCGTCACCGGTCCGGGGTTCAGGAGCTTCATCGGGCTCTCGTCGCTCATCATGGGTTCTCCTTCATCCAAGCGGTTAAGCGGTCCTTCACCTGCGTCGGCGTGACGGTCGGCCGCGGGAGGTCCTCAGGCGAGCCGGGGCGCGTCTTCACGTGGGCGAAGGTGAGCTCGGCGGTCTCGGCCGCGACGAGCGCCGCGACGCCCTCCGAGGTGGGGACGCGCAGCACCTTCGGATAGCCGCTGGCGGCCGCGACGAGGCCCAAGTCGACCGAGTGCGACACGGTGGACTGCCCCCCCGTCGACTCGTGGAGCTCGTTGTCGAGCAAGAGGTGGAGCAGGTTCTTCGGGCGCTCGAACCCGAGCGTCGCGAGCGCGCCGAGGCGCATGAGCGCGGCCCCGTCGCCGTCGAGGACGAGCACGCGTCGGCTCGGCTGTGCGAGTGCGAGGCCTAGCCCGAAGCTGCCGGCGCAGCCCATGCTTCCGACCATGTAGAGCTGGTTCGGCTTGTCCTCGAGGGCGTAGAGCTCGCGTCCGGTGTGGCCCGTGGTCGCGACGACGACATCTCCCTTTCGGAGCGAGCGCTGCATGGCCAAGAGCACCTCGGTGCGCGAGGGGCGCTCGCTCGGCCAGGGGAACGAGGTCGTGAGCTGCGCCGCGTCCACCGGTCGAGGCTCCGCCTTTGCCTTGAGTTTGTGAGGCGCGACGCTGTCCTTCTTCATGACGAGGCCGTACGGCTGCCGCGTCTCGTTCATGTGCCGCGTGGCGCGCTCGAGTACCGGAGCGATCTCGCTCTCCTCGGTGGGGAAGTACTCCCACGGAATGCGCATGAGCTCGAACAGGCCGGTCGTGATCTGGCCCATGAGCGCGTGCTGCGGCTCGTCCTTCGGGCCGCCAGGTTCGCCGCGCAACGTCGTGATCACGAGGCACGGGATGTCGAAGATCATGTTCAGCGAGGTGAGCGGGTTCACCGTGTTGCCGAAGCCCGAGTTCTGGAACATCACGACCGAGCGCTTCCCCCCGAGCGCCGCGCCCGACGCGATCGCCACCGCGTCGCCCTCGTTCGTCGCGCCGACGTACTCGAGGCCATCGGTGTCGATGACGTAGTTGATGAACGGCTTCAGGTACGAGCAAGGCACGCCCGTGTACAGGGAAAACCCGTGGCCTTTGGCGGCTTGAATGAAGCTCTCGGCAGTGATCATGAGTCCTCGTCGTGACGTGCGGGGGCGTTGGGCGACGGAGCCGTCGGGGCGCTGAACCAATCCGCGACCCACGCCAGTAGGGGGTCAGAAGCTCGCGCCGAGCACCAGGTCCTCGACCGCGTCGACGTCGAGCCAGTGGCCGGTGGTGTAGAGCACACGCACCTCGTGGCCGTCCTTCGCGAGCTGGCGGAGGAGGTCGGGGATCTTCATGCCGTCGAAGCGCGGCTTGTCATCTTGCTCGAGCGTCTCGAGGGTCGCCTTCAGCACCTTGGCGCCTGCGTCGCTCACCTTGAGGAAGCCCATCCACTCGCCAGCCACGTCCGAGCGCTCGCCGTCGGTGACGAAGTCCCTGAGGGTGACCTTCTCGTAGAACGCGCGCTTCGAGCTCGGCTGCGAGCACGTGACGAAGTCCGCCGAGCGACCCTTGTTCCGGCTCGACTGCCACGCGGCGTCGACGCAGATGACGAAGTCGTCCGTGGTCTCGATGAGCTCTTGCACGATGTATTTCTTGAAGAGGACGTCGCCGTACGAGATAACGGTCTGGCCTGAGAGAGCGTCTTTGGCGCGCGCGAGCGACACGACCTCTTGCGTCGTCTCGTAGGCGTCGTTGTCGACGTAGGTGAGGCTCGTCAAGTTGAAGGCCTCCTTCTTGAAGCCGCGCACCACCGTGATGTCCTTCACCCCCGCGTCGCGGAACGTCGACGCGATGTGCGAGAGGAGCGGCTGGCCCTTTACGTCGAGCATGGCCTTCGGCTTGTCCTTGGTGAGGTCGCCGAGCTCCTGCCCGCGCGACGCCGCCAGCACGATCCCGCGCGTCGACTTCCCGTGCTTCGGCAGATAGAGCTTCTCGGCCTGCTCGAGCTCGGCTTCGCCTTGGAGGCGGAACACCTCACCCACCGTGACGACCTCGCTCTCGACGTTGAGGAGGCTCTGGTCTTGATAGATTTGTTTCACCGTCTTCTGCATGGCGGTGATGGCCGAGCGCATCGCGTGATTCGCCCAGATCACGGTAGAGAAGCCCGCGTCGCGGAAGACCTCGGTCGGCGTCGAGTAGTACTTCGTCGGCACGATGACGACCGGGAGCCTGTCTCCCCACTCCTTCTTGAAGGCGAGGATCTCCTCGGGAGAGCGGAGCGCCGAGTGGATGAGGATCGCGTCGGCGCCTGCCTGCCGATAGGCCTCGCCGCGCTTCAGCGCCTCCTCGAGGCCCCAGCCCGCGATGAACGCCTCGACGCGGGCCACGATGACGAAGTCCGCGTCGATCTGCGCCTCCTTGCCCGCCCTGATTTTGCCGGCAAACTCATCGATCTCGGCGAGCGGCTGCGCGCTCCCTCGGATGAAGCTGTTCGTCTTCGGAAAGATTTTGTCCTCGATGCAGACGCCCGCGACGCCGCGCTGCTCGAGCTTCTTCACGAGCCTGCGCATCGAGTTGAAGTTGCCGTAGCCGGTGTCGCCGTCGAGCAGGATCGGGATGTTCGTGGCGTCGGCCATGAACTCGACGACCTCGAGCACCTGCGTCCAGCTCGCCTCGTTGTTGTCCCGGCAGCCGAGCGCCGCGGAGATCGACAGGCCGCTGCCCCAGATGCCCTCGAAGCCCGCCTCTTCGGCGATCTTCGCCGAGAGGCCGTTGTGGGCCTCCATGAGGAACGAGAGCTCGGGCCTCGTGACGAGGTGCTTCAGTTGCGTGGTCTTCTTCGGCTTCGGCGACATGGTGGACTCGTGGCAGATTGTGACTCGGGGCGGGAAGGGTCGTAGCTCACCGCGTGCAAAAGGCTTCGCGGAGGACGACCTCGGGAGCGCTCGACCGGCGCGCGTCTCGGACGCACGTCGGGCAACAGCCGGGGAGCCGAATAGCACCATTTCAAGGAGGGGAATACGCGCGAGAGACGTGCGCCGCGCGGCGGAGAGGAGGGCGGCCACGGCCCGGGTGCCCGCGCCGAGCGCCGCCCAATCGGAGGGCGCGCGCCGGCCAGGAAAGTGGTAGGTGGCGGGACGATGGTCGACCCCGCGCAGAGGCGCATCCTCGAGGGCCCGCTCGCGTGGGAGGTGTTCCGCTTCGGGATGCCGCTCGCGATCGGCGCCATCTTGCAGACCACGTTCAACCTGGTCGATGCGTACCTCATCGCGCAGCTCCCGAGGGCGGAGGTCGGGCCGGCGATCGGCGCGCTCGGCGTGTGCGATCAGCTCGCCGCCGTCGGGACGATCTTCAGCTACGGCGTGTCGACCGCGGCCGCCACGATCGTCGCCAACCACCGCGGCAAGGGCGACGCCGAGGCGGTCAAGCGAACGGCTTGGCAGTCGTTTCTCGTCGTCGGAGTCCTGTCGGCGCTTTTCGGTCTGATCGGTCTTGGCGCCGGCCCCATCGTGTCGGGGCTGATCGGCCTGAAGGGCGCTGCGGCCGACGTGGCCACGAAGTACCTGCGGATCATCCTCGCGGGCAGCGGCACCATGTTCATGCTGCTTCAGGTGACGAGCATCCAGCGCGCGCTCGGCTCCTCGAAGACGCCCGTCGCGTTGCTTGTGCTTGGTAACGTGCTCAACGTCGTCTTCGCGGTGCTGTGCCTGTTTGGGCCTACGCCGCCGGAGGGCGCCCTTGGCTTCGCGGGCTCGCTCGCGCGCACGCTCGGGGTGCCGGCCATGGGAATGCCAGGCGCCGCGTGGGCGACGGTCGTCGCGCGCGCGCTCGTTCTCGTCCCGAGCTTCTTCGTCCTCGTGCGGCGCTTCGACGTCGTCCCGGAGCCCGCCGCCCG